>CAYLGY010000039.1:0-18605 GCA_964383325.1 uncultured Rhizobiaceae bacterium
TGGCTCCCCGGGCCGGATTCGAACCAGCGACCAACCGGTTAACAGCCGGTTGCTCTACCGCTGAGCTACCGGGGAACGGTGCCGTCAGTGCAGGCTGGCGTGGCTATAGCAAAACCACATCCGGCTTGCCAAGTACCTTTGACAAAGAATTGCCTGCCCGGCGGCATTATGGTCTTTGTGCCCGCCTCGGGCCATACTATAGCGGTCGGGGAGGCAGGGCTGGAGCAGATGAGCGAATCAATGACCCATGGGGAGCGTCCGGGCGCCGGGCCCCGAATTCGGACTTTCCGCGTGTTCGGACGTGATTTTCCCCTGCCGAAATCGCGGCCGGCCCGCATCGTCATCGGCATCAATCTCGTCTTCCTCGGCATGCTCGGCTTTCTGCCGGTCCTCGGATTCTGGATGATTCCGCTCGGCCTGCTGGTACTTTCCATCGATATCGCCGCCATTCGGCGGCTTCGGCGGCGGATGATCGTCTATTATGGCGGCTACGCGAATGGCCGGCGGAGAAAATCCCGGCGCTGAGGCTCTTGCCGCGTGGCGGACCTTCTGTTAACGGACTGCATGCTCGATTACCGCGCACGGCCTCGTGGCGGAGTGGTTACGCAGAGGACTGCAAATCCTTGCACCCCGGTTCGATTCCGGGCGAGGCCTCCAGCGTGGTAACGAAATGAAAGCAGCCGGGTCTTTTCTGTCCCCGGCGGCCAGGAATACGGGTTGTGCCATGACGGTCGAATTCGCAGCGCAGCGTGAAAAGATGGTTGATGGCCAGCTGCGCACCACAGGCATAACGTCCCATGCGATTCTTGCGGCGATGAGCCGTGTGCCGCGCGAGGAATTCGTGCCGGAGGCGCTGCGTCCCTTTGCCTATATGGACGAGGATCTTGCCGTGCATACCGGCGCGGACGGGCTGCGTCGCTATCTGATGGAGCCGGCGCCCTTTGCGCGGCTGCTGCAACTGGCCGGAATCGGCGCCGAGGACATCGTCCTCGAAATCGGCTGCGTGACCGGCTATTCGACGGCGGTGATCTCCTGCCTGGCCGGATCGGTGATCGCGCTGGAAAGCGATCCCGTGCTGGCGGCGCAGGCCAGCGCCAATCTGTCACGGCTCGGCTATGACAATGCCGTCGTGGTGGAGGGCCCGCTGGTCGAGGGTCACGCGGCGGAGGCGCCCTATGATTTCATACTTCTGAACGGTGCCGTGGAAGAGGTGCCGGAGGCGCTGTTCGCGCAATTGCGCGATGGCGGGCGCCTGCTTGCCATTGTCGGCACCGGCAATACCGGCACGGCGACCATGTGGACCTCGGCGGGCGAGACGCGGTCTTCCTACCGCGCCTTCAATGCGGCCGTGCACCTGCTGCCCGGATTTGCGCGCCAGAGAAGTTTCGTTTTCTAGGAAATTTGCAGATCCGAATCCCGGCTGGAATGCATCTGGCCGGAATTGGCAGCGCTTCCCGACAAGCCGGCGCGAGCCAGGCTTGCGTCCATCGGGCTCAGTCCCCGCCTTCCACATGCCATCCCGCGCATCGATCAGGCGTCATCCCAGACCTTGCCATTTGGCATCATACCTGCTACTTTATGCCAGAGGTGAGCGATGTTGCAGGAACTTCCCCGCACCGAGGCGCAACCGGAGCAGGCCCGGATCACTGCGCATGAGGCGGAGGCCATGGCGCGTGCGGTCATCCGGCTGTTCGATCGGTGGAAATTGTCGGATGCGCAGGCGCGCGAAATTCTGGGCGGCATGCCGGCGCGTACCTATGCGCGCTGGAAGGTCGGGCAGATGGGCCGGATTGATCGCGATCTCGCCACCCGCCTGTCGCTGCTGATGGGCATTCACAAGGGATTGCGCTATCTGTTTACCGATCCGGCGCGCGGATATGCCTGGGTGAAGAAGCCGAATCTGGCGCTGGGCGGACGTAGTCCGGTCGATATCATGACCGAGGGCGACATCTTCTCGCTGGCGCGGCTGCGTGCCTTCCTCGATGCGGAGCGGGGTGGCTGGTGACCGGGGAGCCGGGCCTGACGCGATTCGCATGGCCACAGGCGTTTCGCATCATCCGCTCGATCCATCCGCCGGTCGACCTCTTCGAGGACATCGCCGATCCGGCAGACTGGGAGGCGCTGGCTTCGGCGGAATCGAAGACGAATCCCCGCATCTGGCAACATCTCGGCCGGCTCGACCTCGTCCCGCCGGAGCGGCGTGTCGCCGGTCCTGGCGCCAGCTATGTCATGGCGCCCTTCGTTCATGTCAGCCGCGATCGGCCCGGCAGGTTCACCGACGGCAGCTACGGCATCTACTCCATGGGCAATCGCGAGGAAGTCGCGCTGCGCGAGGTTGCCTTTCACCACGGGCGCATGATGCAGGCAAGTGCCGAGTCGGCGGGCTGGACGTCCCAGTTCCGGACGCTCATCAACCGACTCGATCTCGAGCTGCACGATGTCCGGCCCATGCCGCAGATGCACGATCCCGACGATTGTACCGAACCGCGCCGCCTGGGCGCGCTTCTGCGCCGCCAGGGATCGAACGGTATCGGCTATCGCAGCGTCCGTTGCCCGGGCGGGGAGTGCGCCGCGATCTTCTGGCCGGATCTGGTTGCCATTCCCGTGCAGGCGGATCACTACGATTTTCACTGGGACGGCTCCCGGGTGGACCGGATCCGCAATTGCCGCACCGGCGCGATCTTCGCATTGTAGGGGCGGCCGCTCCCGGCAAGGCGGCAATGTCCGACATGGGCTGGCGCGCGCGAGCGCGATATGGCATCACACGGACATTGCTCAGCGGAACGCGCGCATGAACGGTATTCTTTTCGTTCTGTCGGGGATCGGACTGTTTGCGCTTGCATCCGCGGCAGCGCTCTATTCCTATGGCAGGTTCATGCGGCAGGCGAGGGGACAGCCCGCCGAGGCCCTGCCGGCCCATGCGGTGGAAACCGCGCTCGACGAGATGATCGCGCCGCTTGCGGCGGCGCAGCCGGGCCTGAGCGGCCTGGCGCTGATCCCGGAAAACCTCGCCGCCTTTGCGATGCGCGCGTTGTCGGCGCGCAATGCCGGGCGCAGCCTCGACCTGATGTATTATTACTGGAAGGCTGATCTTACCGGATCGCTGCTGGCGCTCGAGGTCCTTCGGGCGGCAGATCGCGGCGTGCGCGTCCGCATCCTGCTCGACGATCTCAGCACGCGCGGCAATGACCGTGCCTATCTGGCCATCGACAGCCACCCCAATATCGAGGTCCGTCTCTTCAATCCGGCCCGCGCCCGCGAAGGCACGTTCGGGCGGGCGCTCGAATTGATGCTGCGAGCCGCCACCGCGACCAAGCGCATGCATAACAAGGCCTGGATCGCCGATGGCCGGTTGGCGATCGTGGGCGGGCGCAACATTGGCGATGCCTATTTCGATGCCGCCGAGGAGGCCAATTTCAACGACATGGATCTCGCAATGGTCGGGCCGGCCGTGGAGGAAACGTCCCGCATCTTCGACCGGTTCTGGAATTGCGAGGCCACGCTGCCGGTCCGCAAGCTGAATTTCCGCCGGCCGAACCTGCCCCGCCTGCGGGCGCGGCTGGAGAATCTGGAGCGCAAGGAATCGCAGGGCCCGTACATTTCCCGAATCCGGACCGGGCACGATACGCAGCACATGCTGCAAGGGGGCGCAGCATTGCGTTGGACCGACCGCGTGCAGGTCCTGTCGGATCCTCCCGAAAAGGTCGCTGGCGCGAGCATCGATGGCTGGCTCGGGCATGTGATCTTCACCTCCATTCTCGGCGCCCGGAGGCGGGTCGAGATCATCTCGCCCTATTTCATTCCCGGCGCCGATGGCGTGGAGGCGCTCGGCAAGCTTGTCGAGGACGGGGTCGAAGTCGCAATTTCCACCAATTCGCTGGCCGCTACCGATGTCATGGCCGTGCATGGCGCCTATGCGAAATATCGCCGGGCGCTCCTTGCCCGCGGTGTCCGGCTGTATGAGCTGCGCCCCGACATCATTCGCCGCGACCGTCGCACGCTCTTCGGCTCCAGCGGCGCCAGCCTGCATACCAAGGCGTTCACCGTCGATGGCCGGCTCGGCTTCGTCGGTTCGTTCAATTTCGATCCCCGCTCGATCTCGCTGAACACGGAAATGGGTGTGCTGTTCGGCGATGAAGTGCTGGTCTCGAAGGTCAGCGAGGTCTTCGCGCGGCAGATTTCACCGCAGGAAAGCTTCCGGCTCATCCTTTCCGGGGGGAGGCTCGGCTGGGAGGACGGGAAGGGTCTCGCACCACGCATCTGGCGCACCGAGCCGCGGGCGAGCATCTGGCGCAAGCTGGCTGCGACGATCATCGGCTGGCTGCCGATCGAATCCCAGCTTTGATGGCAATCGCGCCGCAATGTCTGCTTTGTGTTGGCAGAGCCCCTGTCGCTGGTGTAGGTTTTACGCGATCGAGCAAGGGGAGGATCGACGAATGAGAACAGGGTTGCACAGCCGCATCGGCGCGGCCTTCGCACTGGCGCTTGCCGGATTGGCCTGGAACGGGCCGGCCGCGGCGCAACAGGAAATCAAGATCGGCTACGCGCTCGCCGCGGCGCCTGATTCCCATTACGGGGTAGCCGCATCGAAATGGCAGGAAGTCGTCGAGGGCGAGGCTGACGGGCATTTCGTCTTCCGGCATTTCCCCTCATCGGGACTCGGCGGGGAGCGCGAGGTGGTGGAGGGCGTGCAGCTCGGCACGGTCGAGGCGACAATCGTTTCTTCCGGAACGCTGTCCAATTTCGTGCCCGAGGCGGGCGTCTTCGACATCCCGTTCCTGTTCCGGGACCTCGCGCATGCGCGCGCGGTGCTGGACGGCCCGATCGGGCAGGAAATCCTGGCGAAGTTCGATGATGTCGGGCTGGTCGCGCTGGCATGGGGCGAGCAGGGTTTCCGCCACATCACCAACAATCGCAATTCGATCGAAGACCCTGCCGATGTTGCCGGCCTGAAATTGCGGACGATGGAGAATCCGGTCCATATCCGGGCGTTCGAGACGCTGGGCGCGGCGCCGACGCCGATGGCGTGGCCGGAAGTGATCAGCGCCTTGCAGCAAGGTACGATCGACGGCCAGGAGAATCCGCTTTCAGTGATCACCTCGGCCAAGCTGTCGGAAGTGCAGGAATACCTGACCCTTTCGGGCCATGTCTATTCGCCGGCGATCCTGCTGGTCTCGAAGCAGCTCTGGGAAGGCCTGTCGCCGGAAGATCAGGAACTGTTCCGCAAGGGCGCGGCAGAGGCCGTGAAGGAGATGCGGGGCTTCGTGGACAATGTCGAGAGTTCCGGGGTCGAGCAGCTTCGTGCCGAAGGCATGGAGATCGGCGAGCTCACGGCCGAGCAGAAGGCGGCCTTCCAGGAGGCGCTCGCAAGTGCCTATGAGGAATATTACAAGACCTATGACAAGGATCTGATCGACCAGATCATCGCCTACCAGTAGCACCCGCCGGACCGGCGCGTCGTGAAACGCTTCGAATACTGGTTCATCGAAGCCAATAAATGGATCCTGGCGGCCCTCCTGGCCGCCATGTCCTGCATCGTGTTCGCGAATGTGTCACTGCGCTACCTCACCAATTTTTCCATCACCTGGTCCGAGGAAGTGGCGCGCTATCTGATGATCTGGATGACCTTTCTCGGCGCGGGGCTGACCTTGCGCTATGGCGGTCATGTCGCGATCACCAATCTGCAGGAAATCCTGCCGGCACGCATGCAGCGCCTCGCGCGCATCCTGATTGCCGCGCTCCTTGTCGTATTCCTCCTGGTCATGATTCGCATGGGCCATGACTATCTGATGCGTGGCCGCTTCCAGCTCACACCGGCGACGCGTATCCCGTTCAGCTATATCTACGCCGCAATGCCGATCGGCTTCGCGCTGATGGCCGTCCATTTACTGCTCGTGCTGCGCCATTTCGTCGTCGAGGGTGAATATCTGCGCCTCGAAAGCCCACTGGATGAGGGGGGCGAGGCCCGACCATGACCCCGATTCTCTTCCTCGCCTTCTTCGTGTTTCTGGTCCTGGGCGTGCCGGTGGCGTTCGCGCTGGCCATCGCCGCGGCGTTGGCGATCTGGCTCGGCGGCCATTATCCGCTCCTGGTCGTCGTCAAGGAGATGTTTTCCGGCCTCGACAGCTTTCCGCTGATGGCCGTTCCCTTCTTCATCCTTGCCGCCGAGCTGATGACCGGCGGAGCGATGACGCAGATCCTGCTGCGCTTCGCGTCGCAATTCGTCGGCCATCTGCGCGGCGGGCTCGGCTATGCGAGCGTGCTGTCCTCGACCATGTTCGCCGGCATTTCCGGTTCGGCTCTGGCCGATGCCGCAGGTCCAGGCGCGGTCATGCTGCGCATGATGGAGCGGGATGGCTATGACAAGCCCTATGCGGCGGCGCTGACCGTATCGACTGCCGTGGTCGGGCCAATCATCCCGCCCTCCATCATCATGATACTCTATGCAATGCAGGATAGCCGCGTATCGGTCGGCGCGCTCTTCATGGCGGGGATCCTGCCAGGCCTGCTCATCGCGCTCGCCCTCGCTGCCGTGAACTGGAAGGTCAGCCGGGAGCGCGGCTATCGCAGCGGCGCGCCGCGGCCGCCCTGGCCGGAAATGCTGCGCACGACGCTGCACGCCATTCCCGCGCTCCTGCTGATCGTCATCATCATCGGCGGCATCCGCAGCGGCGTGTTCACCCCGACCGAAGCCTCGGTGGTAGCCGTATTCTACGCCTTGCTCTGCGGCATGTTCTTCTATCGCTCGCTGAAGCTGCGGGATCTGCCGGACATCCTGCTGCGCGCGGCGCTGACCACGGCGGCGATCCTGCTCATCCTAAGCGCCGCGCGCGCCTTTGCCTGGATCATCGTCATCGAAGGCATCCCGCAAGCGATTGCGGCAACGATCATCGACTGGAACCTGAGCCCGATCCTGTTCCTGCTGGCGGTAAACGTGCTGCTGATCGTCTTCGGCCTGTTCATGGACCCGCTGCCGGGCGTCCTGATCCTCGTCCCGATCCTGAGCCCCATTGCGCATACGCTCGGAATCGATCCGATTCATTTCGCCATTGTGGTCATCGTCAACCTGACGATGGGGCTGGTCACACCGCCCGTCGGGGCGCTGCTCTTCGTCATCTCCTCGGTCGTGCGCATGCGCGTCAGCGAAATCATTCGTGAAATGCCGTATTTCATGCTGGCCTTCCTCGTGGTTCTCCTCGCCCTTACCTTCGTGCCGCAGATCTCGACCTGGCTGCCGCGCATCAGCGGCTATTGAATTTGCGGAGTTGGCCGGCATGATCGGGCGGCATGGCGCAGTGGAGGTCTGAATTGACCATTCGCAATCTGGAATATGCCGTCAATCCTCGCTCGGTCGCGGTGATCGGGGCGTCGATACGGGAAGGCTCCGTCGGCCGCGTCGTGCTTTCCAACATCGTCGAGGGCGGCTTTCGGGGAACGGTCTGGGGGGTCAACCCGAAATATGACCGAATTGGCGAGATTGCCTGCCATCGCGATGTCCGCTCCCTGCCGGCGGCGCCCGACTTGGCAGTCATCGTCACGCCGGCGGTAACGGTGCCGGGGCTGGTCAGCGAGCTGGCGGCGAAGGGCTGCCGCGCCGCGGTCGTCATCAGCGCCGGGCTCACCCACGCCAACGGCCTGCGCCAGGCCATGCTGGACGCGGCGCGGCCGCATCTCTTCCGCATCATCGGGCCCAATACGCTCGGATTGATGATGCCGGCGGCAAGGCTCAATGCGAGCTTCGCGCACATGGCGCCGCGTCCGGGCGGCATTGCGTTGCTGTCGCAATCCGGCGCCATCGCCACCTCGCTGATCGACTGGGCGGCGGAGAACAATGTCGGTTTCTCGCAGATCGTCTCGCTCGGCGACATGGCCGATGTCGATGTCGGCGACTGGCTCGACCTTCTGGCCGGCGACCGGCGGACGCGCTCGATCATCCTCTATCTGGAATCGATCACCGCGCCGCGAAAGTTCATTTCGGCCGCCCGGGCCGCTTCGCGCATCAAGCCGGTGATTGCGATCAAGGCGGGGCGGCATGCAGCCGCGGCCGCCGCGGCAGCGACTCATACCGGCGCGCTGTCGGGGGCCGATCGCGTCGTCGAGGCGGTGCTCCGGCGCGCCGGAATCCTGCGTGTGCAAAGCCTCGCTGAACTGTTCGACGCGGCCGAGATCACGGCGCAGTTCCCGGCGCTCGATCATGCGCGGCTTGCAATCGTCACCAATGGCGGGGGCGCGGGCGTGCTGGCCGTCGATCGGCTGATGGATCGTGGCGGCGAGCTGGCGGAACTGTCGCCCGAAACCCTCGCACGGCTGGAGGCGGCCATGCCGCCGGCGTGGTCCCGGGCAAATCCGGTCGATATCATCGGCGATGCGCCGCCGGAGCGATTCGTCGCGGCGATCGAGGCGGTGGCGGATGACCCGTCCGTCGATGCGCTGATGGTGATGAATTGTCCGACCGGGCTTGCCTCGCCGATCGATGCGGCGCGCGGCGTCGCAGAGATCAGTGACAAGGGACGCATTGCCGGCAAGCCGGTCATTTCCTGCTGGCTTGGCGAACATGTCGCCCGTCACGGGCGCGAGATTCTCCAGAATGCCGGCATTCCTAGCTTCGAGACGCCGGCAAAGGCTGCCGATGCGGCCTCCCATCTGTGGAACTGGGCCAAGGCCCGGCAGGCCCTGAGCCGTGTCCCCTCGCGGCATAGCGAGGATGTGGAGGGCAAGCCCGAAGTGGTGGCGAGGATCCTGCGCGAGGTGGCGGACGAGGGTCGGCGCATGCTGACCGAGCCGGAGGCCAAGGCGGTGATCGAGGCCTATTGCATCCCCGTCCCGGAAACGCGCATTGCCCGGTCGCCGGGCGAGGCGGAAAGCGTGGCCGAGGCATTGCTTGCCCGCCATCGCCAGGTTGCCGTCAAGCTCCTGTCGAAAGCCATCACGCACAAATCCGATGTCGGCGGCGTCATGCTCGGCATTTCCTCGGCCCGCGAGGCAGGGGAGGCGGCGCGCACCATCGTGGAGCGGGTTCGGCGGTCGCATCCGGAGGCGAAGATCGAGGGCTTTGCCGTCCAGCCGATGGTGATGCGCAAGCATGCCCAGGAACTCATTCTCGGCTGCAGCCGCGATCCGGTCTTCGGTCCCGTAATCGCCTTCGGCGCCGGCGGGGTCGCGGTGGAAGTGCTGGACGATATCGCCATTGGCCTGCCGCCGCTCGATGACGTGCTGGTCGCCGGTCTGGTCAGGCGCACGCGGATCGGCCGGCTGCTTGCCGGGTTTCGCGACCGGGCGCCGATCGACCATGGGGCGCTGTCGACGGCGCTGAACGGGCTCTCGCAACTGATCGTCGATTTCCCCTGCATCCATGCCGTCGACGTCAATCCGCTGCTCGCCAACAAGGATGGCGTCATTGCGCTCGACGCACGCATCGAGATCGAGCCGGCGCGGATCGACGAGCCGGGGCCGAATCCCGATCTCGTCATCCGGCCCTATCCGTCAGAATGGACGCGCACCCATGTCGTCGAGGACGAAACCTTTCTCATCCGCCCGATCAAGCCTGCCGACATCGTGCTCTACCCGCCATTCATCGAGCGGATCTCGAGCGGCGACATCCGCTACCGCTTCCTTGCCCCGCGCCGGCATTTCCCGGACGAGATGCTGAAGCGCCTGACACAGCTCGATTATGACCGCGACATCGCCTTTGCCGCGATTCGCGAGGCGAGCGGCGAGCTGGCGGCCGTCGGGCGACTGTCGCTCGATCCCGACCGCACCATCGGCGAATATGCGCTCCTGGTCCGCTCCGACCTTCAGGGGCGTGGCCTTGGCTGGGTGCTGCTGAAGCACATTCTCGATTATGCGACCGCCGAGGGCCTCGAAATCGTCGAGGGCGTCATCCTCGCCGACAATGACCGGATGATTTCCATGTGCCGCAGTTTCGGCTTCGAGATTGCCCATGAACCGGACGAGCCGGGGGTCGTGCGCGCCATCTACCGGATCGGGCCGCGGCGAGGGACAGGACCTATTCCTGCAGGCTCTCCACATAGCGGGTCAGGGCATGAATCCGCCGCTCGGTGAGCACGCCGCCAACCTCGTCGCCATATTCCTCCCGGTCGCGCTCGCCGAACAGGGCGCCGAAGGCCGGCATCTCGACGCTGGAATTCTCCTGCCCCGAATGGCGCCCGTCGATCATCGAGAAGACGCGCCAATAGGGGAATTCGCCGCCATTCCGTTCCTGCAGGGCGGTCAGGTCGGCAGCGGAAATGCCGAGAAGGCGCGCAAGATTGCCATCGCCCCGCCCGTAGGAACCGTGGCATTCGGCGCAGGTGAGAAGATATTCGGCTTCGCCATATTCCATTTCCTGGGCGATGGCGCCGGAGAACATCACGAAAAAGGGCACGAGCCACAACCTGATCATCCTGCTCCGCTCCGTTCCAGGCCGGCGACAGGTTGGCCGCGGGCCAATCTGATGTCAATTCGCTGCAACAGGTCGTGCACGGGTTTGACATCACGCAATCCGGCGGCGCAATTTTCGAGTACCATGGTGCAAATCAATGCCTCGGGGAGGATTTCATGCCATTCAGGACCCTAGTCACAGTCACCAGCCCGGAACTGGGCAATGGCGATCTCGCCCTGGCCGCCGGGATGTGCGAGCGACATGATCTGCATCTGTCGGTCATGGTCGTGCAGATGGCGGCGCCGCCGCCGGTCGGCGAGTTTGCGGCGATGGTCTCCGATGCCTGGTTCCAGGAGCGCCAGGAGGACGAACAGAATCTCGCCCGGCGTTTCGAGGCGGTCCGCGATTTCCTGGCTTCCCGCGCCATGTCGCATGACCTGACCCAGGACTATTGCGAAATTGCGCGCACCGATGAAACGATCGGGCGCAGAGGGCGTTATGCCGATCTCACCCTGGTCGGTCCGGAACTGGCGGCAGGGGGAACGCTGAAGGAAAAGGTGGTGGAAGGCGCATTGTTCGCATCGACCCGGCCATTGCTGCTCGTCCCGGAAGGACATGCGCCGACGCTCGCGCCGCGGCGGATCATGATCGCCTGGGATTCGGGCTTCGAGGCTTCGCGGGCGGTCCGCGAGGCGCTGGAACTTCTGGTGCAGGCGGAGGAAGTCATTGCCGTCCTGGTCGATCCGGAGGAAAGCCCGATGGGCCACGGCGAGGAGCCGGGCGCCGATCTGGCGACCTATCTGGCCCGCCATGGCGCCAATGTCCGGGTGGACAGGCTTCCCAAGTCCGGGCGCAGCCTTGCCGAAGTGCTGCGCCAGCATGCCGGCGATTGCGCGGCCGACCTCATGGTGATGGGCGCCTACGGCCATTCGCGGTTGCGCGAGCGCATTTTCGGCGGCGTCACCCAGAGCTTCCTGGACGAGCCGTCCCTGCCGGTGTTCCTCGCCCGATAGTCGGGCGCGGGCCGGAAAACCTGTGGAAGAAGGAGGCGCACATGCGCTGGAGGGGACGTCGCCAAAGCAGCAATATCGAAGATCGGCGCGGCACCGGCGCCATTTCGCCCGGCCGGGGGCGCGGCATGCCGATCCGTATTCCGCTCGGACGTGGCGGCGGGGGCGGCATGTCGCTGACCACGATTGTCCTGCTCGTGATCGGCTTCTTCGTGCTGCGGGCGATCGGCATCGACCCCTTGCAGCTGATCGAGGGCGGCCCGGCGAGCCAGCAGGAGGTCCGGCAGGGTCCGGCGGCCAATGATGAAGGCCGGCAATTCGTCAGCGTCGTTCTTGCCGAGACCGAAGATGTCTGGAATGCGATCTTCAACGGCGCGGGCGCGCAATATCGCGAGCCGGGGCTGGTCCTCTTCGATGGCGGCGTGCGATCGGCCTGCGGTTTCGCCTCCGTTGCCGCCGGGCCATTCTATTGTCCGGGCGATGCGAAGGTCTATATCGACCTCGAATTCTTCGCGACGCTGGAACGCCAGTTCCAGGCCGAGGGAGATTTCGCCCGGGCCTATGTCATCGCCCACGAGGTCGGCCATCACGTCCAGAACCTGACCGGCGTACTGCCCGAATTCAACCGGCTGCGCGGGCAGCTCAGCGAGGCCGAGGCCAATGCCATGTCGGTGCGGATCGAGCTTCAGGCCGATTGTCACGCCGGGGTCTGGGCGCATCACACCGACCGGCGCGGCTTGCTGGAGGAAGGCGACCTCGACGAGGCGCTGAACGCCGCCTTCCAGATCGGTGACGATACGCTGCAGAAGCGCACCCAGGGTTATGTCGTGCCCGAAAGCTTCAATCACGGCACATCCGAGCAGCGCCGCCGCTGGTTCCTTGCTGGATATCGCAGCGGCGACGTTGCGGATTGCGACACGTTCCGGGGCGAGATCTGACCGTAAGGGAATTCGCTTCACGACGGCGCTCCTGCATCTTTCCGGACGCAAGAGCGCACGCGCCACAGTTTCGTCAGGCATCCTCGGCGATTGGCCGGTCGCCCTTCTCGTCACGGATGCGCGTCGGCAGGCCCATCCGGTCCAGGAGGTCGA
The DNA here is from genome assembly GCA_964383325.1 of uncultured Rhizobiaceae bacterium. Taxonomy (GTDB): domain Bacteria; phylum Pseudomonadota; class Alphaproteobacteria; order Rhizobiales; family Rhizobiaceae; genus CAYLGY01. The sequence continues at coordinate 12,483 of CAYLGY010000039.1, forward strand.
AGAATGGCCGCGGCGGCAATTCCTCGACATTGACCATCTTGCGGACATTCCACCTGCCATCGGCGATCAGTATTGCCGCGGCAACTGGCGGCACGCCGGCCGTATAGGAAATTGCCTGGCTGCCGACTTCGCGATAGGCAGCCTCGTGGTCGGAAATATTGTAGATGAAGACCTCGCGTTCCACGCCGTCCTTCACCCCCTTGACCAGATCGCCGATGCAGGTCTTGCCCGTATAGCGGGGCGCAAGCGAGGCCGGATCGGGCAGGACGGCCTTGACCACCTTCAGCGGCACGACTTCCAGCCCTTCGGCAGTCCGTATCGGCTGTTCGGATAGCAGCCCGAGGTTCTTCAGCACGGTGAAGACATTGATGTAATGATCCCCGAATCCCATCCAGAAGCGGATATTCGGGACATCGAGATTCTTCGCGAGCGAATGGATTTCGTCATGGCCCGTCAGGTAGGTCGGGCGCTTGCCGACGACGGGCAGGTCCCACTCCATCCGCTTCTCGAACATCTTGTTGGCCGTCCACTGGCGGTTCTGCCAGGTCCAGACCGTGCCGGTGAATTCGCGGAAATTGATTTCGGGATCGAAATTGGTGGCGAAATAATGCCCGTGATCGCCGGCATTGACGTCGATGATGTCGATCGAATCGATGCGGTCGAAATACTCTGCATTGGCCACGGCCGCATAGGCATTGACGAGGCCCGGATCAAAGCCGACGCCGAGAATGGCGGTGATGCCGGCCTTCTCGCAGGCTTCGCGGCGCTGCCATTCATAATTGCCGTACCAGGGCGGTGTTTCGCAGATCTTCAGCGGGTCCTCGTGAATCGCCGTGTCGAGATAGGCCGCGCCGGCCTCGATGCAGGCCTGCAGCACCGACATGTTGACGAAGGGCGAGCCGACATTGATGACGATCGAACTTTTCGTCTTCGCGATCAGCGCTTTCGTTGCCTCGACATCCATCGCGTCCAGCGCATGGACCTCGAACGCGCCCGGCACTTTCATGCTGTTCTTCCCGAACACGGAATCGCGGATGGCCTCGCACTTGGAGAGGGTACGCGAGGCTAGATGAATATCGCCGAGCACGTCATTGTTCTGCGCGCATTTGTGCGCGACGACCTGTGCTACGCCGCCGGCGCCGATGATGAGGACATTCCTGTTCATTTCGTCGGTGTTTCTCCTGTAGACATGGGGGAGGGGAGGGAAAGGCGGCAGTCAGGAAAGACTGCGTTCGTAATCTTCGAAGGTGAACCGGCGCACGGGCCGCAGGCTGCCATCCGTCTCGCGGATCACGATCGATGGCATCTGCACGCCGTTGAACCAGTTCTTCTTGACCATAGTGTAGCCGGCCGCATCCTCGATCGACAGCCGGTCGCCGATGCGCACTTCTTCCGGGAAAGAGAACTCGCCGAAAATGTCGCCGGCCAGGCATGACTTGCCGCAGACCAGATAGCGATGCGGCCCGGCATCCGGTTCGATCCGCGCCGATTCGCGATAGATCAGGAGGTCGAGCATGTGGGCCTCGACGGAACTGTCGACGATCAGCAATTCCTTCTGGTTCGACAGCCGGTCGAGCACCGTGACTTCGAGCGTGGTGCTGTTGGTGATGGCGGCCTCGCCCGGTTCCAGATAGACCTGAACGTCATATCTCTTCGAGAATTCGGCGAGCCGGGCGCAGAAGGCGTCCAGCGGATAGTCCTTGCCAGTGAAATGGATGCCGCCGCCAAGGCTGATCCAGTTCACCTTGTGGAACAGATGGCCGAAACGCTGCTCGGTCTCGCCGAGCAATCGGTCGAACAGGTCGAAATCCTCGTTTTCGCACTGATTATGCACCATGAAGCCGTCGACCTGGTCGAGCCGGGCCTCGATGCGTCCCGCGTCCCATTCGCCGAGGCGGCTGAAGGGTCGCGCCGGGTCGGCGAGGTCGAAGCTCGAGGAACTCACGCCCGGATTGATGCGCAGGCCCCGCGGAAGCGATGCCGCCCTGTCCGCGAAGCGGTCGAGCTGCGAGATCGAGTTGAAGATGATCTTGTCGGCATGACCGATCACCTCGTCGATCTCGCCGTCGGAATAGGCGACGCTGTAGGCATGCGTCTCGCCACCAAACCGCTCGCGCCCGAGGCGCACTTCGAATAGCGACGAGGACGTCGTGCCGTCCATATATTCGCGCATCAGGTCGAAGACCGACCAGGTGGCGAAGCATTTCAACGCCAGCAATGCCTTGGCGCCCGATTGCCGGCGCACCCGCTCGATGATCGCGAGATTGGCAAGCAGCTTCTGCTTGTCGATCAGGTAATAGGGGGTCTGGAGGTCAGGCAATTCGATTTCCATTCGGGTCTCAGGTCCGGGGGTCGTAGCAATATAGGTATGCCGCGTCCATCCTTTGAGGGCCGTGAGGCGCGTTTGCCCTCACCGGGGCTGCGCAAGGTCCAGCGGCAGGAGGAGCAGCCCGTCCGCGGTTTCCATCCGGAAGGCCTCGACGCCATAGATTTCGCGCAGGCGTGCGAGGGTCAGGACCTCGGCCGGCGCGCCATCGGCAATCACCCTGCCATGATCGATGAGGATCAGGCGATGGCACCAACGGCCCGCGAGGCCCAGATCGTGCATGGAGGCGAGGACGCCGTGGCCCTCGGCGGCGAGATCGGAGAAAATGCGCATTAGGGCGATCTGATGTGACGGATCGAGTCCCGCCGTCGGCTCGTCGGCCAGGAGCAGCGGCGCCTGTTGCGCCAGTGCCCGGGCGATCAGCGCCCGCGCCCGTTCCCCGCCCGAAAGTTCCGTGGCGCGGCGTGTGGCGAGGTTCTCGATCTGCATGCGCGCCATTGCCTCGGACACCGCCGCCTCATCCTGCCGGCCCGCTGGCGCGAGGGCGGATCGATAGGGCTCGCGCCCGAGCCCGACGAGGGTCTGAACCGTCATCGGCCAGGCAATGTCGCGTTCCTGTGGCAGATAGGCGGCAAGGCGTGCCCGGTCGCGCGCGCGCAGGGCGGCAGAGTCCCTTCCTGCGATCGTAACCACGCCCGAGGCCGGCAGCAGGCCGAGCGCGGCGCGCAGCAGCGTGGACTTGCCGGCGCCATTCGGCCCGATCAGCCCGACGAACTCGCCGGCGGCGACCGTGCAGTCGACCCCGTGCAGCACGGTCCTGCCGCTCAGCGCCGCCACCAGATTGCGGATCTGCAGCAGCGGCGCCATCACAGGCTCCTGCGGGTGCGCCAGACGAGCCAGAGAAAGAACGGCGCGCCGACGATTGCGGTGAGGACGCCCAGCTTCAGCTCATTGGCGGGGGCCAGGATGCGCGCCAGCAGATCGGCGGCGAGGAGCAGGCAGGCGCCGCCAAGTGCGCTGGCAGGCAGGAGGCGGGCGGGCCTTGCCCCCACGAGCGGGCGCAGCATGTGCGGCACGACCAACCCAACGAAGCCGATCGCGCCTGCGACCGCGGTCGCGGCGCCGACCGAGGCCGCGGTGCCGAAAATGACGAGATGCTGCACCCGGCGCAAATCGACCCCCATGCTTGCGGCGGCGTCGCTGCCGAGGGTCAGCGCATCGAGCGGCCGGCCGGCGAACGCCAGCATCAGCCAGCCCGCCAGCATGAAGGGGACGGCGAGGGCAACATGGTCCATCGAGCGGTCGGCGAGCGAGCCCATCATCCAGAACATGATCTCCATGGCCGCGAACGGGTTGGGCGACAGGTTGAGCGCCAGCGAGATCATGGCGCCGGCAAAGCTCGACACGGCGACGCCGGCGAGAATGATCGTCAGCGTGCCGCGCCCGATTCCCGCCATGGCCTGGACGATGATGACGGCGAGCACCGCCCCGCCAAGGGCCGCCAGCGGTAGCGCCAGCGGCAGGACGAGCGCCAGGCCGCTATAGATTGCCAGCACGGCGCCCAGCGAGGCCGAGGCCCCGATGCCGAGCAGGCCCGGCTCGGCGAGCGGATTGCGCAGCCAACCCTGCAGGGCCGCGCCCGACAGGCCGAGCGTCGCGCCGATCATGGCGCCAAGAATTGCGCGCGGCAGCCGGATTTCACGCATCACCAGAGTCACGGCCTCGCCTTTGCCGGCGAGGAGCGCAGCAAGGCTTTCGCGAAAGCTGATCGCCGCCGGCCCGACCAGCAGCGACAGGCCGAACAGGAGCGCGGCGGCCGCTGCGAGCAGAACGAGCAGCAGACGGTAGGCGGCGGTCTCGCTCATCTTGCCGCGTCCTGCAGGATGCGGGCGCTGCGCAGGGTGAAGGGCCCGCCGCACACCGTATGGCCGCTTGGCAGGTTTACCCCTCTCGCCCTGGCCGCCAGGGCCCGGTAGGCGGGATGGACGAAGTTCTGCTCGGCGAGCGCCGGCGCATCGTAGCGGATGTCGCCGCCGGCGATCAGGTCCGGCTCGGCCATGACCAGCAATTCGAGCGGCAGGCGCACGGAACCTGCATAGCCCAGCACTTCGGCGAGATTGGTGAGGCCCGCGGCCCGCACCACCGCATTTGCCAGCGTGCCCGTGCCGGAAGTGTAGCTGTTGACCTCGTAGAGGGCGACCACCTTGTCGGGCGGGGGGTTGCGCGCCAGCTCCGCCAGCCCGGCATCAAGTTCGGCGACCAGTTCGGCTGCCCGGGCCTCGCGCCCGAGAATTTCGCCCATGCGCAGCAGATTGGCGCGGATGTCGTCGAACGAGGCTTCCGGCTCGAAGATCTCGACGCGAAAGCCGAGCCGGCGCAGAAGCTCGACCGTCGCGCGCGTGCTGAAGGTGCCGGCGAGCACGAGGTCGGGCTGCATGAGGAAGATTTCCTCGGCCTGACCGTGGTTGAGCACATATTTGCCCGCCGCATCCGCCATGGCCGAGCTTGCCGGATCGGCGGCAAGCAGGGAGACGGAATGGAGCTGGCCTTCCCCGGCGACCAGCATGGCAAGCTGGTCGGTGCAGACATTGAGTGAAACGACGCGCGACGGCGGCTCCGCCGCGCCCGCCACCGTTTGCAGCGCCAGCGCCAGGAGGATGGCGCCGTAGCAGAATGCCCGTGAAAATGCCATGCCTGCCAAGACCTGCTTCCTTCGCGACCGGCGGTCAGAACTTCGCCTTCACCCCGGCAAAGGCCGTTCGCCCCTGCGCCGCATAGCCATGCACCTCCTGATAGCGCGAATCGAACAGATTCTCGATCCGGCCATAGATCTCCACCTGCTCGTTGAGCCGGTAGCTCCCGCCGAGATTCACCACCGTATAGGCGGGCAGCCGGATGCGCGAGGCCGGATCGGTCGTGAAATCGAGATCCGGCATTTCACCATTGAAGATCGCATCGGCAAAGATCCGGGCGCGGTCCTCGGCGAAGGAATAGGCGATGCCAAGCGCGCCGGAATGGCGTGGCCGCTGCAATTCGGCAAGTTCCGGCCCGCCGGCCACGGTCTGTTCGGTCGAGTGGAGATAGGTATAGGTGGCGTGGGCGGTCAGCCCGTTGAAGAGATCGAGCCGCGCCGACAATTCGATCCCGCGCCGCCTGCTGATCCCCTCGCGATTGCGCACCGTAAAAGGATAGACATCGTAATCGGTATAGATCTCATGGGTCAGGTCCTGGTCGAACCAGGTCAGGTCGGCGATGAGCATGCCGTCGAGAAAGGTCCGCTCGATGCCGATATCCCAGCCGAAGCTCTTTTCCGGGATCAGATCGGGATTGGGCGTGAACTGGGTCGGATCCCAGCCGAACTGCTCGACAAAGGTCGGATTGGTCACCCCCGTGCCCACCGATGCATGCAGCCTGGTATTGCGGTCGGGGCTGCGCCAGGCGCCGGCGATGGAGTAGGTCGTCGCATCGGCGAAGCGGTCGTTGCGGTCGTGGCGCAGTCCGAGATTGAGATAGAACTGATCCAGATATTCGCCGCGATACTCGCCGATGAAGCCATGGATGTCGCGCCGGAAATGGTCATTGACATGCGAGGCCGTATAGGTTTCGCGTTCCCATTCATAGCCGCCGGTGATCTTGTGCTCCGCCCCGCCCAGCGAGGGCGTCGAGAAGGCGTAGGTGGCCTGGTAGCTGGCCTTCAGCCTGCCGCCATCGGCCGTCGAGAATGGATCGAAATAGAACTCGTTGAAATTCTCGCGGTGCGTGTCGGTGAAGCTGAACCTTGCGCGCTGCGTCCAGGC
>CAYLGY010000039.1:18705-24522 GCA_964383325.1 uncultured Rhizobiaceae bacterium
TGAAATTCTCGCGGTGCGTGTCGGTGAAGCTGAACCTTGCGCGCTGCGTCCAGGCGCCGTCGAGGCTTTCATGGGTGAGACCGGCTGATCCGAACAGTTCGCGTGATTTCGTCCAGTCGGCGCTGTCCTCCACGATGCCGGCGAAATTCTGCCAGTCGGTTTCGCCCATGCGGTCGACGAAACGCAGCGTGCCGTCCAGCTTCAGCTGCGGCGTCAGATCCGCCGTCAGCTTCGCATTGAGCGTGGTGTTGCGGTCGCCATCCTTCTCGCTGCCGGTCCCCGAAACATCGAAGCCGTCGCTGCGCTGGAAATTCCCAGACAGGGCGAGATCGTAATTCTCGCCGCCGCCGCGCAGGGTCACGCCGCCGAGCAAGGTGCCGTCCGTGCCGGCTTCGCTGCGCAGGCTTGCCGCCCAGCCGCCGCGCTCGCCGCGCCGGGTGATGATGTTGACGACGCCGGCAAGGGCGTCGGAGCCGAGAAAGGCGCTTTGCGGGCCGCGCAGGATCTCGATACGGTCGATTTCGTCGACGATCAGGCTGGAGAAATCGAACTCGCCGGTCGAGGTCTCGCTCACTTCGACCCCATCGATCAGCACCAGGATGTGATTCGCCTCGGCGCCGCGCACCCGCACCTTGGTCAGTGCGCCGCGCGCGCCCATGCGCGAGACCGAGAAGCCCGGCACCTGGCGCAGCGCGTCGGCGACATGGCGCACCTGGTTGCGCTCGAGTGCCTCGCCGGTGATCACGGTGAAGGCGCGGCCGGATTTTTCCTGCGCCACCGGGCTCAGCCCGTCCGTGACGAGCAGCGTCTCCAGCTCGGTAACCGATTGCGTCTCGTCGCCGAGCTCCTGCGCATTTGCGCCGCAGCCAAGGGCCAGCAGGATGGCCCCGGAAAGGATGATGGATCTGTTCTGCATGTCCGTCCCGAATGTTGAGGGTGGACGATCGATCGTCCCCCTGTGGATGACAGGCCCTTGCCTGACAGGACAGTCGGGATGGATGCCCGGCGACCCGTTGCGGCAACGGCCATTCTGATCGTGTCACCGCTACGGAGGAGCCGCGCCCGGACACCCCTCGTGCCCGGAACATGGGTGACGGAACAGGCAGGTCTCCTGACTTCCACGTCATCGCTCTTCATCCGCCTTCCCGGTGCGTGACACGCTGCCAGTGGCATTCCGGACGAGAGCTCAACGGTTACAGTTGCGGGGGCAGTCACGGATTTGGCCGCTGGCCGCACCGTGTTCCCTTTTGATCCGCCGCAGCGGAACCTGTTCCTGCGCGCAAGGTTAGTCGGTTTGCGCCGGAAAGGGAAGAGAGGGGATACAGAACTACTCTCAGCGGAACTCGCCATTTGGATCGCGCAAGTAAAGACTGGGCATTGTTGCCACCGTGCGCCCATTCTTGTCCTTTACGTCACGTGGCATCATGCAGCCTCGAAGTCGTCCGGCAGTTATTGGTGTCCGATCATGCACCACGCTGCCAAGCTCACGCGCCTCTCCGCCCCGTTCCGGAGGGGCTGCAAGAGTGATATGCTTATTAGGGAAGCTTGCCTTCATCGACTTGTCGAGCGGCACCTGATCACTGTCCGCGATAACGAGGACTACACGGTCGAAATTCCCATGCATGGCATCCTGAAAAGCTCCGATGGCTAGCGCAACGTCAGTCTGTTTTTCTTCGTGGCGCGAACAGTTTCGATTCATCACGCGACAATACCTTGAAACTCTCCTGAAATTAGACTCAACGACTTCAACGCCGCATGCCTTTTGCGCGACGATGAAATTCTTGTGACGCTGCTGCTTAACCCTATCCCAGGTAAGGATCGCAGTAAAAAAATTACTCTATTTAAATATTCTTTCCGACGGAGAAAAGAACGTCCCAACAGATGGAGTTTAATCCATTTAAGCTCAGGCTTCTCCATGGCAACGATAGCATGATATAGATTAAATCCATCTATATATACGTTTACTTTCTGCATGGAGCCCTTAGCGAATCGGTAGGGGACGCATATATATATTTAATATATTCGTTCCGGCGAGAAGGCTCCGCCGGGAAAAAATGGGGACTGACCTGAGAGGGTCGGCCCCTTTACTTTTTGTGGCGGCCTGGCGCTGCAGTTTGCGCCTGTCGAAAATCCCTTGGGCGCTCCTGCGGCATTTTCAGCAACCCGGTTTCCATAGGGCCGTTCGGTATGGGCGCCTCGCTCTAGTCGAACGTTTACTCTGTGTATTCCTGGAATCCCGTTTTTCGGTCTCCAAAATCCGGACTACCAGGCGGGCTGTTCGCCGAGCAATGACAAATTCAGAACGGCCTCAATATTGAAACCGTCCTAGGCCCCCCCCCACTTCGCTGGGTGCCGTGGATGCGGGGTCGGGATGGATCACCACCCAGCTTGGCCTCGTGTGGAGGGGCGCCCCAGCAATTCGCTCCCAACCTCGCCGCCATGGAACCGGAGCGCCACTTGCGCATTGTCCCGTCGGAGTGCGGCCGCGATTTCCGTAGCGCGGTCCGGCAGGGCGCGATTCACCAAAGGGAGGATGAAAACATGACCACGCATCACAAGGTCGGCTATTTTGTCGGCAGTCTTGCCCGGGGCTCGATCAACCGGAAGCTGGCGAAGGCGCTGGTTCGCCTTGCGCCGGAAGGGTTCGAGATGACGGAGATCGGCTTCAGCGAGTTACCGTTCTACAGCTATGATTATGATGCCGACTTCCCCCAGCCGGCGCGCGATTTCAAGGCAGCGATTGCTGCCGTCGACGCGGTCCTGTTCATCACGCCCGAATATAACCGCGCCATTCCCGGCGCGCTGAAGAACGCCATTGACTGGGCGAGCCGGCCCTACGGGTCCAATTCCTTCTCGCGCAAGCCTTCGGCGGTGATCGGCACGTCACCGGGGGCCATCGGTACCGCGGTCGCCCAGCAGAACCTGCGCAGCGTGTTGAGCTTCTGCAATTCGCCGCAGATGAATTCGCCGGAAGCCTATATCCAGTTCACGCCGAACCTGATCACCGATGACGGAGAAGTCACGGTCGAAAGCACCGAAGCCTTCCTGCGTGGCTTCATGAAGGAATTCCATACCTTCGTCACCCGGGTGCGCTCGGTCCTGCCGCCAGATGCCTGATGGAGGGGGGTACAGGCTCGAACCCGCGACCCGCTGATTCCGTACCGCTCTGCCGGCCGGCCCCCGGAATTCCGGGGCGAGACCGGCGATCTGCCGGGGGAGAAGATTAGACCCGGAACTGTCTACGCGTTTTCCGACGAGACCGTGCACAGGCAAGAGGGGAGTTCGTGCAGGCGATTCGGCTGGCCGGTTCCTCCGTGCCTTCCCCAAGCCATTCCCTTGAGGTTCTGGCCCGGCTCTCGCCCGGCCCTGCTGCCGGTTTCTGATGGTGGGTGATACAGGGCTCGAACCTGTGACCCGCTGATTACGTACCGCTACGGCTTTCGCCGCCCCTTGCGGGTTTGCAGTCTGGACTATCCCATCGCCATGGCCCGAAGGCTGTAGGCGGGCGCCGTCTAGTCTCTACACCTTCCCCGTTGCGGGGGCTTGGCTCGGGATTGCCACCAGCCGGAGCCGAGAGGTTTCCCCGAATTTGACGCCTTTTCACCCTGCTGTTTCCAGCAGGGGCTCCCATCGAGAGTCAGCTGCTCTACCAACTGAGCTAATCACCCATCGAGACGGCATATAGTCGTTCGCATCCCTCATTGTCCAGAGCCTTTCCTTCCGAAACCGCCTCAATTCGACCGGAAAAGCCTCACCCTGCCGGATATCGTGCCGCTGGCTACACGATATCGAGCTGCAGGACGACCGGGCAATGGTCCGAAGCCTTGGGCCGGTCCCATCCCGTGCGCGGATAGCGCGGCGTCTCCTGGTCTGCAGGCATGATGGTCCGCCAGGGCTGGCCGGCGCGGATGATGGTCGGTTTCGCGTCGGGATTTGTCCGCGCCAGGGCAGGGGAGAGCAGGATATGGTCGAGCTGGCACAGATGGCGCTCTTCGGGGCCGCGCGTATGATAGAGCGTCCAGCGCTCCATCTCCGGCAGTTTCAGCGCGGGGTTGACGGCAAACCCGTCGGCCAGCAGGACGTCGAGGCTGGACTGCGCCTCCTTGACGGGCTGGAAGTGAAAGCCTGACGAGCTATCGCCGGTAATGACGATTCGCTCGGCATAATCATTGAAATCGCCGCAGATGATCCAGCGCTTGCGCCCTGCCGCCGCAGTGCCGAATCGCTCCTCGATGATGCGGCGAACCGCCTGCAGCTCGGCGATGCGCACCGGCATCGTATGCTCGCGGCCGGAGATGCCGTTGCGCGGGCTGCCCATGGATTTCAGGTGCACGCAATAGAGGGTCAGCGGCCGCCCGCCGACACGCAGGTCGATTTCCAGGCAGTCGCGCCGGAAGATCCGTTCATGGGGCTTGATGCCCATGCGCCGCAGATCGTCATTGTAGAGGTCGAATTCCTGCAGGGTGACATGGGCATGGCTGTTCATGCCGACGAACTCGATCGGATCGCCATGGCGGGTCTCGTCGCGCATCATCGCCGCCACGTCGATGCCGCGCATGTCATTGCCTGCGGTCAGGTATTTGTGCCGGTAGCCCTGGCCGATCATCTTGAACAGATAACCATATTCGAAGGCTTTCAGTGCCTCCAGGCTGTCGACCTCCTGCAGGCAGACAATATCGGCCCGCGTCTCGGCGATGGCGAGCGCCGTGAGCTGGCGCGTGTCGTCCGTATGGGCGATGACGCGCATCTGTTCGAGGCGGCGATACTCTTCTTCATTGCCGATCTCGAACAGGGCCAGGGTCCGGTCCTGCTGGAGCTGGTTGCGAAAGCCCGTGTAATCGAAGCGATACATCAGGTTTTCGACATTGAATGTGGCGAGTCGTAGCGACATGGCGCAGGAGCCGTCCGTTCATCAAGAGGACATTGGGGCGCGCAAGACACGCTCTCCGGAAAGCCGGCATTCGCGGCCGGCCTTCCGGTTCGATGCGGAGCCTCGTGCGCCCGCTATCTGCCTACACGGCCTCGCTGCGATTCTGCCGGTTGGCGATCAGGTCGTCGACCACCGACGGATCTGCCAGGGTGGACGTGTCGCCGAGCGAGGAGAAATCGTCCTCGGCGATCTTGCGCAGGATGCGGCGCATGATCTTTGCGGAACGCGTCTTCGGCAGGGCCGGGGCGAACTGCACCTTGTCGGGCGCGGCAATCGGGCCGATCTCGCTGCGTACATGGCGGATCAGCTCGGTGCGCAATTCATCCGAGGGCGTCTCGCCATCCATAAGCGTGACATAGCAATAGATGCCCTGTCCCTTGACGGCGTGAGGATAGCCGACCACCGCGGCCTCCGAGACCTTGGGATGGGCGACCAGCGCCGATTCGATTTCCGCCGTGCCCATGCGATGGCCGGAGACGTTGAGCACGTCATCGACGCGGCCGGTGATCCAGTAGAAGCCATCGGCGTCGCGCCGGCAGCCATCGCCGGTGAAATACATGCCCGGATAGGTGGAGAAATAGGTCTCCTTGAAGCGGGCATGGTCGCCATGGACGGTGCGCATCATGCCGGGCCAGGGCTCGGCGATGCACAGATTGCCCGCGCCTTCGCCCTCGATCACCTTCCCCTCATTGTCGACCAGCACGGGCACGACGCCGAAGAACGGGTTCGTCGCCGAGCCCGGCTTCAGGTCGGTCGCTCCCGGCATGGGCGCGATCATGATGGCGCCGGTCTCGGTCTGCCACCAGGTATCGACGACCGGGCAGCGCTCTTCGCCGACCACGCGGTAATACCATTCCCAGGCTTCCGGGTTGATCGGCTCGCCGACC
>CAYLGY010000040.1:0-23817 GCA_964383325.1 uncultured Rhizobiaceae bacterium
GTCTGGTCGTCCGTGCCGAGCCAGTTCCAGTTGCCGATCGTGCAATTGGGGTCGTCTACGCCGCCGGCGAAATTGCGGCAGCGCTCCTCCGGAGAGTACATCCAGGACGGTTTTGCCGGCGCCGCTTCGGGAATGTCATTGTTGACCGTGCGATAGGAATAGCGGATGGGCGGCCAGATCATCCAGCCATTCTCCTGGATTTCCTCCTGGATGACGGGATCTCGATAATCTGTCACCGCCAGGAAGCCGCCGAACTTCTCCTCCGGATAATCGATCAGTACGGGAAACAGGAGCTCGCCCTGGTAGGAGGCAAGGATCGGCTTGTCATTGGCCAGGAATTCGGCAAAGAGCGACAGGAAGAACAGGATCAGGAAGATCCAGAGCGACCAGTAGCCACGCCGGTTGGCCTTGAAATTCTGCCAGCGCCGCTGGTTGAGTGGTGACAGTCGCGGCCGGCGTGGCCTCGCAGGTCTTTTCTCTTCGACGGTCGCGGCATCCATCAGACATCCCTCCGCTCGAAATCGATGCGCGGATCGATCAGCGTGTAGGTCAGGTCCGAAATCAGGCCCACAAACAGGCCAATGAGCGAGAATATGTACAGATTGGCGAAAACAACCGGATAGTCCCGGTCCAGGATCGAGCGGAAGCCCAGGAGGCCGAGCCCGTCGAGGGAGAAGATATTCTCAATGAGCAGCGAGCCGGTGAAGAAGGCCGAAATGAACGCGCCCGGAAAGCCGGCGATGACGATCAGCATTGCATTGCGGAACACATGGCCATACAGGACCTGGCGTTCGGTCAGGCCCTTGGCCCGGGCCGTCATCACATATTGCTTGCGGATCTCGTCGAGGAAGGAGTTCTTGGTCAGCAAGGTCGTCGTGGCAAAGGCCGACAGGACCATGGCTGTCAGCGGCAGGGTGAGATGCCAGAAATAGTCGAGGATCTTCCCGCCCAGCGACAATTCCGAGAAATTCTCGGATACCAGGCCGCGTAGCGGGAACCAGTCGAAGAACGAGCCGCCGGCGAACAGCACCATCAGCAGGATGGCGAACAGGAATCCGGGAATTGCGTAGGCAACGATCACGATCCCGCTGGTCCAGACGTCGAAGGCCGACCCGTCACGCACGGCCTTGCGGATACCGAGCGGAATCGAAATCCCATAGGATATCAGCGTCAGCCAAAGTCCGAGCGAAATCGAGACCGGCATTTTTTCCAGGATCAGTTCGAGGACGGAAATGTCCCTGAAGTAGCTCTGGCCGAAATCGAACCGGGCATAATCCCAGAGCAGCTTGAGGAAGCGCTCATGGGCAGGGCGGTCAAAACCGAACTGTCTTTCGAGCTGGGCGATGAATTCCGGGTCGAGACCCTGCGCGCCGCGATAGCGCGAATTCATTTCTCCGCCGCCCTCGAAGGACTGACCGCCAAATTCGGCGCCGCCTCCGGACAGCCGCTCACCGGCCCCGCCGCCCTGGCCGGTAAGTTCCGCGATCACCTTTTCCACCGGCCCGCCCGGAGCGAACTGGATCACCAGGAACGATATCGCCATGATGCCGAGCAAGGTCGGGATCATCAGCAGCAAACGCCGCAGAATATACACGCCCATCAGCGCTTCACCCCGTTCGATCGGTCCGGAAGGGAATCAGACCTTGCCAATGGCCCTCGCCCTCGCTGCGTCATACCACCACAATTGCTCGACGGGGAACCCGTAATCCGGCTTGGGCTCGACAAAGCCGAACATGTCCCAATAGGCGGCGCGGTGACTTTCCGCGTGCCAGTTCGGAATCCATTCGAGCCGGGCGCGCAGGATCCTGTCGAGCACCCGCATGGCGACCACCAGCTCTTCGCGACTGTCGGCAGCACCGACCCGGTCGATCAGCGCATCGATCGCGGCGTCCGCGGTGCCGGTCAGGTTGCGTGTCCCCTGCAGCGCGGCAGCCTGTGAATGGAAGAATTGCCGCAATTCATTGTCGGTCGGGGTTGCGCTGAACGAAGCCGCGATGCTCAACATGTCGAAATCATACGCATTCTGCCGCGCCTGATACTGCGCCGCGTCGACCATGCGAATGGTCGCATCGATGCCGATGGCACGCAGGCTCTCGATGAACGGCCGGTTCACGCGCTCGAAAACCGGCGCGTTGATCAGGAGTTCGAGGGTGAGGCGGTTGCCTTCCGCATCGTGCAGGAACCCGCTCCTGCGTTGCCACCCCGCCTCGCCGAGCAGCTTGACCGCGCGGCCGAGCAGTTTCCGGTCGCGGCCAGAGCCGTCACTTTGCGGTTGCAGGACTGCCTCGCCAAAGGCAGCCTCGGGAACCTCCCCGGGCAGGCTTTCCAGCAGCGCCAGCTCTTCCGGAGAAGGAAGCCCTTGGGCGCGATAGGGCGAGCGCTCGAACAGGGATTGCGAGCGCGTATAGGCGCCATAGAAGAGATTGGTCCGTGTCCATTCGAAATCGAAGCACAGGCTGATCGCCTCGCGCACCCGGCGGTCGCGGAACCTTGCCCGCCTCGTATTCAGCGCCCAGGCCTGCATGGACGGGCGAAGTTCGGCCGGGAACTCGCGCCGGATCACCCGTCCGTCCTGAACGGCCGGAAAATCATACTCCGTTGCCCAGGTCTTGGCGGTGAATTCCTGGCGGAAGTGGATATCGCCCTTCTTGAAAGCCTCGAAAGCCGCTTGCCGGTCCCGGTAGAAATCGATGCGGATACGGTCGAAATGGCCGAGGCCGCGATTGACGGGAAGATCCGCCCCCCAGTAATCGGCGACACGCTCATATTCGATCGACAGGCCTGGCACGACCCGCCCGACGCGATAGGGGCCCGAGCCAAGCGGAGCGCGCATCTCCGAACTGTCGAACGGATGCTCGCGGAAGAAGGCGCGCGACAGGATCGGGAATTGCGCCACGGTGAGGAGCGTGCGCTCCGACTGGCGGCCGGAAAATTCGATCCGCACCTCGTGCGGGCCGGTCGCCTCCGCTTCGGTCAGTTCGAGGAGCGGCAGCAGGAGGGAAGGATGGCCCTTCTCCTTGAACAGGAGCAGGGTAAAGGTGACATCCTCGGCAGTCAGCGGCGAGCCATCATGAAAGCGCGCTTCCGGGCGCAGGTGGAAGATGGCCCGATTGCGATCCTCCGACAATTCGACGCTCTCGGCAAGAAGTCCGTAGATCGCGTCCGGCTCGTCGAGGGCGCGCACCATCAGGCTGTCGAAGCACATCTCCATGCGCGGCGGCGCATCTCCCCGCTGCACGAAACTGTTCAGCGTGTTGAAGGTCTGGACGTTCTGGTTGAAGGCCCAGTTCGGCGGGGAGAAATTGAGCGTGCCGCCCTTCGGCGCATCGGGATTGGCATAGTCGAAATGCGTGAAGCCGGGCGGATATTTCAGTTCGCCGAATGCCGACAGCCCATGCAGGCGCGGGCCCGTTGCGGCCTTGCCGTCCCGGGCCCATGCCGGCAACAGGACAGCCGCACTTGCGCCAGCGAGAAACCGGCGTCTGGAAACCCCTCGCATCCGCATCAATTGCCCAGCTTGCGCGCCAGCGCGCTCGCCTTATCCGCGTCGATCCACCAGGATTCGATATCGACGCCGGCATAGGCCGGTTGCGTCTCCGGCATGCCGAACTTGTTCCACCAGGCGAGCCAGATTTCAGGATTGTGCCATTGCGGCACGACATGGAAGTTCCAGAGCAGCACCCGATCGAGGGCCCGCGTGGTGGCGACCAATTCGTCCCGGTCCGTGGCGAAGATGACCCGTTCAACCAGCGCATCGACGACCGGATCGGAGATTCCCATCAGATTGCGCGAGCCTGGCGTGGCTGCTGCAGCGGAACTCCAGAAGTCGCGCTGTTCATTTCCGGGCGATTGCGACTGCGCGAAGACCGAAGTCACGATGTCGAATTCGAAGGCGCGGATGCGGTTGATGTATTGCGACTGGTCGATCACCCGCAGGCTGGCATCGATTCCGAGCTTGCGCAATTGTTCGATATAGGGGCCCGTCACCCGTGCGTCCGACGGATCGCGGCCGAGGAATTCAATGGAAAAGACTTCCCCGCTCTGGTCGACGAGCTGATTGCCCCGCCTTTCATAGCCGGCCTCGCGAAGCAGTTCGAATGCGCGGGCAAGGTGCGCCCGGTCATCGCGATTATTGCCGGTATAGACCGGAAGGGTAAATTCCTTCTCGAAAACCTCATCGGGAACCTGGCCGCGGAACTCCTCCAGGATTTCCAGTTCCCGCCCGGTGGGCAGGCCGGACGATGCAAGCTCGCTTCCCTGGAAGTAGCTGGTCGTGCGCTTGTAGAGGCCGTAGAACAAGGTCCGGTTCATGCTCTCGAAATCAAAGGCGAGGGTCAGGGCCTCGCGCACGCGCCGATCCTTGAACTTGTCCTTGCGCGCATTCAGGACGAAGGCCTGCATTGGTTCACCGGCTTCCTGCGGAAAGGCCCGCTTCAGGACATCGCCAGCCTGGAAGGCCGGAAAATCATACTCCGTCGCCCATTTCTGCGAGCGGTTCTCGACCCGGTAATCATCCAGGCCGCCCTTGGTGAAAGCCTGCCAGGCCGCATTCTCGTCGAGAAAATAGGTGAAGCGGCGCTCGCCGAAATTCAGCCGACCGATATTGACCGGCAGATCCTGCGCCCAGTAATCCTCGACCCGTTCCCAACGGATCTCCGCACCGGGACGGAAATGGGTAATGCGATAGGCGCCCGAGCCCAGCGGCGGTTCAAGGGTAGGGCGGGTGATGTCGCGCTCGGTACCGCTGGAGCCATCCCACCAATGCTTGGGCAACACCGGCAGGTCGCCCATGATATGCGGCAGCTCGCGATTGTTCTTCTCGTTGAAGCGGAATTCCACCTCGCGCTCGCCCAGCGCCACCGCTTCGACGACATTGTGAAAGTACTGATTGTACATCGGATGATTGGCCTTCAGGACTTCGAATGACCAGATCACATCCTCGGCTGTGATCGGCTCGCCATCATGGAAGCGGGCGCGCGAATCGATCCGATAGGTGGCGGAGGAATAATCCTCGGGATAGCGGAACGCCTCTGCGATCAACGGATAGCTGGTGCCGGGCTCCTCCAGCGACTGGCTCATCAGCGTGTCGTAGAGGAGTCCGCCGCCGAAAGCGGCGAGGCCGGCGGCCGGCGTGCCGCGCACGATGAAGGGATTGAAACTGTCGAACGTGCCGATGGCAACCAGGTTCAGCGTGCCGCCCTTGGGGGCATCCGGATTGACGTGCTCATAGCGCTCGAAACCGTCCTGATATTTCGATTCGCCGATCAGCGACGAAATGCTGCGCCATTCTTCAGCTGCCGCCGGCGCGATCCACATTGCCGAGACGAGGAGGAGAAGGGCAGACAATTTCGGTCGTACAGTCACGGAGCAACCTCATTCTTGACGCGGCACCTGCATGCCAGATCAACGGATGCGCAAACTAGAATGTTTCAGGAATGAATGGAAGCTGTTTGGCGTCATCGCTCCGGCCGGGGCAGAGCCGCAGCCAGCCACTTCTTTCGCCGGCGCAAACTCGGGCGTGCCCTCTCATGGATCAGCCTCGGGGCTTTCGGCGCCAACTTGCCGCGATCGACCGTGCAGATGCAGGAAGGGCGCAACAGAAAAGGCCGGGCGACTGACCCGGCCTTTCCACGAACATTGCTGGCTTGTGGACTCAGGTTTCGCGGAACATCGCAACTGCCGTGCAACCGACCGCGTGCAGGCGGCTTTTCACATTCGCGCGATCAAGCGTCCACCGACTGGATCAATCCACCGACTGGATCAATCCTGCGGCAGGATCTCCTCGATCGTCTCCTCGACGATTCCCTCGTCCGAGGGCGCGTCCGCATCAGCCTGTCCTTCGTCAGCCTCATCGGCGCTCTCGCCCGCAGCTTCGTCGGGCACAGCCGGTTCGGCATCTGCATCCTGCGCGTCATCCGCAGGAGCGGTTTCTTCAACCGGAGCGGCGTCTTCGGCAGGGGCTGCCTCTTCCGCGGCAGGTTCGGCATCCTGCGCGGCAGGGGCTTCAGCCGGCTCGCTGTCTGCGGCCGCATCGTCCGCGGCCGGCGCCGCGTCATCGGCGGCCTCCGCCGCATCGTCCGCACTTGCGCCGGCGGCATCCTCAGGCGAGGGCAAGGGCAGCGGATCGTTCGAAAGCTCGCGCAGATAGGCGATCAGATTGGCGCGGTCCTCCAGCTTCGGCAGGCCGGCAAAGCCCATGGAGGTGCCCGGAACCTCGGTGCGCGGCGAAAGGAGGAATGAGCTCAGATGCTCGTAATCCCAGACCGACTTCTCACCTTCAGCCTCTTCGCGCATGGCTGCCGAATAGTTGAAGCCTTCCACCGCTGCGACCGGCCGGCCGACAACACCCCAAAGGTTTGGACCCACGCGGTTGGCGCCGCCTTCGTCCACCGTGTGACAGGCGGCACAGCGGCGGAATACGGTCTCGCCCGCCGAGACATTTGCGCTGGCAAGAAGCGGCCCGACCGGCTCGGGGCCGCTTGCGGCCACTTCCGCGCCAGCTCCGGCCTCAGGCTCCTCTGCCTCGATGGCGAATCCCAACTGCTCCGGAGCGTGGGTGGAAAACAGCGCGTTCGAGACGATTGCGATCGAGAACACGATGAATACCGTCCCCAGTACCGCACCGATGATCTTGTTCAATTGGAAAGAGTTCATGAAACCGCCGAAGCTCCTCAAATCATGCGCCGCTTGCCATCTATGCGGGGTTTGCCGGGCCGAATCCACCCCTCGCCCGGAATTTCGGCGGAAACTAGGGCTTTTGCTATTCTGTTGCAACACATATAAGAGCGGAAGCCGGTGAGACGTTTTGCCACCGGCTTCCGTCCACGAATGCCCAATCGAATATCATCCGAAGTCGACGCATGTCCGCTTTCATTCTGATTCCCGCCCGCATGGGCTCGACCCGCCTGCCTGGCAAGCCCCTGGCCGATCTCGGCGGGCGCCCGATGATCGTGCATGTCGCAGACCGTGCCCGTCAATCGGGGGCAGGGCGAGTGGCGGTTGCGACCGAGAGCGAGGAAATCGCGGCTTCGGTACGCGCCTTCGGGCATGAAGCGGTCATGACCCGGGCGGACCATCCCTCCGGGAGCGACAGGATCCACGAAGCGCTTTGCCTGCTCGACCCGAAGGGCGAGGCCGAATCGGTCATCAACCTGCAGGGCGATCTGCCTGCAATTCCTCCGGCGCAAATCGTCGCCGTCGGCCAGGCGCTGGCGGAGACGGGCGCAGATGTCGCCACGCTCGGCGTTCCGATCACCGATCCGGCCGACATCGCCAATCCCAATGTCGTCAAGATCGTCACCGCCAAGGGGCAGGGCGCCCATCGTCGCGCCCTCTATTTCACCCGTGCCGCCGCCCCCTGGGGCGATGGTCCGCATATCTGCCACATCGGCATCTATGCCTGGCGGCGCAGCGCGCTGGAGAGATTCGTGCACCTCCCGCCATCGGAGCTGGAAACGCGTGAGCGGCTGGAGCAGCTGCGGGCGCTGGAGGACGGCATGCGAATCGCGGTAGCGATGGTCGATGAAATGCCGATCGGCGTCGACACGCAGGAAGATCTGGCGCGCGTCCGCGCGCTGCTTTCGGAAGGCTGAACAAGTATGAGCAAGAGAACCAACAGGATCGCCTTTCAGGGAGAACCCGGAGCGAATTCGGATACGGCGTGCCGGAACGCCTATCCCGACATGGAACCCTTGCCCTGCCCGACCTTCGAGGATGCCTTTCTCACGCTGGAGAACGGACAGGCGGACCTCGCCATGATTCCGATCGAGAACACACTGGCCGGCCGCGTCGCCGACATTCACCACCTGCTGCCGCAATCGAAGCTGCACATTGTGGGCGAATATTTCCTGCCGATCCGCTTCCATCTCATGGCGTTGCCGGGAACGCCCCTGTCGGAAATCCGTACCGTCCACAGCCATATCCATGCACTCGGCCAATGCCGCCGGATCATTCGCGACAATGGCTGGAAGCCGGTCGTCGCGAGCGATACTGCAGGCGCGGCGCGGCTGGTGGCGGAGGCGGGGGAACCCTCCATGGCTGCGCTGGCGCCAAGGCTGGCCGCCGAGCTTTACGGGCTCGATATTCTCGCGGAGAATGTCGAGGATGCCGAAAACAATGTGACGCGGTTCGTCGTCCTGTCGCGCGAGCCTTCCTGGGCGCCGCCAGGCGATGTGATGACGAGCTTCATCTTTCGCGTCCGCAACATTCCGGCGGCGCTCTACAAGGCACTGGGCGGATTTGCGACCAACGGCGTCAACATGACCAAGCTGGAGAGCTACCAGACCGGCGGCAAGTTCTTCGCCACGCTGTTCTATGCGGATGTTGCGGGCCACCCTGAAGACCACAACCTTGCCCTTGCCTTCGAGGAGCTGGGCTTCTTCTCCCGGGACATGCGTATTCTCGGTGTCTATCCCGCCCATCCTTTCCGGGCAATGCAGGCCGAAGACAGGGAATGATCCGAAGCTGGCCAGTGCAGCTTCCGCTCAAATGGCGCCATCCGCCCAGTCACGGATCAAGAGGCTTGCGATTGCGCCGGCGGGTGGGAAGGCAATTTGCGGCTCGGTCCCGGCGAGGATTGCCCGGATCTCGGTGCGGCTGAACCAGCGGCAATCTTCCAGTTCCGAATGATCGACGGTGAGCTCGCGTGTCAGCGCTTCGGCATAGCAGCCGATCATCAGCGTGTGCGGAAACGGCCAGGGTTGGCTGGCGTGATAGGCGACGCGGCCGACATGGATGCCGGATTCCTCCCGGGTTTCACGTCTGACGGCCGCCTCGATGGTCTCGCCGGGTTCGAGAAAGCCGGCGAGGCAGGAATACATGCCCGGCTTGAACCTGTAACTGCGCCCGAGCAGGCAGTGCTCTCCATCCAGCACCATCATGATCACGACCGGATCGGTGCGAGGGAAATGATCGGCACTGCAAACCGTGCAGCTTCGCCGATAGCCGCCATCGAGCATGCGGCTGGCGCCGCCGCACCTGCCGCAGAAGCGGTGGGTCTGGTTCCAGTGCAGCAGCGACATGCCCTGCGCCAACGCGCCGAGCCGGGCGGGCGCCAGGAGTCCACCGGCATAGATGGAGCGCGGGTCGACTGCCTCGACCCGCGCCGGCAGGGCTTGCGGGAGGAGATCGAGGGGCGCGATCAGCACCGGCGCCCCGTCCTCATTGCCGAGGAGGATCGCCTCCTCCAGCAAGGCCTTCAGGTCTCGTGCTTCCCCGACCGGGAAATCGATGCTTCTACCGGCAGGCGAGGGCCGCATGCACACCGATCCCGCAGCAACCAGCATGATGCGCGCGTCGGGCCGGGCAAGGGCGCGCCGGACATCCTCCTCGCCGCGATGTTCCGAATTCCGTTCCATGACATTGCCGGAAAAGGCGGCGCGAAGGCTCGGCTCGCGTTCCACCTGGTTCAGGAAGCGAGGCAGGGCCGGCCTGTCGAAAGGAATGTCAGAATGCATTGCGAAGCATGTTCACGAAGGCAACCAGCCGGTCGGGCTCATAGCGCAAGGGCTGGCCGAATCCCCAAACGGGTCCGGGCCAGTTGGGATCGTTCTCCTTGCGGGCGATGACATGGACATGAAGCTGGGGCACCACGTTCCCGAGCGAACCGGTATTGATCTTCGTGCAGCCGGAACAGGATTTGAGCGTCGCCGCGACCAGGTTGGTCTCGAAGGTCAGCATTGCCTGGTCCAGCGGCTGCAGGTCGTGCATCTCGACGATTCGCGGCCGTTGCGGCACGAGTATCAGCCATGGCCAGCGGCGGTCATCCATCAGCCGCATCTCGCACAAGCCCAGGCGCAGCACATGGACGCTGCTGCGGCGCAAGCGCTCGTCGAGGATAAAATCGCGATGAGTGGTGCCTGACATGACTCTCCAACTTTTGTCGATAAAGCTACGGCTCCTTTGACTTCTCTGCAAGCGTCTAGAGTAAGCGGCGTGTCGCTTTAAAGAGTCGGGAGCACCTTGCAATTTGCAGGCATTTCTCCGATATGAGGCACGGGAGGCCGGTGGTGGACGGACCGCTCGCCAACCGGGTCAGGTCCGGAAGGAAGCAGCCCTAACGAGTTCGTGTCCGGGTCACGGGCCGGTCTCCCGCTTTTCGCGAATGATGCTTTCGCGTCCGGCTGCCAAGCCGTTTCCGATTCAGCAGCAAGGGCACCGGGGCGGCCGTGACTTGCGACAGGCCGAAGGACCGGATCATGGAGGAAGCTGACGCCACGAAGCCGGAAGGGGCACCAACCCCGTATCGTGTGCTTGCACGCAAGCATCGGCCGCGCGATTTTTCCGATCTGATCGGCCAGACGCCGATGGTCCGCACCCTGACCAATGCGTTTCATACCGGCCGCATCGCGCAGGCCTGGATGCTGACCGGCGTACGCGGAGTCGGCAAGACGACAACGGCGAGAATCCTCGCGCGCGCACTCAATTATCAGACCGGGACCGTCAATGCGCCTTCCGTAGATCTGGCCGAGCCGGGCCTGCATTGCCAGGCAATCATGGAAGGACGCCATGTCGATGTGATCGAGATGGACGCCGCCTCGCATACCGGCATCGACGCGATCCGCGACATCATCGAGCGGGTCCGCTATGCGCCGGTTTCGGCGCGCTACAAGGTGTACATCATCGACGAAGTCCACATGCTGACAACACAGGCCTTCAATGGCCTTTTGAAGACGCTGGAAGAGCCGCCGCCGCATGTGAAGTTCATTTTTGCCACCACCGAGATCCGCAAGGTTCCGGTGACCGTCCTGTCCCGGTGCCAGCGCTTCGACCTGCGCAGGGTCGCAGCCGATGAGTTGTCGCGCCATTTGCAGACGATCTGCAACCGCGAGGGCGTTGCCGCGGAAGAGGAGGCGTTGGCAATGATTGCGCGCGCCGCCGAAGGTTCGGTGCGCGATGCGCTCTCGATTCTCGACCAGGCGATCGCTCATTCCTCCGACCGGGTAGAGGCTGATTCGGTGCGCGAAATGCTCGGGCTCGCCGATCGCGCCCGGGTGATTGACCTGTTCGAGATGCTCATGGCGGGCGACGTCGCTGCAGCGCTGCGCGAGTTTCGCGCACAATATGACGCCGGCGCCGATCCGGCCGTGGTGCTGGGCGACCTTGCCGGCTTCACCCATCTGGTCACCCGGATGCGCTATGTTCCCGAGGCCGCTCAGGATGCTTCCCTGACGGAAGACGAACGTCGCCGCGGCGGGGAATTGTCCGAAAGATTGACGGTTCGTGTGCTGTCGCGCTGCTGGCAGATGCTGCTCACCGGCATGGAGGAGGTCCAACGGGCCAGCCAGCCGCTTGGCGCCGCCGAGATGGTTCTGATCCGCATTGCCCATGCCGCCAATCTGCCGACACTGGACGAGGCGCTGGCCCGGATCGGCGAGGGGCAGGGCGGAACCGCGCCTCAATCCTCCGCGCCGGCTGCACCGCCCATCCGGTCCGGATCACAGGGAGGCGGAGGGCAGGCCAGCGCGACAGCGCGGAGACTTGCAAGGCAGGCTGCGCCCGAACCGGCAGCCGCACGCGTGCAGCCGGATGTCCCGACACAGCCGACCCTTGCCTCGCTGGAGGATCTTGCCGCGCTCGCAGATGCAAATCGCGACCTCGCGTTCAAGATCATGCTGAAGAACCATGTCCGTCTGGTCAGCATGGAACCGGGCCGGATGGAAATTTCCCTGGCCGAAGACGCACCGCGCGACTTGCCCGGCGAATTGTCGCGCAAGCTGGCGCAATGGACCGGCATCAACTGGTTCGTTTCCTTGAGCCGGCAGGAGGGCGGACCGACCCTGGCCGAGCAGGAGGCGCGGCAACGGGCCGCCGTGGTTCAGGATGCCGAAGCGCATCCGGCTGTGGCGGCTGTTCTGGCTGCGTTTCCGGGCGCGAAGATCGTGGATGTGCGTCTGCCGGCAGAGCTCTACGAAGACGATGCCGTCGCCGAACGCCTGGAAGAGCGCGAAATTGATTCGGAAAACGAGGAGTGAAGTATGCGCGACCTGATGGGTCTCATGGGCAAGGCCCGGGAAATGCAGCAGAAGATCGAGGAAATGCAGCAGGAGATCGCCGGACTGGAAATTTCTGGCACGTCAGGCGGCGGCCTGGTGACGGTCGTGCTGTCCGGAAAGGGCGAGATGAAATCGCTCAAGATCGATCCGAGCCTGTTCAAGGAAGAAGATGTCGAGATCCTCGAGGATCTGGTGCTGGCCGCGCACAATGAGGCCAAGACCCGGGTCGAGGAGACGGTGAAGGAGAAATCCGGCGCGATCACCGCCGGCCTGCCCTTGCCGCCGGGCTTCAAACTACCGTTCTGACGGACATAGCGATGTCGAAACGTATTGCCGGTCCCGAGATCGAGCGGTTGATCCAGTTGCTGGCGCGCGTTCCGGGCCTGGGACCACGTTCTGCTCGCCGCGCCGTGCTGCACCTCATCAAGCGGCGCGAGCAATTGCTGGTGCCGCTCGCCGCGTCCCTGGCCGAGACGGCGGAGAAGGTGCGTCTTTGCTCGGTCTGCGGCAATGCGGACACGTCCGATCCCTGCACGATCTGCAGCGACGACCGGCGCGATCCCGCCATCCTGATCGTCGTGGAAGAGGTTGGCGACCTCTGGGCGCTGGAGCGGGCAGGGGCGATGAATGCGCGCTATCATGTGCTGGGCGGCACGCTTTCGCCGCTGGACGGCATCGGTCCTGACGATCTTGCCATTGCCTCGCTGGTCGACAGGGTGGCGGCGGGCGGCGTGGGGGAAGTCATCCTGGCCGTCAATGCCACGGTCGAGGGCCAGACAACGGCGCATTACATCACCGACCAGCTTGCCGGATTCGAGGTGCAGATCACGCGACTTGCCCATGGCGTGCCGGTAGGCGGGGAGCTGGACTACCTCGATGAGGGGACATTGGCGGCGGCGCTGCGATCGCGGGCGGCCTTCTGATGCAGGGCCTGACGCGCCTGCTCGGCGGGCTCTTCCTGTTCGCGGGCATTTGCATGGCTGCTGCTGCCGGCAATGCCGCAAGCCGCGGCGAGATCGAGCGGGGGTTTGCCGACTGGCTGCGGCACGAATTATGGCCGGAAGCACGCGCTGCGGGCGTGTCGGCGGACGGCTTCTACCGGGCGCTTGCCAATGTTCGCATCCTGTGGGACTTGCCGGACCTGGTCCTGCCGGGGGCGCAGGAGGCGTCCCGCCAGCCGCAGCACCAGGCCGAATTCGGTGCGCCCGGCAACTATTTCTCCGAGCGTAACCTGCAGTCGCTCGCAGCGACGGGCAGGGCACTGGCGCAGCGTCATGGCCAATTGCTTGCACGAATCGAACGGCAGTTCGGCGTTCCCGGCCATGTGCTCCTCGCCATCTGGGGAAGGGAATCCGGTTTCGGCCGCGCGGCCATACCGCATGACGCGCTTTCCGTCCTCGCAACCAAGGCTTATCTGTCGACGCGCCGCGACATGTTCCGCCGCGAACTGATCTCCGCCTTGCGCATGGTCGATGGCGGTCTCGCTCGTCCCGAGCACATGAAATCCTCCTGGGCCGGGGCGCTTGGCCAGCCGCAATTCCTACCCGGTTCCTATCTTGCGCATGCGGTGGATTTCGACGGAGATGGCCATGCCGACATCTGGAATTCAGTACCCGATACGCTGGCCTCGATCGCCAATTACCTGCGACATTTCGGCTGGGATGGCCGGCGTGACTGGGGCTTCGAGGTCACCGTTCCGCGAGAGTTGTCCTGCGCGCTTGAGGGCCCCGACCGGGGCCGGACGATCCGCGAATGGCAGCGTATGGGCATTGCGCGTGTTTCCGGCAGGCCCTTTCCGGCCCATGAGGTCGATGCCGAGGCCTATCTCCTGATGCCGGCCGGCCGTCACGGGCCGGCTTTTCTCGTCACGCCGAACTTCTATGTCCTGAAAAAATACAATGAGAGCGACCTCTATGCGTTGTTCATTGGCCATGGGGGCGACCGCATTGCCTATGGCGTAGGGCCGTTTACGGCGAAATGGGGCCCAGTCGGGCGGATGTACCGGTCGGAGATTGCCGCGATGCAGCGGGCGCTGGAGGCAAGGGGCCATGATGTCGGCGGCGCGGACGGACTTCCGGGCTTTCGCACCCGTCGTTCGATCGGCGACTGGCAGCAGAAGAATGGCGAGGCGCCGACCTGCTTTCCCGACGAGCGCCTGGTCCGGTCGATTCGTTGAGCCTCAATGACTTTGCTTTGTCGCAGAAAGACGGTATGTGCCAGAACGGCTGTGCTTCCTGCATGAATCAATGATGGAACGGGACATGACGACGATCACCGAATTGCCCAGACTGGTGACGATCCTTGGCGGCTCCGGATTTGTCGGGCGCCATCTGGTTCGCGCTCTTGCAAGGCGCGGCTACCGCATTCGCGTTGCCTGCCGCAGACCGGACCTTGCCGGCTTCCTGCAACCGATGGGGAATGTCGGCCAGATCCAGATCGTCCAGGCCAATCTGCGCTATCGCTGGTCCGTGGACCGGGCAGTGGAAGGCGCCGATGTGGTCGTCAACCTGGTCGGAATCCTGCAGGAAAAGGGCGGCCAGAAATTCCATTCGGTGCATGATTTCGGGGCTCGCGCCGTGGCCGAGGCGGCGCGTGCTGCCGGCGCGCGGCTGGTCCACCAGTCCGCGCTTGGCGCAGATACCGGATCAACCTCTCTGTATGCGCGGTCCAAGGCTGCGGGCGAGGCTGCCGTGCTGGAAACCGTGCCGGAGACGGTGATCGTTCGCCCATCCATCATTTTCGGCCCGGAGGACGAATTCTTCAACAAGTTCGCCGCCATGGCGCGCTATTCGCCGGCGCTACCCCTGATCGGTGGCGGGCAGGCCCGCTTCCAGCCGGTATATGTGCTCGATATAGCCGAGGCGCTGGCCCGCGCGGTTGACGGGGTGGCGCGGCCAGGCACCATCTACGAGCTTGGCGGACCTGACGTGCTGACCTTCCGGGAATGTCTGGAGCGCATGCTGGCCGTCACGGAACGCCGGCGCATGCTGATCGGCATTCCCTTCTTCGCGGCAGGCATGCTGGCCCGGCTCATGCAATTGCTGCCGAAGGCGCCGCTGACGGTCGACCAGGTGCGCTTGCTGCGCACCGACAATATCGTATCCAACGCGGCGATTCGCGATGGCCGCACTTTGCAGGATCTGGGCATTCAGCCCCGCGCCATGGATGCCATCCTGCCAGCCTATCTCTGGCAATATCGCCGGAGCGGTCAGTACTCGATGGCCTGAGGAGGCGGCGGCGTATCCCGCCGTGCTCTCTGGCCGCGAAACTGCTCGCCGATTCGCGAAAAATTTTCGTCCTTGCGCTATCCGGCACAGGAGCAGCTCATGCCGGCTGCTATTTGCCCCATGCAAATCATAATGGGGAATTCAAATGTCTGGCATAAATCGTTCCACGAACACCAACCCTCCAATGTCGCTGAGCGCGTATTCGGAACAGATCGTCGTTAAGAATTCGATCCAAAAGATACATGATAAAGCCGTTAGCCATCACAGACCGAGTGGGATCTCTCGTTTTATTCACAGGGTTATTGATAATATTGCATCGAAGTTTAAAGGAAACAAGGTTGATAAGAATGAAGAAAAATTGACTTTGTCTAATGTAAAGCTGTTCAAGGAATTGTCCGATGGATTGGTCAATCTGTATTTTTCAAATAAAATTACAGAAAAGAATACAGCAAATTTTCAACACATGATCGAGTTGGCGCTGAAAGATCGCAACATTGGAGATTGCCGCGCCTTGTGCTGGGACGTCATGAGCAAGATTGCCTATCGCAACAGAAATGAAGAGAATACTCTTCTCTCAGTAAAATCAAATATGGATCTTTTCAACGGGTATAACGAATATTGCCATAAACTTGGCAAGGCCGATAAGAAATTCCTCAATCCAGACTATTATGAAGAAGACTTCGATTCCAACCTCAATTCTCCTGAATTCCAGAAGGATGGACTCGGTAAGACCGTTGGCGAGACGAAGAATGGGGTGTGGGAAGAGTTCGATGTTGACCTCAGTAAGTTGGAACTCGAAACCTTTCTGCAAAGCAGCCGCGATGAACGGACCCCGGTCGGGCGGATGGACACGCGCCCGGAAGATAAGCAATCAAGCCACCTCAGCTATGAGCAGGCGCTCGGCCTTCTTCCCGACTACGAGGAATTGTGAGTAGACGACCGGTGACTGCTGCCTGCATGTCGGACGTCGTGCAACGGCGCTCGGCATGCAGACGTGATCATCCCCACACAAGCAGGGCGATGAGACCAGCCGTGCCGACTGTCAGCCGCCACCAGCCGAACAGGCGATAGCCGTGCCGCGAGACATGGTCGAGCAGGTGGCGAACAACCAGGACGGCGGCGATGAAGGCGGCAATGAATCCGGTGGCGATGATGGGCAGGTCGCTGAAGCTCAGGATGTCGCGGTTCTTGTAGAGATCATAGGCAAAGGCGCCGGCCATGGTCGGCATTGCGAGGAAGAACGAGAACTCCGCCGCCGCCCGCTTGCCCACGCCCATCAACATGGCGCCGACAATGGTGGCGCCCGAGCGGGAAGTGCCGGGAATCATGGCCAGGCACTGGAAGAGCCCGATGCGGAAATAGAGAGAAAGCGGGAAGTGCATCACGTCCCCGTGCCGGGCCTCGAAGCCGGCGCCGTCGACCCATAGCAGGATGAACCCGCCGAGAATCAGCATGATGCAGATCAGCATCGGAGTCTCGAACAGGACCGTCTTGATGAAGCCATGCGCCAGCACGCCGATGAATGCGGCTGGCAGAAAGGCGATGAGAATGCCGGCGACGAAACGGCGGGCCTGCCCGTCATGCGGCAGGGCAATGGCGATCCGCCAGAGGCGGGTGAAGTAAACGCTCAGTATGGCCAGGATCGCGCCGAGCTGGATCAATACCTCGAATGCCTTGCCGGTCGACTTGAAACCGAGGAAATGTCCGGCCAGCAGGATGTGGCCGGTGGAGGAGACCGGGATGAATTCGGTCAGGCCCTCGAGAATGCCGAGGATCAGCGCGCTGACGATCGATTGGTCTTCCATCCCGCCTCCATGGCGCCGTCCTTGTCACCTAGTCTGGCTGCCCTTATAGATTTCGAATCATTTCCTGTTTCCGGCTGGCAGGCATAGAGCCTGCCGGGTTCAAATTGAAGCGGTTTCCGGCAATCATGCCTTTGGAATCCTCTCTTCGCCTCTGCTGCAATATCGCCACAGTCTGTGAGTTCTTCGTCATCCATGCTGACCCTGTTCCACTTCCCCATCCTTTCCGCCTGCCGGTTCATCCGGCTGATCTTCGGCGAGTATGCCGAGGAGGTCGCGCTGGTCGAGGAGCGGCCCTGGTTGCGTCGCAAGGAGTTCCTGGCGCTCAATCCGGCAGGCACGGTCCCCTTGTTGCTGGCCGAGGGCGATCATCCGGTCTGCGGCCATTCTGCCATTGCCGAATATATTGACGAGACCCGCGGCGTCCTGCGCCGCGACAAGCGCCTGTTTGCAGATGACCCGCTCGAGCGCGCCGAAATCCGGCGCCTGATCGACTGGTATCTTACCAAGACCGAAAACGACGTGACGCGCTACCTGGTGCGCGAGCGGGTATTGAAGCCGCTGATTCCCGGAGCCCAGGATGGCGGCGCGCCGGATTCCCGCGTCTTGCGGATCGCTCGCGCCAATGTGTCGCAACACCTCAAATACACTGCCTGGCTGGCGAGTCGCAGCAACTGGCTTGCCGGCGACCGGCTGACCTATGCAGACCTTGCAGCCGGCGCTGCCCTGTCCACGCTCGACTACATGGGCGAGATCGACTGGGGCAGCTATCCGACGGCCCGCGACTGGTATCAGCGCCTGAAGTCGCGCCCGTCTTTCCGTCCGATCCTCGCTGACCGGGTTCGCAGCTTGCCTCCGGGGTCGCATTACGCCAATCTCGACTTCTGATGGAAAGACCGGCGCATGAGCGGAATGACGGCCTGCGCGACTGGATTGCCAGGGAAGCGAGCGCGGCGGGATTCGACGATTTCGGCATCGTGAAGGCGAATGCCGCGCCCCATGCCGGGCGCCGGCTGGACGAATTCGTCGCGCTCGGCCGCCATGGCGAAATGGGCTGGATGGAGACGACCCGCGAGCGCCGCGGCTCCATTCGCAGCCTGTGGCCGGAAGCGCGCAGCGCCGTGCTGCTTGCCATGAATTACGGGCCGGCGCACGATCCCCGCGCGGTGCTTGCGCAACCCGACCGGGCAGCGATCTCGGTCTACGCCCAGAATCGTGATTACCACGATCTCATCAAGGGTCGGCTCAAGGGAATCGCCGGCCGACTTGCGGCGCGGACCGGGGCCGAGGTGAAGGTGTTCGTCGATACCGCGCCGGTGATGGAAAAACCGCTGGCGGAAGCCGCCGGCCTCGGATGGCAGGGCAGGCATACCAACCTCGTCAGCCGGCGTTATGGCTCGTGGCTGTTCCTTGGTTCGATCTTCACCACGCTCGATCTTGTCGCCGATCCGCCGGGGCGCGATCATTGCGGCACGTGCCGGGCCTGTCTCGATATCTGCCCGACCCGCGCCTTTCCCGCACCCTACCAGCTCGATGCGCGTCGTTGCATCTCCTACCTGACCATCGAGCACAAGGAACCGATCCCGCGCGAGTTTCGCCCCGCCATCGGCAATCGCGTCTATGGCTGCGACGATTGCCTCGCCGTCTGCCCGTGGAACCGCTTTGCGGTCGCGGCGCGAGAGGCAGGCCTGCAGGCGCGCGAGGAATTGAAGTCTCCTGCCATTTCCGAATTGCTCAAGCTTGACGATGCCGCCTTCCGCCGCTTCTTCAGCGCTTCGCCGGTAAAGCGGATCGGCCGCAACCGCTTCCTGCGCAACGTGCTGATTGCCGCCGGCAATTCGGCCTGCGAAGAACTGGCTGGCCCTTGTCGTGAACTGACCGAGGATGATTCCGCTCTGGTGCGCGGCGCGGCGGTCTGGGCCCTGTCGCGGCTGCTTTCGCCAGCGGACTTTGCCTGGCTCGCCGGCCAGCACATGGCCCGGGAGACGGATTTCGACGTGCGTGAGGAATGGCGGCTGGGGTTGAGCCCGGAAGCGGTCGCGATTCGCGATGGATCCGGATTGAATTGATTTACCTTCCTGTTTCATACTGATGTAGCTGGACGAAAGGGAACGGCCCATGTTCTGGCGCAGATGCGCGGTCACGCTGGCAATCGCGGGAGGGCTCGCAACCGGGATCACCGATGTTGCGGGCGCGCAGCAACTTGCCAAGGAGCTGTTCGGCCGGGCAGCACTTCCGGCGGCGACGCGGCCGGACGTGCATGGGTTCTACTCGAAAGGCTGTTTTTCCGGCGGCGTGGCCATTGCCGCGGACGGAACGAACTGGCAGGCCATGCGCCTGTCCCGCAATCGGCGCTGGGGCCATCCGCAGATGATCGGACTGCTGGAGCAATTGTCACGTGAAGCCGCCGCGGATGGCTGGCCGGGATTGTTGATCGGCGACATCTCGCAGCCGCGCGGCGGCCCGATGCTGACCGGGCATGCCTCGCACCAGATCGGTCTTGATGCCGACATCTGGTTCACGCCGATGCCTGCCCGGCGCCTGACTGCGGGCGAACGCGAAAAGATCAGCGCAACATCCATGCTGCGCAAGAATTCCCTGCTGGTGGACGACCGGCGCTGGACGCCTGCGCATGAGGCAGTGCTGCGCCGCGCCGCGAGCTATCGAATCGTGGAGCGGATCCTGGTGCATCCCGGCATCAAGAAGAAGCTGTGCGACACTGTGCGCGGCGACCGGCGCTGGCTCTCGAAGATTCGCCCCTTCTGGGGCCATGATTATCATTTTCATGTCCGGATCGCCTGTCCGGCCGATGCGACCGGCTGTCGGCCCCAATCGCCGCCGCCGGCGGGAGACGGGTGCGACAAGTCGCTGGATTGGTGGTTCACGGAAGAACCCTGGCGACCGGCGACCGGAACGCAGCAGCCGCGCGCGCGCGACGTCATGAAGCTTTCGGATCTGCCACGCGCCTGCCGGAGCGTGCTGTCGGCGCCTGCGCCCATGTCGGAAGAGGCCGTCACGATCGCCGGGCCGCAGAGCGTGCCGGGCATCGCGCCGCTCACGGCCTATGATCGCGTGATGCCCGACTTCTTTCCGGTTCCCGTTCCGCGTCCGGAGCGGTGAGGCTGCAGGCGGTTCCCTTCTGGCGGGAAAGCCGCTATATGCCCCGCAGATTCTCCATGGCGGAAAAGATGACGACAAGATTCGAGCCGGCCGAAGTGATCGCCGTCATCCGTCGGGTATATCGGGAAAATGGCCGGCAATATCTCCGTCATTATGCCCTTGCCGTCGTCTGCCTCGTTCTGATCGCGCTGGCGACCGCTTTCACAGCCTGGATCATTCGCGACGTGGTGGACGAGATCTTCTACCGCCAGCGTCACGAGCTGGTGCCGCTGATCAGCGGCGCCATCCTGGTTGCGTTTCTCGTCCGGGGCCTTGCGACCTATGGCCAGGCCGTGCTGCTGGCCAAGATCGGCAACAATCTCATCGCCCGCTACCAACGACGAATCTTCGAACATCTGATGCGCCTCGGCCTCGACTTTCATGTCGGCAACCGCTCCGGCGAACTTGCGGCGCGCATCAACCAGAACATTACCGGCATACGCGACCTGCTCAACATTGCCGTGGCTTCGATCGCCCGCGATGCACTGGCGCTTGCAGCGCTCATTGGCGTCATGATCCTGCAGGATCCGCTGCTGTCTGCCATCACCCTCGTGATCGGCCCGCCGCTGATCTACGCGGTCAATGCGATCTCGCGGCGCCTGCGTCGCGTCACACGCGATTCGATCGAGGTGAATTCCCGCGTGCTGGGCGCCATGCAGGAAGCGATGCAGGGCATTGCCATCGTCAAGGCGTTCACGATGGAGCGTCAGCTCAGCGCGAGGCTGGAGAAGCTGATCGTGGAGGCCGAGCAGCGCGCCAACAAGATTGCGCGGGTGCAGGAGCGGACTGGCCCGATCGCCGAAACGCTGGCCGGCTTCGCGATTGCAGGCGTGATCGCCTATAGCAGCTATCGCGCGGTCTATACCGATGTGCCGCCGGGAAGCGTCTTTTCCTTCATTACCGCGCTCCTGCTTGCCTATGAGCCGGCAAAGCGGCTGGCGCGGGCGCAGATCAATCTCGAGCGCGCACTGGTCAATGCGCGCATGATCTACGAGATTCTCGACATCGAGGCGCCGCAGCGGGACATTCCGGGTGCGACGGAGCTTGCGGTCAGCGCCGGCAGGATCGAGTTCGATCGGGTAAGTTTCGGCTATGCGCCCGGCCGCCCGGTGATCGACGGGATGTCATTCGCGGTTCCGGCCGGCACGACGGCGGCGATTGTCGGCCCTTCAGGGGCAGGCAAATCCACGCTGGTGGCGTTGATCCAGCGATTTCACGACCCGCAGTCCGGCCGGATCCTGATCGACGGACAGGATATTGGCGAGGTGACGAAACATTCCCTGCGGCGATCGATTGCCTATGTATCGCAGACGCCGTTCCTGTTCGAGGGCAGCATCGCCGACAATATCCGCTATGGCCGACCCGATGCCGGAATGGACGAGATCCGCGCGGCAGCCCGCCTTGCATCGTGCGAGGAATTCATTGCCGCCCTTCCGCAAGGCTATGACACGCAGGTGGACGAGAGCGGCGCCAATCTCTCCGGCGGCCAGCGCCAGCGGATTTCCATTGCGCGCGCGCTGGTGCGCAATGCGCCGATCCTGCTGCTCGACGAGGCCACTTCTGCACTCGATAATGAATCGGAAAAAAACGTGCAGTCTGCGCTGCAGCAGGTGATGCAGGGGCGAACCACGATCGTCATCGCCCACCGTCTGTCGACTGTTGTGCGGGCAGACACGATCATAGTAATGGATCAGGGCCGCGTCGTCGAACAGGGCACGCATGACGAATTGAAGAATCGCGACCAGGGAATCTATGCGCGCTATTATCGTCTGGGCGCGGGCGCAGGCTTCGACCTGCTCGACGATGCGGAATGTGCGCCGGAGGATGAGACGGCACGGGGAACGGACCGGAGCGGGACATGAATGATATGAGGCTGGTAGTCGTCGGCGCCGCGGGACGCATGGGCAGGACGCTGATTCGCATCGTGACAGAGACGTCCGGCGTGTCGCTCTCTGGCGCGATCGAGCGCGAAGGTGCGGCGGAAATCGGCCGGGATGCGGGCGAGATTGCCGGGCTCGGAAGGATCGGCGTCGAGGTTACGTCCGATCCGCTGCGCGCCTTTGCGGGATGCGACGGCGTGCTCGATTTCACGACCCCCGGTGCGAGCGTCGCATTCGCCGGCTATGCAGCTCAGGCGCGCATCGTGCACGTGATTGGCACCACCGGCTGTTCGGGCGAGGAGGATGCAGCAATTGCCGCAGCAGCCCGCCACGCAACCATCGTCAAGTCCGGCAACATGTCGGTAGGCGTCAACCTGTTGGCCCTGCTGGCGGAGCAGGCAGCGCGGGCGCTGCCCGGATCGGAGTTCGACGTGGAAATCGTCGAGATGCATCACCGGCACAAGGTGGATGCGCCTTCGGGCACCGCCCTTTTGCTGGGCGAGGCCGTGGCAGCGGGTCGCGGGATCGATCTCGCCCGGAATTCGGTGCGTCAGCGCGATGGACACACCGGCGCGCGGCCGCAAGGCGCCGTGGGATTTGCGACCCTGCGCGGCGGCTCGGTTGTAGGCGAGCATTCGGTGATTCTCGCCGGAGCCGGGGAGCAGATCATCCTGACGCATCGCGCCGAGAACCGTGACATCTTTGCCCGCGGTGCGGTGGCGGCGGCGCAATGGGCACGGGGCCGCAAGCCCGGCCTGTACTCCATGCGCGATGTTCTGGGCCTTGCGAAGATCTAGTGCCTGATTCGCGGCAAGCGCCTCCGGCCTCCGGAACGAATCATGCGCATTCACATCAGGAAAGGAATCTCATGTCCGGCATGCTTGTCCTCGTCCGTCATGGACAGAGCGAATGGAACCTCAAGAATCTCTTTACGGGCTGGCGAGATGTCGATCTGACCGAGAAAGGCGTGGCGGAGGCGCAAGCGGCCGGAAAGGTCCTGAAGGCGCGCGGGATCGAGCCTGAGATTGCCTTTACTTCGGTGTTGCAGCGAGCCCGGCGGACTTGCTCGATCATCCTGCAGGAGCTGGGCCGCGAGGGAATCGCGCTGCGCGAGCACAGGGCGCTGAACGAGCGCGACTATGGCGATCTCTCGGGAATGAACAAGGACGAGGCGCGCAGCAAATGGGGCGAGGAGCAGGTCCATGTCTGGCGCCGTTCCTATGACATCGCGCCTCCCGGGGGCGAAAGCCT
Organism: uncultured Rhizobiaceae bacterium; assembly: GCA_964383325.1. GTDB lineage: Bacteria > Pseudomonadota > Alphaproteobacteria > Rhizobiales > Rhizobiaceae > CAYLGY01. The sequence continues at coordinate 23,313 of CAYLGY010000040.1, forward strand.
TCGCGATACCGGCGCGCGCGTCTGGCCGTATTACCTGCACGATATCCAGCCGCATGTCCTGAGGGGCGAGACGGTTCTCATCGCCGCGCATGGCAATTCGCTGCGGGCGCTGATCATGGCGCTCGATGGACTCTCGCCGGAGGAAGTGGTGAAGCTCGAGCTTGGCACGGGCGTCCCGGTCCTCTACCGGCTGAACGCGGATTCCACTGTGGCCAGCAAGGAAATGCTGTCAACAAGCTGATCCATGTTGATGTTTGCGGAAAGCGCAGCTTTTCAGATTGACAGCCTGCATCCAGCCGCTTACATCAGCCTCGCATTGCCCAGGTGGCGGAACTGGTAGACGCGCTAGCTTCAGGTGCTAGTGACCTAACGGTCGTGGAGGTTCGAGTCCTCTCCTGGGCACCATTTGCCTGTAAGTCCTTGATTTTCCTGTGTCTGTTGACGGCCAAGGCCAAAATGGTACACAGGAGTGGTACACAATGGGCTTGAGGATGCCGACTCCCTA
>CAYLGY010000041.1:0-15368 GCA_964383325.1 uncultured Rhizobiaceae bacterium
GCCGGAGACGGCAAGCGGCGTGGCCTGTTGTTCGACCGGGAATCACGGTCGCGCCATTGCCTATGCTGCCCGGGCGCGCGGACTTCGCGCCGTGATCTGCATGTCGGCCCTCGTGCCGCAGGTCAAGGTCGAGGGCATAAGGGCGCTCGGCGCCGAGGTGCGCATTGTCGGCGAGAGCCAGGATGATGCGCAGGCAGAGAGCCTGCGGCTGGCCGAGACGGAAGGGCTTGTCGAGATTTCTCCCTTCGATGACCCGCTCGTGATTGCCGGACAGGGGACGATCGGTCTCGAACTTCTCGAGGAGCGGCCGGATCTCGCCGCCATCCTCGTCCCCCTCTCGGGCGGCGGCCTGGCGGGCGGGGTTGCGCTGGCGGCTCGGGCCATCCGGCCCTCGATCCGGATCATCGGCGTCAGCATGGATCGGGGCGCGGCCATGCATGCGTCCATCCGGGCGGGCAAGCCGGTCGAGACCGAGGAAGTCGCCAGCCTCGCCGATTCGCTCGGCGGCGGCATCGGATTGGACAATCGCCACAGTTTCGCGCTCTGCCGCGACCTGCTCGACGATACCCTGCTGGTCAGCGAGGACGAGATCTACCGCGCCATGCAGGCGCTCTACTACGAAGACCGGATCGTGGCCGAGGGCGGTTCGGCGGTCGGCATTGCCGCACTGCATTCCGGCAGGCTGGATCTGCCCGCCGGGCCGGTCGCCACGCTCATCACGGGCCGGAATGTCGACATGGACCAGTTTACCCGCATCGTCTCCGGCAGCGACATTCAGCTCGGCGACCTCACCGTCAGGGGGAAACCATATGGGGAATGAAGTCTGGATCGCGGTCGAAGCCGAGCTGCGCAAGGCGGTTGCGCTCGATCCCGTGGCGCTGGAGCAGGTGGAAAAGGCCTTCGTCGCCCTCGCCGGCGGCAAGGTGGTCATGCCCCCCATCCTGTCGATGGAGATCGAGGAGGCCAATGGCGAGGTCGACGTCAAGACCGCCTATCTGCCGGGTTTCGACAGTTTTGCCATCAAGGTCAGCCCCGGCTTCTTCGACAATCCGAAGATCGGCCTGCCCAGCCTGAACGGCCTCATGATCCTGTTCTCGGCCCGGACCGGACTCGTGGAGGCGCTGCTTCTCGACAATGGCTACCTGACCGATATCCGGACGGCAGCAGCCGGAGGAGTCGCCGCCCGGTATCTCGCGCCGCGAAATGTCGCGACCGCCGGCGTCATCGGCACCGGGGTCCAGGCGCGGCTCCAGATCGAGGCGGCGCATCTCGTCCGGCCCTTCTCGCGACTGCTCGTTTGGGGTCGCGATACCGGTAAGGCAGAAGCCTGCGCCGCCGATCTCGGCCGCAAGCTCGGGATCGAGGCCATGGCCGTGACCGATGCCGCGCGCCTGGTGGAGGAAAGCCAGCTCGTCGTCACGACGACGCCGGCGCGTGAGCCCGTGCTGCGGGCCGAGTGGCTGCATCCGGGACTGCATGTCACGGCCATGGGCTCGGATCAGGCCGGCAAGAACGAGATCGACCCGGCCGCGCTCATCGCCGCGGACCTTTACGCATGCGACCGCGTCAGCCAGTGCGAAAGCCTCGGCGAATTGCGGACCGCCATCGCGTCCGGCCTCTGGCAGGACCGGCCGCGGCCGCCCGAGCTGGGCGAGATCGTGGCCGGCATGGTGCCGGGGCGCCGCAGCGAGGACGACATCACGATCTGCGATCTGACCGGCACCGGCGCGCAGGACACGGCCATTGCGGCGCATGCCTTCGCCGCACTTCGCCGGAACGGCGGTGGCACGAAGATCACCACATGAACCCCGGCACGCCGGCCATGCTTCGACTCGACAGCCGCGATATCGAGATCCTGAAGATTCTTGCGCGCGAAGGACGCATCAGCAAGGCGGAGCTTGCCCGGCGCATCAACCTTTCGCCGAGCCCCAGCTGGGAAAGGCTGACCCGGCTGGAGAAGGCCGGCATCATCCAGGGCTTCCGGGCCGAATTCTCGCTCGCCATGCTGGGCGCGGTCACCGTCTTCGTCACGGTGGAACTGACCAGCCATCGCGCCGAATATTTCCAGCGCTTCGAGCGTGCCGTCGCGCAGCAGGATGAAATCATCTGCTGCTGGGCGCTGGGCGGCGGGCAGGACTATCTCCTGCAGGTCGTCGCCCGCGACATCGATCGCTACCAGCGCCTGATTGATGAGCTGCTGGAGGCAGGGCTCGGCATCGAGCGCTACGTGACCCACATCGTCACCAAGCCGGTCAAGACGAGCCGGATTCCGCCCTTCGACCGGTTGCTCGGCAGCGCTGCGGAATGAGCATCGGCGCAGCCGGGGCAAAAAAGACGAACCTTCTGTGCCTGCCGTCGCTTGCGAATGAAAGATCCGGCTTGCCGGGGTTACGCTCGGCCATCGCGAACCGGAGCACGACATGAACCCCACGACCAACGGATTTCCCTTGCACCTGCTCGCAGACCCCCGCTTCCTGCGGCGGTTCTCCTATATTGGCGGCGCCTGGACCGCGGCGGAGGACGGATCGGAAGTCGAAGTCGTCAATCCGGCCGACCAGAGCGTCCTTGGCCATGTCGCCGCGCTCGATGCCCGCCAGAGCCGCGCCGCGGTCGACCATGCCCATGCCGCCTTCCCCGCCTGGTCCGGATTGCTGCCGCAGGAGCGCGCCGAGCGGTTGCGGGCATGGCATGAACTCATGGCAGCGCACCGTGAGGATCTGGCCACGATCATGACCCTGGAACAGGGCAAGCCGATCTCCGAGGCAAGGGGCGAGATCGATTATGCCGCCTCCTTCGTCGATTTCTATGCCGAGGAAGCCAAGCGGCCCAATATTGAGGGCGTGACCTCGCATCTGCGCGATGCCGAGGTCGAGGTCTGGCTGGAGCCGCTCGGCGTGGCTGCCCTGATCACGCCGTGGAATTTCCCTTCCGCCATGATTACCCGCAAGGCTGCCGCCGCCCTTGCCGCGGGCTGCACGACCGTGGTGCACCCTTCCCATGAAACGCCGTTCTCGGCGCTGGCGCTTGCCGAGCTTGCCGAGCGGGCGGGCTTTCCGGCCGGCGTGTTCAACGTCGTTACCGGCAGGGCCTCGACGATTGTCCCGCCCTGGACGGAGGATCCGCGGGTCCGGGCGCTCTCGTTCACCGGCTCCACCGAAGTCGGCAGGCTGCTCTACCGGCAATCTGCGGACACGATCAAGCGCCTCGTCATGGAGCTCGGCGGACATGCGCCGTTCATCGTCTTTGCCGATGCCGATCTCGATTATGCCGTCGCGGAGGCCATCAAGGCGAAATTCGCCACTTCCGGCCAGGACTGCCTTGCCGCCAACCGCATCTTCGTGGAGCGGCCCGTTCATGACGAATTTTGCCGACGCTTCGCCGGGAAGGTGGCGGAACTGACCGTCGGCGCCGGTATGGACGATCCCGACATCGGCCCGCTGGCCAATGCGGCCGCGGTGGCAAAGCAGGTCGAGCATGTGGAAGACGCCATTGCCTGCGGGGCCGTGGTCCTTACCGGCGGACGGCCGCACGATGCCGGCCCGCTCTTCTACTCTCCCACCGTACTTGCCGACGTGCCCGACCATGCGCGCATCATGCGCGAGGAAACCTTCGGGCCGGTTGCCGCAATCGCGCCATTCGACAGCGAGGAGGAAGTGACGCGGCGGGCGAATGATACCGAATACGGCCTGGTTGCCTACCTGCATACGCTGGATCCGCGGCGAATCTACCGGATGAGCCGGGCGCTCCAATATGGCATGGTGGCCGTCAACCGTACCAAGGTCACCGGCGCGCCGATTCCGTTCGGCGGCTACAAGCAGTCGGGGCTGGGGCGGGAAGGCGCCAGATACGGCATGGCCGCCTTCATGGACGTGAAATATGTATGCCGAGACTGGGGCCATCGTGCCCCCGAAAGGAATGATGATGCTCAAGAATGACCAGATCGACCAGTGGGACCGCCAGTATTTCTTCCATCCGTCCACCCATCTGGCGCAGCATGCGCGCGGGGAGTCGCCCAACCGGATCATCACCGGCGGTTCCGGTTCCTATATCGAGGACCGTGACGGCAAGCGCCTGCTCGATGGTTTCGCCGGATTGTACTGCGTCAATGTCGGCTATGGTCGAACCGAGATCTCCGAAGCGATCGCGGCCCAGGCCCGCGAGCTGGCCTATTATCATGCCTATGCCGGCCATGGCACGGAAGCCTCTGTGACCCTGGCGAAAATGGTGCTGGAGCGCGCGCCGGAAAACATGTCCAGGGTCTATTTCGGACTGGGCGGCTCGGATGCCAACGAAACCAACATCAAGCTCGTCTGGTACTACAACAACATCCTCGGTCGGCCGGAAAAGAAGAAGATCATCTCGCGCTGGCGTGGCTATCACGGCTCCGGCCTGATGACCGGGTCGCTCACCGGCCTCGAACTGTTCCACAAGAAGTTCGATCTGCCCCTGCCCCAGGTCCTGCATACCGAGGCTCCTTATTATTATCGCCGCCCGCGGCAGGAGATGAGCGAGGCCGAATTCACCGCATATTGCGTCAACGAGCTCGAAAAGCTGATCGAGGCCGAAGAGCCCGACACGATTGCCGCATTCATTGGCGAGCCGGTGCTCGGCACGGGCGGGATCGTGCCGCCGCCGGAAGGGTACTGGCCGGCCATCCAGGAAGTACTGCGCAAGCACGACATCCTGCTGATTGCCGATGAGGTCGTGACCGGTTTCGGTCGGCTGGGTTCGATGTTCGGCTGCGCCCATTACGGCTTCGAGGCCGACATCATCACGATTGCCAAGGGCCTCACATCCGCCTATGCGCCGCTGTCCGGTTCGATCGTATCGAAGAAGATCTGGGAGATCCTGGAGCGGGGAACGGACGAGCTCGGTCCCATCGGCCATGGCTGGACCTATTCGGCGCATCCGATCGGCGCCGCCGCCGGTGTCGCCAACCTGAAGCTCATCGATTCGCTCGGCCTCGTCGACAATGCCGCCAGCACCGGCGCCTATCTGACCGGCGCGCTGAAGGATGCGCTTTCCGACCATCCCCATGTCGGCGATGTGCGAGGAGAAGGGCTGCTGGCTGCGGTCGAATTTGCCGAGGACAAGTCGGCGCGTACCGGCTTCGATCCTTCGCGCAAGATTGGCCCGGCTGTCGCGGCGGCCCTCCTGTCCCGCGGCGTGATTGCCCGCGCGATGCCCCAGGCGGATCTGATCGGCTTTGCGCCGCCACTCTGCCTGACCCGGCAGGAAGCCGACATCATTGTCGGCGCCATGGTCGAATCGGTACGGGAAGTGCTCGGATAATTTCCGCGCGCCGCAGCATGATTGGCGTGAAATTCGGCTTCCGGATTTCGCCGGTCATGCTGCCCGGCCGCACTCGCGGCAATTGCCGCGCAGTTCGACGATCGAGCCCGACAGGGCAAAGCCGGTTTCCCCTGCCAGCTCGCGCAATTCGTCAAGAAATCGCCCGTCGGCGATCTCGCCCACGGTGCCACAACGGTCGCAGATCGTGAAGACGACCGATTCATGCCCCGCCCGCGGCGCCCGGCAGGCAACGAAGGCATTCAGGCACTCCACCCGATGGACCTTGCCGAGTTCCATCAGCCGGTCCAGCGCCCGGTAGACCTGCAGTGGCGCGCGAAAGCCTTCGTCCCGAAGCCGGTCGAGTATGGCATAAGCGCTAAGTGGCCCTTCCGCCTTTACCAATGCGTCATGGACAAGATTCTGGTTGCGGGTCAGCGAATGTGCGCCTCCACTCATGTCGGGTTCCTCCTGCGAATCATCGGCAGCAGGCCGGCCAGGAACAGGACCAGCGCCGCGACCACGATGCTTGGGCCGGAAGGCGTATCCCAGCGCAACGAGCCGAACAGGCCCGCCATTACTGCGGCTGCCCCCGCCAGGGCTGCAATGACCGCCATTCTCTCCGGCGTACCGGCAAATCGCCGCGCCGTCGCGGCGGGAATGATGAGAAGCGCGGTGATGAGCAGGACGCCGACGATCTTCATGGCAATGGCGATCATCGAGGCCAGCAGCAAGAGGAAAACCAGCTCCGCGCGGCCCGTCCTCATCCCTTCCGCCTCGGCGATTTCCCGGCTGACCGTGGCGGCGAACAGGGTCCGCCAGATCAGGAACAGGGCGACGAGCACGACCGCTCCGCCGGCATAGATCACCGCAATATCGGTGCGCGACACTGCGAGGATGTCGCCGAACAGCAGGTTCATCAGGTCGATGCGCACCCAGCTCATGAACGCCAGCGCGACGAGACCGAGCGCAAGCGCCGAGTGCGAGAGCAAGCCAAGCAGCGAATCGGCCGACAGGATCTCGCGGCGCTGCAGGAACAGCAGGCTGAGCGCGATCAGTGCCGAGACTGCGAAGACGGCCAGCGTCACATGTACTTGCAGCAGCACTGCCAGCGCGACGCCCAGCAGCGAGGCATGCGCCAGCGTATCGCCGAAATAGGCCATGCGCCGCCAGACGATGAAGCAGCCGAGCGGACCGGCGACCAGCGCCACGCCAATCCCGGCGACCATTGCCCGGACAAGGAAATCGTCAAGCATCCTCATTCGCTCCTGTCCGCGTCCCAGTCGCGCGGTGATGGCCATCGTCCGGATGGCAATGGCGGGTGACCGAACCGTCCCGGTGGCGCACGCGCCCGTCCGGCAGATGCATGTGATCGTGATGATGCTCATAGACGGCAAGCGTCGCGCCCGCCTTGCGACCGAACAGCTGCAGATATTCCGCGCTCGATGCAACCGCACCGGGTGGCCCCTCGCAACAGATATGGCCGTTGAGGCAGATCACATGGTCGGTCGCGGCCATCACGACATGCAGATCGTGTGATACCAGGAGAATGCCGCAGCCTGTCTCGTCGCGAATCTGCGAGATCAGCTCGTACAATGCAATCTCGCCGCTGTGATCGACGCCCTGGACCGGTTCGTCCAGCACCATAAGGTCCGGCCGGCGCGCCGCGGCGCGGGCGAGCAGGACCCGCTGGAATTCTCCACCGGAGAGGTTGCGGATCTCCGCCTTGCGCAGATGCGGGACCGAAGTGGCAGCCAGCGCGCGGTCGATTTCGCTTGCGGTCACATCCGAAGTCAGGCGCATGAACCGCTCGACCGTAAGGGGCAAGGTCCAGTCGATGCTGACCTTCTGCGGCACATAGCCGACGACCAGATCCTTTTGGCGCGCCGCCGAGCCCGCATCGGGGGCAAGGATGCCGAGGGCCATCTTCACTGTCGTCGACTTGCCGGAGCCGTTCGGCCCGATCAGGGTGACGATCTCTCCGGCGCGCACGTCGAGGTCGACGCCACGAACCAGCCATCGTCCTGCCCGCCGGACGCCCGCATCGCGCAGGGAAACGAGCGACTGGCCCACGCCTCCGTCCTGCCTTCCCGGTATTTGCTCTTTCACATGGAATCCTTGCACAGCAGGTTGCATTGTCCCCAGATTCAGCTATTTGGCGTTACTATATAACATCACGGTCCCTGTGTGGCAAAATGAGATTCCCGATTCCCGCCCTCGCCCTCGCCCTCGCCCTCGCTACCATCGCGCTGTTCCTCGCCCTTGCCTACCCTGTCCAGGCGGCAGAGAGGGAACTGAAGGTGGTCGCATCGATCAAGCCGGTGCATTCCCTGGTTGCCGCCATACTGGGCCGGGCGCCGGATCTCATCCTGGACGGCGTCTCGTCGCCGCATCATGAAGGCCTGAAACCTTCGCATGCCGGCATGTTGCAGGATGCCGACATCGTCTTCTGGATCGGCCCGGAGATGGAAGCGTTCCTGGAAGGCCCGCTCGATACCATTGCGACCGGAGCGGTCGCCGTCGCGCTGATGGCGGATGACGCGGTCCGCAAGCTCCCCTACCGGGCTGCGGCAATCGAGGATCCCGGTCACGACGATCATGATCCTGATCCTCATCACGGGGAGCATGACCATCACGGGGTTGACGGGCATGTCTGGCTCGATCCGGGCAATGCCGCCGCAATGGCGGAGCGGATCGCAAAGGAGCTAGGGGCGCTGGATCCGGGCAATGCCGATACATATTCGGAAAATGCGAAGAACCTGGCGCAAGTGCTCGACGCGCTCGACCGGGAGATCGCGGAATGGATCGAACCTGTGCGCGGCCAGCCCTATATCGTGTTTCACGACGCCTATCAGTATTTCGAGCGTCGCTACGGGCTGCGGCAGCCCGCCGTGATTGCCGTCAATCCGGAGGTTGCGCCGGGTGCGACGCGCATCCGCGCCCTGCGCAAGCGCATCGCGGATGCCGGCATAGGCTGCATCTTTTCCGAACCGCAACACGATCCGGGCCTGATCGCCGTGCTGTCCGAAGGCATGGCGGTGAGGACAGGCGTGCTCGACCCGCTCGGTGCCCGCATCGAGAGCGGGCCGGAACACTATCCCCGCCTGTTGCGCGAACTGGCTTCCGCGCTCCGCGATTGTCTCGCGCAGCCATGATCCGGTGACGGGTCAGGTGCCGCAGGCCTCGATCACGCCGGTTGTTCCAGGAAGGGCAGGTCGGGTCCGACCGGCACGATCCGGGTCGGATTGAGGGCCTTGATCGAATAATAGCCGCGCTTGATGTGGTCGATCCTGACCGTGCCCGCAATTCCCGGCAGGTGGTAGATGCGGCGGACATAGGCGCTGAGGAATGGGTAATCGGCGATCCGGCGCAGATTGCACTTGAACAGCCCGTAATAGGCCGCGTCGAACCGGACCAGTGTCACGAACAGCCGGATATCGGCCTCGGTCAGCCGGTCGGCGAGCAGATATTCGCGCCCGTCCGACAGCCGGTTTTCCAGGCTGTCCAGCGTTGCGAATAGTTCGGCGAAGGCTTCCTCATAGGCGATCTGCGTCGTGGCGAAGCCGGCTCGGTAGACGCCATTGTTCAGCTTCGGATAGATCTCCTCGTTCAGCGCATCGATCCGGGGCACAAGGTCGGCCGGATAGAGGTCGTATTCATCGCTGGCCAGCCTGCCGAAGCCCGAATTCATCATGCGCAGGATATCAGCCGATTCATTGTTGACGATGGTCTGGCGGCGCTTGTCCCACAGGACCGGGACCGTCGCGCGGCCGGTATGGGCAGGGTCCGCCCGCGTGTAGATCTCGTGCAGATAGGTCGCGCCATTGACCGGATCGGGCCCGGTTTCCGCATCCTTGCCGAAGCGCCAGCCCTGGTCGGTCGTTTCCGGTTCGACCGCCGTGAACGGGAGGATGCCGCTCAGTCCCTTGAGCTCCCGGGCCATCAGCGTCCGGGAAGCCCAGGGGCAGATATAGGCGACGTAGAGATGGTAGCGGCCGGGCTCGGCGGCAAAGCCGCCTTCGCCTGTGGGGCCCGGCCTGCCGTCGGGCGTGATCCAGTTGCGGAAGCTGGAGATCTGGCGCACGAAGGCGCCCTTCTCGTCCTTTGCCTGCACCGGGTGCCAATCCTGGCTCCATTTGCCTTCGACCAGCATTGCGTTTCTCCTTTGCGCTGCGCCCTGCGAGGACGCACGCTGCTTCCTGGCGATGATGCGTCCGCGGCGACGCGCGGCGCTTCTTCTACGAATGTACGAGGGTGAGTTTCGTGCCCCAGGGGTCGCGCAGGCTTGCACCCGCCGCATGATCCTCGATCCGAACTGCCGCTGCTGCCGCGCGTTCCCGAATTGCGGCAAGCATTGCCGGATCGCGCAGCCTGAGCGTCACTTCGGCCAGTCCGGCCATGTGTTCCGGCGTCACGCCCGCATTGCGGCTGTTCCAGATATTGCCGGCAAGCTGGTGGTGATAGCCACCGCTGCCGAAGAACTTCGCGCCGGGATAGTCGAGCATCAGATCGAAGCCGAGCACGCCGGCATAGAAGGTCTGCGCCTTTGCCGTGTCGCCGACCTTGAGGTGCACATGGCCGATGAGCCCGGTCTCCGGGAAGCCGTTCCATTTCCCGTCGCCCGCCTCCTGGAGCAGGCCCTCGACATCGAGCGGATCGGTGGACATCCGGATCTTGCCATCCGGTGAGGTCCACATGGCCGGCGGTCGGTCAGCATAGACCTCGATGCCATTGCCTTCCGGATCGGCAAGATAGATGGCCTCGCTCACAATATGGTCCGAGGCGCCCTGCAGGGGCACGCGGTTTTCGATGACATGCATGAGCCAGCGCGCCAGATCCGCCCGCCCCGGCAGAAGGAATGCGGTATGGAAGAGGCCGGCGGCGCGTGGATCGTGCGGCGCCAGCGACGAATCGGCATCGAGGAGCAGCAGGGGCCGGTCCCCGACGCCGAGCACGGCCCTGGACCCCGACGATTCGAGCACCTGAAGCCCCATGACGCGCTGGTAGAATTCGGAGACGCGATCGAGCTCACGGACACGCAAGCGCACCGTCTCGACATGGATCGGCGACGACCGGAGGTTAAATTCCTGCGGATTCTGGTTCATCTGTCTGCTCCGGATCTGGCCGGAGCACGCATGCGCTCCGGCTGGGTGAAGTTTCGCAAGGTCAGTTCCGCTCCCGGCTGAGGGCATAGGCCCCGCTGCCGAGCAGCGCCTGCACGACCATCACGACGGCCCAGAATGCAGGGAATTCCCAGCCACCGCCTTCATTGGAGAAGAAGAATCCGGCGGCGCCATGCGGCACATAGATCGAGCCGAGCAGGATCGGGACCAGCGCTAGCGAGACCGTGCGGGTCCAGACGCCGAGGATCAGCGCAATGCCGCCGAAGAGTTCGGCCGCGATGACCAGATAGGCAAGCGGGCCGGGCAGGCCGAGACTGGCAAAATAGCCGACCGTGCCCGCAGGGGTGAAGATGAACAGCTTCAGGCCGGCATGGGCGAGAAAGAGCAGCCCGGTCGAGACGCGCAGGATCAGCGCGGCAAGTTCGGCATTCGAAACGCCAGCAAGAAGGTTTTGCGACAGGGATCCGGCGGACCGGGAAATCGTGATATCGGACATTGAAGCCTCCATTGACAATCTGAATGAACCCAAGATGGATCACTTCAACGCAAATGATAATCCGGGCGCGAGGAAGAGGATTGCATCCGGAATGGAATCAATCCACAGCCTCCCTTCGCCGGAACCTGTCCACGAGGAAATCGATCAGGACGCGAACCTTGGCGGCCAGGTGGCGGGAGTGCGGGTAGAGCGCATGAATGGCATAGGGTTGCGTCTCGTGATCGACGAGCACCCGGCGCACCTTCGCCGATGCGATTGCCTCGCTGGCGACGAAGTCGGGCACGCAAGCCAGTCCGAGGCCGGCAATGGCCGCGCCGAGACAGGCTTCGGCATTTGAGTATCGGATCCGTCCCGAGACGGGTACGTAAATCTCCTGGCCGCCCGCATCCCGAAAGGGCCATCGGTCCGGCTCGCGGAAATTGGCATCGCGGATACACTCATGGCTGCGCAGATCCTCTGGCCGCAACGGTTCGCCGCGTGCAGCCAGATAGGCGGCCGAGCCGACGACAAGAATGCGCGCATCGCATAGCCGGCGCGCCACGAGGCTGGAATCGTCCGGCCTGCCGACCCGGATCGCAAGATCGTAGCCCTCATCCACCAGGTTCACGAGCCTGTCGGAAAAATTCACATCCAGCTCGATCTGCGGAAATTGCTGCGCGAAGAGATTGAGAGCCGGCGCCAGCTCGACGACACCGAAGGTCAGCGGCGCGGTGATCCGGATGCGGCCGCGCGGCATCTGGGCCTGGTTGCGCACGGATTGGTCCAGCGCGTCAAGCTGTTCGAGCAGGTCGCGCACCCGCTCGAAATAGGCCAACCCGGCCTCTGTGGGCGAAACGGCCCGCGTCGTGCGGTTGAGCAGGCGTACGCCCAGCTCGGCCTCAAGGCGCGACACCAGCTTCGAGGCCTGCCCGGAACTGGTTCCCAGCCTTTCCGCCGCCGCAGTGAAGCTGCCGGCTTCCAGGACAGCGACAAACATCCGGTCGCAGGCGAGCCGGTCCATGGCAAACCCCTGTTGGTTCCAATATGTTGCCCTTGCCCAGCAAACGCCAGGAGCGTGGAGGGCGTCAAGAGCGCGCGCCGGACAGGACGTGGAGAGAGCGGCAAACCGGACGCCCGAATCGGTCCACGGCACGCATAACATGCTGATATCGCGATACAATGGTGGGCCCGGAGGGACTCGAACCCCCAACCAAGCGGTTATGAGCCGCCGGCTCTGACCAGTTGAGCTACAGGCCCCCGAAGGGGAAATTTGCGCAAGATCCCGGAAAATGGACCCTGCCTTCCGGAAAAGAGCATGCGCAAACAAGATGTTAGAGCATGATCCCGATTCGACCGGACGGTATCATGGTCTAGTGCCTTTTCCGTGCAGGCACAAGTGCACTGTCACGTCCCGCCGCGATTTCCCCCGGACTGGCGCGCCGCTTGCCGATGTGCCCATGCCTCGCTTCGACATTCGTGTAAAGGAAATCTCTACGCCGGCGGATTTCATGCTGCCACAATCTACTCTAGAATGAAGTATCATTCGAAACACTCCGGAGTCTGCAATGAAGATTGCCGCGCTGCTCACTGCCCTGACGCTTGCTGTCGCCAGCACGCCTGCCCTGTCGGAAGGTCGCGGTCCACGGATCGAGGTCACCGGAATCGGCGAGGCGAAGCTGGCGCCGGATATGGCGCATGTCACCCTTTCCGTCACCCGGGAGGGGAAATCGGCGCGTGCTGCTCTCGATGAGAACAATGCAGCCATGGCGGCCGTGCTTGCAGCCATGCGCGAGGAAGGCATCGCCGATCGCGACCTGCAGACTTCCGGTTTCAATATCCAGCCGCAAATGGTCTATCCGGACCAGAACAATCGCGACGAGTCGCCGCGAATCGTCGGCTATACAGTGACCAACAGCCTGACGGTGCGGGTGCGTGACCTTGCCCGCCTTGGAGCCATTCTCGATCTGGCGGTGGATCTTGGCGTCAATCGTGACGGCGGCATCTCCTTCACCCATTCCGATCCTTCCCAGGCGATCGAGGATGCAAGGACGGCAGCCGTGAAGGATGCGCTGCGGCGCGCCCGGACCTTGGCCGAGGCGGCGGGCGGCAGGCTCGGCGAGGTGATCTCCATTACCGAACACGCCCCGTCTTCAGGCCCGCGCCCGATGATGCGGCTCGAAGCGGCAGCAGCCCCCTATGCCGATGCAGTGCCGCTGGCCGCTGGCGAGAACAGCTACAATGTCCTCGTCACCGGCGTTTTCCGCTACGAGGGCGGCAAGGAAGAAGGATCACGCGACTGAGGCCAGCCGGCGGCGGAATCCGCCGCCGCAAGCGCCGGCATCAGCGCAGCACCGGGCAGCCCGGAGCGCGGGCAAACAGTACCCGGACATGATGGCCGCGTGCCCGGCCGCTGACCGAGATGTTGCGGTGCGAGACGCGCTGCACGCGTGCGTGGCGGACGCCCATTCGTCCGGCCTTGCTGACGGCCTGCCCCGGCGTGCAGGCGCGGTGGCGCGGTCCGTGCCAATGTCCATGCCGACCCGCATGGCCGCGATCGCGAACCTGGATGGCAAATCCTGCCTGGCCATTGCCGGCGCGAATTACCAGGCTGTCGGCCGATGCGGTCGTGGCAAGCGGGGCGGCCGCGCCGAGGCCGAGCAGGGCTGAGAGGGCGATATTCCGGATAAGCTTCAACATTTCCATCTCCTTCGATTGGACCTGGATTGCAATGTCGCCAAAGCGATACCGGGAGTTATGAAGGAGCGGACCTGAACCGGGCGGGAACCGGTCGTTCAGATATCGTTAATATAAACATTTGCAAGGCGCGGCGGCGGTGCCACTCGCCCAGCCCCGTCCTTGCATGAAGAAAGGCGCTATTGCGGGAAATTGCAGCAGGTCACGCGCTCGATCCGTCCGCCGGAAATGGCGAAGAACATGCCTGCATTGACCGAAATACGGGGCGCATCCCCCGTTTCGCGCCGCAGGGTGAACTCTGCCGCGCCGCGCGTGCCGTCCTCCGTAGTCATCAGTGCAATGTCGGACAAGCTTTCACGCCCGGCGCGCCGGCCTTCCGCCAGCCACCAGCGAAACTGCTCGCGCCCGATCTGCCGCTCGCCGGAGGGCGGATCGAGGACCGCATCCTCTGCCAGAAGCTCCAGCGCTGCGGTCCAGTCGGACTGGTTCAATGCGGCAAGGAACTGTTCCATCAGGCGGATTGCAGCGGCGCTCATGGTTCTTCCTCCAGGATGTAATCGAGATAGTCTTCCTCGTTTGCCAGCTCTGTCTCCAGCGCCTCTACCCTGCCCCGGATCGAAATTCCGGCCTGATGGACCGTTTCCGGATCTCCGGAAACCAGCGGATGCCACCATTCGAGATCATGGCCTTCGGAAAGAAGGCGATAGGCGCAGGTCGCCGGCAGCCAGGAAAGCGTCGTCACCTTTTCCGGCGTGAGCAGAACGCAATCCGGCACCTGCTGTTGCCGGTTGGGATAGTCGCTGCAGCGACAGGTTTGCGGATCAAACAGGCGACAGGCGACCGAAGTCCAGTGGATCTCGCCCGTATCCATATCCTCCAGCTTGCACAGGCAGCATTTGCCGCAGCCGTCGCACAGGCTTTCCCACTCCGCCTGCGTCATCTCGTCGAGTTTCTTGGTTTTCCAGAAGGGTGCCGTCATGCAACACCCATTGCCTGAGCTGCGTCACGGGTCAAGCTCAAACGTGGCGCGCCAACTTCCCTTGCCGGCTCAATCCTTTCCGGCTTGCCCTTGAATCGCCTTGCCATCGGCGAGACCTGAAAAGAGACCGGCCCCGACTTCCGGAGCCGGTCATCGCAGCCGTGGCTGGTTAGTTCTTGGTTACCGCCGTGGCGACCGTCGTGCCGTCCTCGAAGGTGATCGTCACGGAATCGCCTTCCGCCAGTTCCTCGATGGCCACGCCTTCCGCTGCAGTGTAGCTTGTGCCATCCGCGAGACTGATGGTGCGCGTAACCGGATCGACGGACTGAACCTGACCGGCAACCTCGCCGGCGAGGGCAGAAGCGGTAAAGGCAGCCAGGGCTGCGATCGAAACGAACACTTTCTTCATGTACTTTACTCCCGTTCGGTTGTGTCCGGCCAAGTACCGGGGGCACTCTCCTTCCGGACAGCCTTGTACTATTACAGCGTAGCGCTGCACACAATTCACCTTTTGTGAATAGATACAATATAAACATGATGAATGACCGCATTGTCATACCATTCTTTTGCCTCATTCATGAATAATTGGCAAGATTCATTGTTTGTTAATGGCGTTAATGTGGCGTATTAAGACTTCCGAAGAAGTTAGATTTGAAAATTGAAACGAGTATGCGCAGAAGTTTGCACATTTCCATGGATTCTACCGGACCTACCGCCCGGCAAAAAGGAAATGCACGACGCGCATCGGGTCCCGCCTTCAATTTGCCGAGGTTTTTCCCTCAACTTCACGGGCGAAACATCCGGGAGG
>CAYLGY010000041.1:15468-23722 GCA_964383325.1 uncultured Rhizobiaceae bacterium
GGCGAAACATCCGGGAGGGAAGGATCGTTCATCGGCAGTCCCTGTTGTCCTTCTTGCGCGGCGTGCTTGCGGTGAGCCTGCTTGCGGGCGCGCTGGTTTCGTGCGCCAATCCCTGGGAACGGATCGAGGATACACCGGCGACCGCGGCAATAAGGGCGAAAGTCCATCAGGGCGGGCGCGTCGCCCATGGCAATTATTGCGGCTTCGGCACGGCCGACGGCACCCTCGCCAAGCCGCCTGTCGACCGTCTCGATGCCATCTGCCAGAAGCACGACATCTGCTACACGGCCGGAATCCATCATTGTCACTGCGACGAGGAACTTCGCGCCGCGGTCAGCGAGTTCATTGCCGATCCGCAGGTGGACGAAGCCATGCGGCGCAAGGCGAGGATCGTGCGCTCCACCTTCGCCCTTCCGGTCTGCCGCATCTTCCCCTATGGCTTCATGCCGCCACGGGACCCCCGCCTGCTGGATGATGTGGATACGGGGAGGCTGTGATGGCGCCATCCCGCCACGCGATCCGCATGGCCTGGGCCGGCCTTCTCTGCTCGCTGCTCGCCGGCTGCGCGGGCTGGGCAGGGCTTGCGGATGGAATTTGCAATACGCCTTCCCTGCAATGCATCGCAAGCACGCCCGTCGGTCCCGGCCGGCCGCCAGCGGTCGAGCCCTCCGCGCCCGTGCAGGGCGGCACTGCGGATCGCGAACTTGACCGGCGGATGAAGGCGGTCATCGCTGCCGATCGCAAGGACCGTGTCGAGAAGGCGAATGGCATGGCCCTGACCGAGGCGCCGGCGGGCGCCCATTTTCCGCCCGGACATGTCCAGCGCTACCGGCAATTGACCCGGCTTGCCGCCACGATGGACGGGGGGCGGATCCTGCCTGTCAGGCGCGATTCTGCTCCCGGTGCTTCCCGGCATTACGGGCAGCGCTGGCGACATGCGCGCCAGACACTCTTTCTCGGTGGCAAGGCAGGCAAGGCCAAGGAATTCCGGTTCAGCACGCTGCAGGCGATCCGCAGCCAGATCGACTTCCGGAACATTCTCGACCGGCCCTTGTCCGTCTGGCTGGAGTGCGCCGGGCCAGCGACCCTCTTCCTCGACGGTGCGGAGCGGCAATTGCAGCCAGGCACTCCCGCCCGCTTCACCCTTGCCGCCCGGTCGGCGGGCGAGGCCTGGTTGCAGCCAGCGCTTCAGACCCGGCGCTGCGATCTTGCCCATTCCGGCGAGACCACGGTCCGGATCGCCCTCTTGCGGGACGACGGTCGCGACGGGATCTTCGCCGGGCTCGATGGCCGCTATGATGTCTGCGCCGCGCCGGCCGGCCCCATGACGGCGCTTGAGCGGGCATTTCATGCCGACCGCTGGCTGTCGCAAAGCTGCGTCCTCAGGACCGGCGCGTTGAAATTGCTTCCAGATCCGGATGACGGCTTCAATGCGAAGGTGGAGGCCCTGCTCGGGAAGCCCCTCAGCGAGGCTTTCATCGCGGCCGGCGATCCCATGGCGCCGCTCGATTTCTCCCGCGCCCCCCGCCTCTCGCTGGTCTATGCATCCTATCTCGACATCAAGGCGGATTTTTCCGGGATGATCTTCACGCGATTGCTGCGCCATCATGGCGAGCGCGGCGTGCCGATCCGCATTCTGGTGACCGGGATCCTGCAGCGTGACAAGGATCGAGCCTTGCTGGAGCAGCTTGCGGCCGATCATCCCAACATCCAGCTCCAGGAATTCGCCTGGCAGGCGCCGCGAGGCGCGGCCTATGATGAGCTGGTGGCGCAGATCCACCGCGCCAATCACATCAAGCTGCTTGCCGTGCTCTCGCCGGAGGCCGGGCGTTCGCGCGCAATTCTCGGCGGACGCAACATCCATGACGGCTTTCTCTACCGCATGCCGCTGGATCTGACCCGCTATCCTCAATTGCATACCTATGAGCGCGCCGGGCAGCTGACGCTCAACTATTATGCAAATTATCGTGATTTCGATCTTGCCGTGCATGACGAGGAAACCGTCCGCGCCATGGCGGCGCATCTCTCCACGATCTGGCACCGCGATCACGAGACCCAGGTGATCCAGCCCTTCTCCGTACAGCGCGAGGGCAAAAGCGGGGCCCGCAAGGGCATGCGTCATTTCATTTCCATGCCTTATGCCGACAGGGGCGCCCTTGAGCGCTATTATGTCGAGCTGATCGACGCGGCGGAAGATTCGATCGAGATCGCCAATCCCTATCTCAACCCGCCGCCCGCCATCGAGCGGGCCCTGCGCGATGCTGCGGCGCGGGGCGTGCGCGTCACCATCGTCGCCCGCATCGACCTGCATGGCGACCTCGGCGGCGCGATCCTGACCGAACTCAACCAGATGTTCGTCGAGAAGCATGCCGGCCGCTTCGCCATCTACAGCTATCGCGAACCGGGCGTGGTCCTGCATTCGAAGCTGCTGATGATCGACGGAAAGCTGTCCATGATTTCCTCCGTCAACTTCAACCATCGCAGCTTCCTGCACGACAGCGAGAACGGGCTGGCGATCTACGATCCCGAGGAGTACCAGCGGATTCGCGAGATCTTCGAGGTGTATCGCGCCGCCTCGATCCGGCTGGACGGCAAGGCGGACCGCAAGCCGCTCTACCGGTTGCTGTTGCGGAATGATCTCCTGCGCAAGGCGCTGTGAATCGCGGGAGGCTCAGCGACAGGCGCGCCGGTTGTTGCGGCGCGACATCAGGTCGAAATGGAAATGGTCGCGGTGAGCGTGATCGTAGCCCGGGCCGAGCACGGTCGAGAAATAGCCGCAGGCATCGCCGCGCACGGAATTCAGGAGCCCGCGCTTGCGGAACGAAAACAGGCCGGGCTTGCGCACATCGATCTCGCGGCCATTGTTGAGCGTGATCTTCATGACGTCGATGGCATTGCCTTTGGCATGCTCCGAAAGCGTACCGCCGCGGCGATTGCCGATGGTCCGGCAGGAATAGGACGAGCCCTGGTGAATCGTATCGACGCCGCTCAGATAGCGCAGCCGCGCCGCCGGGGTCAGTTCGTCCCGCGTCCACAGGGCGAAGGCTTCGGCCATCTGGCAATTCAGCGTGGCCGCCGGCTGCAGCTTCACGCCGCGCGGCAGGCCGGTGACCCGGATCGGATGGGCGATGCCGCAGCCTCCGGGGCCATCGATCGGCGCCAGTTCGGTGAACTGCACGCCGAGGCGCCGCAGCCGGGCCCGGCAGGCCGTTTCCTCGGCTGGAACCGGCGTAAACTCGGGTATGCCCGGCATGACGTAGCCATAGCTCTGCGCCGACACCGCACGGCTTGCCGGCTGCCCCACATCCACGCTCGGGCGCAACATGTCGTCCGCGGTGCAGGCGGCAAGCACCAGGGTCGCGAGCAGCGAGCCTGCCATTGCCAGCTTTCGGGCGCGCAGCGGCCCCAGGCCGTTCCGGTTGAAGATTGCCGATTCCATATCGGCTTCAGGCTAGGGCCGATTGGTAAAGGAAGTGTCAGCGCCCGGTTAACGATACCGCATTTCAGTCGGCTTCCGCCCGGCTGATGCGGATCACCGCCCCGTTTCGCTCATCGGTCAGCAGCCAGAGCGAACCGTCCGGTGCGACATTGACGTCGCGGATGCGGCCGAACCGGCCTTCGAACATGCGTTCTTCGGCGATGATGCGGTGTTCGTCGTCCCGTTCGAGCCGCGCGACGAGCTGGTCCTTCAGGGCGCCTACCAGGAAATTGCCGCGCCATTCGGGAAACATGGCGCCGGAATGGACGGCGAGGCCCGAGGGCGCGATTGAAGGATCCCAGTAATGGACCGGCTGTTCGTAGCCCGGCGCTTCCGGGCCGATGCCGATCCGCAATCCGGAATAATGTCGGCCATGACTGATCACGGGCCAGCCATGATTGCGTCCGGCGCCTGGCCGGTTGAGTTCGTCGCCGCCGCGCGCGCCATGTTCAACCGTCCACACCGAGCCGCTTGCATCGTCGTAGACCGCCCCTTGCGGATTGCGGTGGCCTTTCGACCAGAGTTCCGGCAAGGCGTTCTCGCTGCCCCGAAACGGGTTATCGTCGGGAATGCCGCCATCTGGCAGGATGCGCAGCACCGCACCGGCATGGTCAGAAAAATCCTGGGCACGCTCCGCCTCGCCACGATCGCCGGTTGTGATGAACAGCGTCCCGTCGGGATGCCGGACGAGGCGAGAGCCGAAATGCTGCGTCTTGCCGGTCGTTCGCGCCATGGAAAAGACGGTCTCGACCGCCTCCAGCCGCGGCGCCGGCCCGTCCAGCACCAGCCGGGCCCGCGCCACTGCCGTGCCTGCGCCGCCGGGGCCGGGCTCGGAAAAGGAAAAGTGGATCATGCCCGTTTCGCCGAAATCCGGCGCGGCCACGACATCCAGCAGGCCGCCCTGCCCCTTGGCGGCTACGGGCGGCACGCCGGCAATTTCCACCATGCTGCCATCGGACCGCAGCAATTGCATGCGCCCGCCGCGCTCGGTGACGATCGCCTCGCCGCCTGGGAGAAAGTCGAGGCCCCAGGGATGTTCGAGCCCGCGATAGAGCACTTCGGCGCGCACCGAAACCCGGTCCGTCACGATCGTCTCGGCCCGCGCCAGTCCGGGCGCCAGAAGGCCGGTCAACAGGGCGAGGCAAAGGCGCAAGGCGGTGGATTTCATGCAGGATCCTGTTCGTCCGTACCAAGGATTGCAGCCTGCCAGTCGAAATCGACGACAAGGTGGCCGGCCGCCCGTTCCGGAATTTGGGGATGAAATGGGCGAAATAAATGCTATATATCGGTACAGTTCCAACGGGTCCGTTGCAAAGACGCTTCGGGCCGTTCTTTTTTTGTTTTTTCGCCCGGCCGAACCGTCCCCCGAGACAGGTGGAGACCGGGCAGCTATGGAAGGATCGTCAGGAATGATCAAGGTTCCGATGACTGTCGGCGGATTCGAGAAGCTCAAGGAGGAGTTGCGCTGGCGTCAGCAGGAGGAGCGGCCGCGAATCATCGAGGCGATCTCGGAGGCCCGCGCACATGGCGACCTGTCCGAGAATGCCGAATATCACGCCGCCAAGGAGGCCCAGAGCCTGAATGAAGGGCGAATCGGCGAGCTGGAGGACCTGATCGCGCGTGCCGAAGTGATCGATGTCAGCAAGTTGCATGGCGACAAGATCAAGTTCGGCGCGACGGTCGTGCTGATCGATGAGGACACCGAGGAAGAGAAGGCCTATCAGATCGTCGGCGACCAGGAAGCCGACGTGAAGGAGGGACGCATTTCGATCTCCTCCCCCATCGCCCGCGCCCTGATCGGCAAGGAAGTCGGCGACACGATCGAGGTCAACGCGCCGGGCGGCGCGCGCGGCTACGAAGTGATCCGGCTGGAGTGGAAGTAAGGCCCTGCCGCCGGAGACGTGCGGCGAAATCTCCGGCGCGGAGATCCGGCCCATGATTCCCGGGTGTCGAATCGGGAGATGAACCGATTCGCCCGTGGCGTATGATCGGGTCCGGCTAGCGCGCGTCGATGTCGACGAGCCCCTCATCCTTGATCTGCCGGATCGTCAGGGCGGTACGCACCGTATCGACATTCGGCGCGGCGGCGAGTTCCTCGATCACGAAATCCTGGAACAGCTTGAGATTGCGCGCGACGCAATGCAGCAGGAAATCTGTCTCGCCGGAGACCATCCAGGCGCGGCGCACCAGGGGCCAGTCCTGCGCTCGCTGCGTGAAGCTCTTCAATTCCGCCTCCGACTGGTGATGGAGTCCGACGAGGCAGAATGCCACCAGGTCGAAGCCGAGCGCATGACAATCGAGCAGCGCCCGGTACTTGCGGATCACGCCGGTTTCTTCGAGTCGCTTCATTCGCCGCAGGCAAGGCGGCGCGGAAATCCCGACCCGTCGCGACAGTTCGACATTGGTCATGCGACCGTCATTCTGCAGTTCGCGCAGGATCTTCCAGTCGATTGCGTCGAGATCGGCCCTGATCCCCATGAATATCACTCCGCCCGGACTCGCCTGTCGCGGCCCATGCCCATCCTGTTACATGATCCGGCAAGGCGAGCCAAGAAGCGCATCGCCCGGCAGGTTGTGCACTGCTTTCTGCGCTGTCGGGGGCCTGGACGTCCGCATCGCCTTGCATCCCCGGCGACAACGCATAAGTATAACGCCGAGCAACCTTCCAACTTCCGTGCCGGTACATCATGAACGCAAAGCATGCCCCTGTCATTATCATCGGGTCCGGACCCGCGGGTTATTCCGCTGCGATCTACGCTGCCCGCGCCATGCTCGAACCGGTGCTCATCACGGGACTGGAACAGGGCGGCCAGCTCATGATCACCACCGATGTCGAGAATTATCCGGGCTTTGCCGAGCCGATCCAAGGCCCTTGGCTGATGGAGCAGATGCGCCAGCAGGCTGCCAATGTCGGCGCCGAACTCGTTACCGATCATGTCGTAGAGGTCGAACTGGAGAGCCGGCCCTTCCGCATCCGGTGCGATTCGGGAGATCGTTACAGTTGCGATGCGCTGATCATCGCCACCGGGGCGCAGGCCCGCTGGCTCGGCCTGCGCAGCGAAGAGGAATTCATGGGATTCGGGGTATCCGCCTGCGCCACCTGCGACGGCTTCTTCTATCGCGGCAAGGATGTCGCGGTCATTGGTGGCGGCAATACGGCGGTTGAGGAAGCGCTGTACCTGTCGCACATCGCCCGCTCGGTCACCCTGATCCACCGGCGCGGCGAGCTGCGGGCCGAGCGGATCCTGCAGCAAAGGCTCTTCGCGCGCGAGAATGTCACGGTCGTCTGGGATACGGTGCTCGACGAGATCACCGGCAATCCCGGCAAGCCGCCCTTGCCGCCTTCTGTCACCGGCATCCGCCTCAAGAACCTCCGGACCGGGGAGATCACCGAACGGCCGATCGACGGTGTCTTTGTTGCCATCGGCCATGCGCCTGCGGTCGCGCTCTTCGAAGGCAAGCTCCGGCAGAAGCCAAACGGCTATCTATATACCGAGCCGGATTCGACCCGGACCAGCATTGAAGGCGTGTTTGCCGCCGGCGACGTGACCGATGATGTCTTTCGCCAGGCCGTGACTGCGGCCGGCCTCGGCTGCATGGCCGCGCTGGAAGCGGAAAAATATCTGGCCGGCCTCGAACGTCACCAGGACGCTGCCGAATGATTTATCGCGCCGCGTGGCCAGGAGCAGACCATGCCGCTTGACTGGAGCAGGTTGCGGATCTTTCATGCGGCTGCCGAGGCCGGTTCCTTCACCCATGCGGCGGAGACCCTGTATCTTTCGCAATCGGCCATTTCGCGTCAGGTAAGTGCATTGGAGCGGGAAATCGGCGTGCCGTTATTCCAGCGCCACGCGCGCGGCCTGATCCTGACGGAACAGGGCGAATTGCTCTATCGCACCGCCCATGAGATCTTCCTCAAGCTGGAGGATGTGCGCGAGCAGCTCAGCGAATCGACCGACGAGCCAAAGGGAACCTTGCGTGTCTCCACTTCGGTCGGTCTCGGCGCCAACTGGCTTACCGACCGCCTGCCGGAATTTCTCGAAACTTATCCGGAGATTCGCCTGCAACTCATCCTTTCCAATGAGGAACTGGACCTGATGACGCGCCAGGCCGATTGCGCCATCCGGTTGCGCCAGCCCAGCCATCCGGATCTGATCCAGCGCAAGCTGTTCACCGTAAGGCTGCGATTGTTCGCCTCCCCGGCCTATCTCGACAAGTTCGGCAGGCCGCAATCGATCAAGGATCTGGACCATCACCGCATCATCACCTTCGGCCAGATGGTGCCGCAATGGCTCGGACGACTGAACCAGCTTGAAACGCTCGGCAAGTCGCACGGAACGCGCCGTCAGGCCAGCCTGCAGATCAACGATCTCCGCTCCATCCGTCGATCGGCCGAGAAGGGAGCAGGAATTGCAATTCTTCCCGACTACATGATTACCGAGGAAGTGCCGCTCGAACATGTGCTGCCGGAATATGCCCCGGAGCCCTTCGATACCTATTTCTGCTACCCACAGGCGATGAAGGGCCAGGCCAAGCTGGTCGTGTTCCGGGATTTTCTGCTGAACAAGGCGCGCAGCTGGAATTTCTGATAGCCCGGCAGTTCCCAGCCCCATTTTCCTCTTCGAACTTACCTTTCCCTTAAGCCGGGCTTCCCCGGTTTCCCTTCCCCTTCCGGTTTCACCAGCCCTCCCCGGTTTCCTGCCCTCCTCGAGTTCCGCATTTTCCCGCTTTCACCCCGAGCTGCTTGCGTGCCCTGCCACGACGCAAATTTCGCCA
>CAYLGY010000042.1:0-23174 GCA_964383325.1 uncultured Rhizobiaceae bacterium
CGAGATGGATGGTATCGAGGCGAACCAGAGCATCATCCTGATCGCGGTGACCAACCGGCCTGACGTGCTCGACCCGGCGCTGCTGCGGCCGGGAAGGTTCGACCGCCAGGTGGTCGTGCCCAATCCGGATATTGTCGGCCGCGAGCGGATCCTGAAGGTGCATACACGCAATGTGCCGCTGGCGCCCAATGTCGACCTCAAGATCATTGCCCGCGGCACGCCGGGCTTCTCCGGCGCCGACCTTGCCAATCTGGTAAATGAGGCTGCGCTGATGGCGGCGCGACGCAACAAGCGCCTGGTGACGATGGCCGAGTTCGAGGATGCCAAGGACAAGGTCATGATGGGAGCGGAGCGGCGTTCCAGCGCCATGACCCAGGCCGAAAAACAGCTCACCGCCTATCACGAGGCCGGCCATGCGATCGTCGCGCTCAACGTGCCGGCGGCCGATCCGCTGCACAAGGCGACGATCATTCCGCGCGGCCGTGCGTTGGGCATGGTGATGCAGCTGCCGGAAGGCGACCGTTATTCGGTGAGCTACAAATGGATGGTCTCGCGTCTTGCCATCATGATGGGCGGGCGGATTGCCGAGGAGCTGAAGTTCGGCAAGGAGAATATCACTTCCGGCGCCGCTTCGGACATCGAGCAGGCCACGAAGCTGGCCCGCTCCATGGTGACGCAATGGGGCTTTTCGGACGAGCTGGGCCAGGTGGCCTATGGCGAGAATCAGCAGGAAGTTTTCCTCGGCCATTCGGTGGCGCAGCAGAAGAACATTTCCGAGGCGACGGCGCAGAAGATCGACCAGGAGGTCCGGCGCCTCATCGATGAGGCCTATGAGACCGCCCGCCGGATTCTGACCGAGCATCGCAAGGAATGGATCGCCATCGCCGAAGGTCTGCTCGAATATGAAACGCTCTCGGGTGACGAGATCAAGGAACTGATCGCGGGGCGCAAGCCCTCGCGCGATCTCGGCGACGATACGCCTTCCTCGCGCGGCCCCACCGTGCCGAAGACCGGTTCGGCGGCGCCGCGTGCCGGCACCAGCCGGGGCGAGGACGAATCCGATCCCGGGCTGGAGCCGCAGCCGCAGGGATGAGGCGTGCTGTATGGAACAGTTCTGACGGGAAGGTTGGCCTATAGTCCTCTGGCACGGGATCTTGCATCCGCTTCGCACAATGTGATCGAACGGAATGCGCGAACTGTGGCAATAGGGGTGGCAAGCATATCCGGAGAGGGCATTTCAGCGGCATGAGCAGGCGTTATTTCGGAACGGATGGAATCCGCGGACAGGCGAACCGGTTTCCCATGACGGCGGAGATCGCCATGCGCGTCGGAATGGCGGCGGGGCTGTCTTTCCGGCGGGGCAATCACCGCCACCGGGTCGTGATCGGCAAGGATACGCGCCGGTCCGGCTACATGATCGAGAACGCTCTTGTCGCAGGCTTCTGCGCGGCCGGTATGGATGTGGTATTGCTCGGGCCCATGCCGACCCCGGCGGTGGCGATGCTTGCAAAGTCCCTGCGCGCGGATCTCGGCGTGATGATCTCTGCGTCGCACAATGCCTATCAGGACAATGGCATCAAGCTGTTCGGCCCGGATGGCTACAAGCTTTCCGACGACATCGAGCGGCAGATCGAGAAACTGATCGACAGCAATATGGAAGGCAGGCTGGCCGGATCCGAAAGTCTCGGCGGCGCCAAGCGGATTGACGGCGTCAATGACCGATATATCGAATATGCCAAGCGGACCCTGCCGGGAAACATTTCCCTGTCCGGGATGCGCGTGGCGATCGACTGCGCGAATGGCGCGGCCTACCGGGTTGCGCCCGCCGCGCTCTGGGAGCTTGGCGCGGAAGTCATTGCGATTCATGACGAGCCCGATGGCTTCAACATCAACCGGGAATGCGGGTCGACCGATCCCTCGGCGCTCATCCGGAAGGTGCGCGAGGTTCGCGCCGATATCGGCATCGCGCTGGACGGCGATGCGGATCGGATGGTGATCGTGGACGAAAAGGGCGACGTGATCGATGGCGACCAGATCATGGCGCTGATCGCCCAGTCCTGGCAGGCCGGAGGGCGCCTCGCCGGTGACGGCATCGTGGCGACGGTGATGTCGAATCTCGGCCTGGAGCGTTATCTGGACGCGCTTTCGCTCAAATTGCACCGTACCCGCGTTGGCGATCGCTATGTGGTGGAGCATATGCGCGCGCATGGCCATAATGTCGGCGGCGAGCAGTCCGGCCATATCATCCTGTCCGATTTCACGACCACGGGCGACGGGCTGGTCTCCGCCCTGCAGGTGCTCGCCTGCGTCCAGCAGGAGGGGCGGCCGGCGAGCGAGGTCTGCCGGAGGTTCGAGCCGGTGCCGCAATTGCTCCGCAATGTCCGCGTCAACGGCAGCAAGGTTCTCGACAGCGCGCCGGTCCGCAAGGCGATCGCGGAGGCGGAGAGCCGTCTCGGTGCGCAAGGTCGCCTGCTGATTCGCAAGTCCGGGACCGAGCCGCTGATTCGCGTAATGGCGGAGGGGGACGATCCTTCCCTCGTCGAGAATGTGGTCAACGATATCGTCGGAATTATTTCCGGCCAGGCAGCCTGATTTCCCGCGCAAGCGTCCACTCCGGCTTTATGCTTAACGATGAGTTAACCGAAATGGTTAAGGCTCCGTTCCCGAGCCCGTCCATCCGTGACGGGCATGTTGACCACATCGGGAATGGTGCTGCCCATGACTTTCTGCTCGAATCTGCTGTTGGCCGCCGCGCTCGCGCTTGCTGCGCTGGCGGGTCCCGCGCTTGCGGATGAGGACGCCGCGGAGATCCGCTTCGAGGACGTTCCCGAATTCGTTCCGGAAAAGGCGGGCGGACATTGGTATCTGCGCGCCGATGGCGGATATGACGGCGGCTTTCTTGCCGGTGCGGGCATCGGCTATCAGTTCAATGACTGGCTGCGCGGCGACGTCACGCTCGATGCGGCAACCGACCGCGTGCATTCCGCCCTTGTCACCCTTTATGCCGATCTCGGCACCGTCGCCGGGTTCACGCCTTATCTCGGCGCGGGCGCCGGTTTCGCCCATGCGGACTGGAACAAGGCCGGCGCGTCGGATTGGCGTGCGTCCTATGCGCTCAGCGCCGGCATTGCCCGTGATCTCGATCGCAATTTCAAGCTCGATCTGGCCTACCGGTTTGGCTGGATCGCCGGCGACAGCCTTGCCGGGCCGGCGGGAGGCGATGCCCGCACGCAGCATGCGTTTCGGATCGGCCTGCGCTATCTCTTGAAGTAGCCAATCGCGGTTCTTCGAATCGCTGTTGATTTTCTGTTGCGCTTTTTCTTGCGTTCGCGTAATTCCCGTGGCGGGCCACCTCTCCCCAACGAGAGGCTTGCTATCTGGAAGGATAGACCATGAGCGAACCGCTGCAGCCGGACCTGCGTCCGGCCAATCCCCATTTTTCTTCAGGTCCCTGCACAAAGCGTCCCGGCTGGACGGTGGATCGCCTGCGCGACGCGCCGCTGGGCCGCTCGCATCGTTCCGCCATCGGCAAGGAACGGCTTGCCCGCGCCATCGATTGGACCCGCGAGGTTCTGCAGGTTCCCGACAGCCATCGCATCGGCATCGTTCCCGCTTCCGACACGGGTGCGGTCGAAATGGCGCTCTGGTCCCTGCTGGGGGCGAGGGGCGTTGACATGCTTGCGTGGGAAAGCTTCGGCGCCGGTTGGGTTACGGATGTCGTCAAGCAGTTGAAACTGCAGGATGTTCGCGTGCTCGATGCGCCCTACGGGCAATTGCCTGATCTCGGGCGGATCGATTTTTCCCGCGATGTGGTCTTCACCTGGAACGGCACGACTTCAGGCGTGAGGGTGCCGGATGCTTCCTTCATTCCCCCGGACCGGGAAGGGCTGACCATTTGCGACGCCACTTCGGCCGCCTTCGCCCAGCGCCTCGATTTCGAGCGGCTCGACGTGACGACCTTCTCCTGGCAGAAGGTTCTCGGTGGGGAAGGTGCGCATGGCATGCTGATCCTGGGACCCCGGGCCGTGGAGCGGCTCGAATCCTGGACGCCCCCATGGCCATTGCCGAAGATTTTTCGTCTTACCAAGGGCGGAAGGCTGATCGAGGGCATCTTCCGTGGCGAGACGATCAACACGCCGTCCATGCTCTGCGTCGAAGATTATCTCGATGCGCTGCAATGGGCGAAATCGATCGGCGGGCTCGATGGGCTGGTGGCGCGCGCCGATGCCAATGCCGCGGTCGTCGATCGCTTTGTCGCCGGCAGTGCCTGGCTGGAACATCTCGCCAGGGATCCTGCAACCCGTTCCAATACTTCCGTCTGCCTCGCTTTTTCCGATCCGGCGGTTGCGGCCCTCGATGCTTCCGCGCAAGCCGGATTCGCCAGGCGGCTGGTCTCGCTTCTGGAAGCCGAGGCCGTTGCGAATGACATCGGCGCCTATCGCGATGCGCCGCCGGGGCTGCGCATCTGGTGTGGAGCGACCGTCGAGACTTCCGATCTCGAAGCGCTCATGCCCTGGCTCGACTGGGCATGGCATTGCACGATCCGTCAGGGCGTCGCGGCCTGAGCGCCGGCGCCGGAACCATTCCATTCCTGCATATGGAGGCCTGACATGGCACCTCGCGTCCTTGTATCGGACAAGCTTTCCAGCTCCGCCGTGGAGATTTTCCGCGAGCGTGGCATTGAAGTCGACTTTCAACCTGACCTCGGCAAGGACAAGGAAGCCCTGCTGAAGGTCATTCACCAGTATGACGGCCTTGCGATCCGCTCGGCGACGAAGGTTTCCCCCCGACTGATCGAGGCCGCCGACCGGCTCAAGGTCATCGGGCGCGCCGGCATCGGCGTGGACAATATCGACGTTCCCGCTGCCTCGCGCCGCGGCATCATCGTGATGAATACGCCATTCGGCAATTCGATCACCACCGCAGAACATGCAATCGCGCTGATGTTCGCCGTCGCGCGGCAGATTCCCGAGGCCGACCGCTCCACCCAGGCCGGCAAATGGGAGAAGAATCGTTTCATGGGGGTAGAAATCGCCGGCAAGTCGCTGGGCATCATCGGTTGCGGCAATATCGGCTCCGTCGTGGCGTCGCGCGCGATCGGGCTGCGGATGCGGGTCCTTGCCTATGATCCCTTCCTGTCGCAGGAGCGCGCCGCCGAGCTTGGCGTGACCAAGGTGGAACTCGACGAATTGCTGGCGCAGTCGGATTTCATCACCCTGCACACGCCGCTCACCGACAGGACGCGCGGCATGATCCATGCAGGTTCCATCGCGCAGATGAAGGATGGCGTGCGGATCATCAATTGCGCCCGGGGAGGACTGATCGTCGAGGCCGATCTGGTCGCCGCGATCCGTTCCGGCAAGGTGGCGGGCGCCGGTATCGATGTCTTCGAGACAGAGCCGGCCACCGAAAGCGCGCTGTTCGGCCTGCCGAATGTCGTCTGCACGCCCCATCTGGGCGCCGCGACGATGGAAGCGCAGGAGAATGTCGCCAATCAGGTGGCCGAACAGATGTCGGACTACCTGCTGCGCGGCGCCGTCGTGAATGCCATCAACATGCCGCCGATCACGGCGGAGGAGGCGCCGCGGCTGAAGCCGTTCATCCGGTTGGCGCAGGTGCTGGGCGCCTTTGTCGGGCAGGTCACGGAGGAGCCCATCCACGAGGTCGAGATCCTCTATGACGGCGCGACCGCGGCGATGAACACCAAGGCGCTGACGAGCGCCGTGCTTGCAGGGCTCATGCGGCCGCAGGTAGCCGACATCAACATGGTCTCCGCGCCCATCATGGCGCGCGAGCGGGGGATCATTCTCTCCGAGGCCCGGCGCGACAAGTCCGGCGTCTTTGATGGCTACATCAAGCTGACGGTCCGCACGAGCCGCCAGACCCGCTCGATTGCCGGAACCTGCTTTTCAGACCGCAAGCCCCGCTTCATCCAGATCAAGGGCATCAATCTTGACGCCGAGGTTGGCGAGCACATGCTCTACACGACCAATGACGACCAGCCCGGAATCATCGGCATCATCGGATCGATCTGCGGAAATCGGGGCATCAACATCGCCAATTTCCAGCTTGGCCGCGACCGGCCGGGCGGCAATGCGATCGCGCTGCTCTATCTGGACAAGCCGTTTCCCGCCGATGTGCTGGAGGAATTTCGCGCGCGTCCCGAGATCCTCTCCGCCAAGCCGCTGCAATTCGATCTGGCGGAAGGCTTCTAGTCCGTGGTTCCGGAAAGCAGTTTCCACTTTCCAGGCTCATGACTGGCCGGGTTCGGCCGGGCGGAATCGCTCGGCCAGGGCGATCCCGCACAGGACCAGCACCAGTGACAGGGCATGATAGGCGATGAATCGTTCGGAAAGGATCAAGATCGACAAAAGCGTCCCGAACACCGGTACGAGATTGATGAACAGGCCGGTGCGGTTGGCGCCGATCATTCCCGAGCTGAGGACAAGCAGCGTCTGGGCGACGATGGAAGGAAACAGGATGATGTAGAGCACGGCCAGAAGTCCCGTCCGGTCGGGCCACTGCCCCGCGCCGACCGCGAACTCGGCAAGAGCGCACAGGCTGGAAACGAGGGCCGCGCCCGCGAACAGGACCAGCATGGTGGATTTCCAGTGGATCTTCGGCATGCGCCGGAGAGCCACGATGAAGCAGCCATAGAAGAACACGTTGACGATCATCAGCCCGTCGCCGAAATTGATTCCGAGTTGGAGGAGACGGGTCAGGCTGCCCTCGCCGGCGATCAGCGCGACGCCGAGGACCGTGAACAGGAAGCCGATGATCTGCGCAAGGCCGGTGCGCACCTTGTAGACGAGGAAATTGACGGCGAAAACGACCATGGGGATGACCGCTTGCAGGATGGATGCATTGATCGCCGTCGTGTGGTTGAGCGCAATGTACATCAGGCCGTTGAAAGCCCCCATGCCCACCATGCCCATGAGCAGCAGATAGGCAAGATTCTTCCGGATAACGAGGCGGTCACGGGCCAGATCCTGCCAGCCGAAGGGCAGCAGCAGCAGGAACGCGCCGCACCAGCGCAGGGCGGAGAGCATGAGCGGCGAGACATGCCCGACGGCGATCTTGCCGGCAACGACATTGCCGCCCCAGCACAGCGTGGCAGTCAGCAGGAGCAGATAGGCTTTCCTGTGCATTCGGCTCTCCGGTGACGTTCGGCCGCGCCACAATTTGCGACCCGTGCCGAAAAAAGATGGTAGGCATGGCAGGCAGGGGGTGCGAAGCAGGAACTGGACAGCTATAGAGACGCAAACCTGTATTGTTCCCTGATAAAGGATGCAAGGAATTACTAAATGACGAACGTCGCAGTGATCGGCTCGCAATGGGGCGATGAGGGCAAGGGCAAGATCGTGGACTGGCTCTCCGAGCGGGCGGATATCGTTGTCCGCTTTCAGGGCGGGCACAATGCCGGTCACACGCTGGTCATCGACGGAGTGTCCTACAAGCTGAGCCTGCTGCCGTCGGGCGTTGTCCGTCCGGGCAAGATGGCGGTGATCGGCAATGGGGTGGTGATCGACCCTCATGCGCTGACCGCCGAGATCGATCGCCTCGCGGAGCAGGGCGTGACCGTGACGCCCGAAAATCTGCGCATTGCCGACAATGCGACGCTGATCCTCTCCCTGCACCGCGAGCTGGACGCGCTGCGCGAGGATTCGGCGACGGCGTCGGGATCAAGGATCGGCACGACGCGCCGTGGCATCGGTCCGGCCTATGAGGACAAGGTGGGACGGCGGGCGGTGCGCCTGATGGACCTTGCCAATCTCGGCACATTGCCTGCCAAGATCGACCGGATCCTGACCCATCACAACGCGCTGCGGCGGGGGCTCGGCCAGCCGGAGATTGCGCCGGAAACGATCATGGAAGAGCTGCGTTCCGTCGCGGACCGGATCCTTCCCTTCCGCGAGACCGTCTGGCGGCTGCTCGACAGCGAGCGGCGCAAGGGTTCGCGCATCCTGTTCGAAGGCGCGCAGGGCACCATGCTGGATGTCGATCACGGAACCTATCCCTTCGTGACCTCGTCCAACACCGTTTCCGGCCAGGCCGCTGCAGGTTCCGGCCTCGGGCCCGGCGCGATCGGTTATGTTCTCGGAATCACCAAGGCCTATACGACCCGGGTCGGGGAAGGTCCCTTTCCCACCGAGCAGGATAATGAGGTGGGCAGGTTCCTCGGCGAGCGCGGCCATGAGTTCGGCACGGTCACCGGGCGCAAGCGCCGCTGCGGCTGGTTCGATGCGGTGCTGGTGCGCCAGGCGGTCGCCGTCAACGGCATCACCGGCATCGCCCTCACGAAGCTCGACGTGCTGGACGGGCTGGACGAGATCCGGATCTGCACCGGGTACCGGCTGGATGGGACGCTGATCGATTACCTGCCGGCGAGCCAGGGAGCGCAGGCGAGGCTCGAGCCGGTGTACGAAACGCTTCCGGGCTGGCAGGGCTCGACCGTGGGCGCGCGCAGCTGGGCCGACCTGCCGGCGCAGGCCGTCAAATATGTACGTCATGTCGAGGAGCTGATCGGCGCCCCCGTTGCGATGCTGTCGACCAGCCCCGAGCGGGAGGATACGATCCTCGTTACGGATCCTTTCCAGGATTGAAACCGGTCGAGGACCGAAACAGGGGACGAAGCGTTTTCAATTCAGCAGGAATAAACTTGGAGTCGGAGCCTGCCCCGCGGGGGCAGGTCATGAAATCGGGGAGACTGCGCATTACGGGAATCTGGCGGCGAGCCGCCCGGTCGGAGCATTGCTGGCGTATTCCTGGAATGCGCGCATGGGGAGGCGCGTGCCACAACTGGGCCGGATTTTGCACTAAAGCCTTTCATGTTCGAACGAAAGCAGTTTGACGGCAGGGCTTGCCTGGTCACATTCTCGCGAGGCGCAAACGATTTCATTTCATCAGGAAAGGCTCTAGAAGTGGGCACAGGGCGAATCGAGGCTGAGGAATGGCAGATTTTGTCGCGGTTTTGAGGAGGACGCTGGACGGGCTGAAGGATCCGTCGGCGGAAATGCGCGAGAAGGTCTATGACAAGGCGCGTGCGACCATTGCCGCGAAGCTTGCCGCGATCGATCCGCCACCTCCCCAGTCCCTGATCGACCGCCAGAACCAGGCATTGGAAGCTGCCATTGCCGAGGTCGAGGCCAACTATGCGGCAGCCGAAGTGGACCTCGACAGCGAGGCGCTCGACGCCTTGCTTTCCGATGATATTTTCGACGATCCGCCGCGGCCCGCGCGGCCCGTCTCTTCCCGGGAAACCGGCGCGCGCGCCGCTTCTCCAGCTGCAGGCGCAAGTCCTGTCCGGTCGCAAGCCGCGCCAGCGCCTGAGCGCAATCGCGACCCGCTATTCGACGATGATGACGACGATGCTGGCGAGGACGGGATCGGCTGGGAAGAGGAAGAGGGCGATGATGACGCGCCGGCGATTCGCCGCCGCCGGGGCCGCACGCTGAAGGGCCTGCTGCTTGCCTTGCTTGTGCTGTTCGGGATTGGCGGGGCAGGCTACGCGTTGTGGCAGTACAAGGATCCGCTGCTGGACCTGGCCGGGGCCCTGGTCGGGCCGGACACGACGCCAGTTGCGACGGCACCTGCCACGCCGGAAGTCTCCGGCGGCGAAGCGGAAGGCACGCAAGAGGATGCGCCTGCCGACGCTTCGGGCACGCGCAAGTTCACCCAGCGATTGCTGGAGGACGGGCGCGAAGTCGATCCGGGGCCGGCACAGGAGGAAGTGCTGACCGGGGAAGGCACGTCCATCGCCTCGTCCAGCCAGTCCGGCCAGACGACACCGCCGACTCCGCGGTCGGACCCGGCCCTGGCGGCCTCTTCCGCGACCCAGCGGGCGATATTCTATGAGGAGCGGACCAGCAATGCGCAGGGCTCTGCCGAGCCTGGTCATGTGAGCTGGTCGCTGGTGGAGGAATCGCCGGGAGGCGGCTTGCCGCCCGAACCCGCCATTCGCGGCGAGGCGACCATTCCAGGCAAGGATATCCAGTTCCGCATGACGATCCGCCGCAATGGCGATGATTCCCTGCCGGCCAGCCACATCATCGAGATGATCTTCCTCGTGCCCGAGAATTTCGAGGGAGGGGCGATCGACAATGTGCTGCGGGTGGCGCTGAAGGAATCCGAGCAATCTCCGGGCAATCCGTTGCTGGGCATTCCGGCAAAGATCTCGGATGGCTTCTTCCTGCTGGCGCTGAGCGACAGCAATGCGGAGATCCAGGCCAACAACATGATGATGCGTCGCCTTGACTGGCTGGACATTCCGATCGTCTATCGTTCAGGAAGACGCGCACTCATCACGCTGGAGAAGGGGGCGTCGGGCAGCCGCGTATTCGAGGAGGCCCTGCGCGCCTGGGCGCCCGAGCCCGGCGAATCGTCACAATAGAACATGGCGCCGACCGACTGGATCGGCATCACGATCTCGACGGAAACATGCCTCCCAGCGCTTCGGCCAGCGGCATTCTCGCCGTACCCGGGCGCAGCGGTTTCTGCTGGGAGGCGTCCGGCGCCCAGCCGGATACCCAGATCAGGTTGAAGGTCGCGAATATGCGGCCGTCCTTGTCTGAATAATTCTCGGCATAATACTCGGCTGCCGCGGCCAGCACCTTGCGGCCGAGTGGCCTGCGGGAGCGCAGGGCAAGGGCGCTCGTCTCGCCCATTGCGCGCAGGTCCCGGATCAGGCCGAACATCGAATCATACCGTACCGTCAGCGTTTCCATGTCGGCAACGGGCAGGGCGAAGCCTGCCCGCTGGAGGAGCTGGCCCACCGTCTGCAGGTCGGCGAAGGGATAGACGCGCGGTGCGGCGCCCGCCGAAAGCGCTGCTTCGCCGGCGAGCAGGCTCTGGCGAAGTTCCTGCAGGCTTCCGGCGCCGGGAAAGGCGCCGATGAACAGGCCGTCCGGCGCCAGCGCCCGGCGGATCTGGATGAGCATGCCCGGCAGGTCGTTGAAGGCGTGCAGCGCCATCAGCGATACGGCAAGATGGATCGATTCTGCCGACAGCGGCACGGCTTCGCCCGTCTCGACAATGCCCTCCCGCCCTCCGAGCAGGGCGCGGTCCGCCTCGATGCGGATGACCTTTCCTGCCTTGCCCGTGGATGCGAGCATGTCAGCGCTTGCCGGCGAGCCATCGAACAGGGTTGCCGCCTGCGGAAAGTTCCGGTCGATCAGCGCCAGTCGATCCTCCAGTTCCGCCACCGCATGTGCATGCAGGAAATCGCCGCCTGAATCCGGCATGGCCAGTGCCCGCAGCTTGCGCCGGATCACGACCCGCCTGTCGATCAGCTTCTCCATTGTGGCGCCTTCAACTCCAACTGTATCATAAGGCATCCATCCCGATCCGGCCTGTCTGTACGATGGGGCCGGTTTCCTGATTGTCATATCCCGATGAAGGCCACAATGCGACGGGTCAGACAGGTTCTTGCCAGGACGGCTGCGGCTACGGTCGATTGGCTGTTTCCGCCGGTGTGTCCCGCCTGCCCGTGCCGGGTGGCGCGCCATGGCGGTCTCTGCGCCGCCTGCTGGCACGAGGTCCGCTTTCTCGAACGGCCCTGGTGCGAATGCCACGGCATCCCTTTTGCGCTGGACCTCGGGCACGGTGCGCTGTCGGCCGAGGCCATTGCCCGCCCGCCGGTATTCGGCCGCGCGCGCGCGGCAGTCGCCTATGACGGTCCGGCCGCCCGGCTGGTTCGGGCGCTGAAATTCCACGATCGCACGGAGCTTGCGCCGATGATGGCGGGCTGGATGATGCGGGTCGGGCGGGAGCTGGCGCGGGACGGGCCCCTCGTCGTGCCGGTGCCGTTGCATCGCCGTCGCCTCTTGCAGCGGCGCTACAACCAGTCCGCGGAACTGGCGCGATGTTTTGCCGCGCTCGGCAGGCTGGAATTTGCTCCGGACGTGGTCGCGCGCGTGCGCGGGACGCGTCAGCAGGTGGGGCTGGATTCCCGGCAGCGGGAAAGCAATGTGCGCGGCGCCTTCGGCGTTCCTGTCCCGGCCCGGCGGCTGCGCGGCAGGCGGGTCCTGCTGATCGACGACGTATACACGACCGGCGCGACGGTGAGCGCGGCTGCGCGTGCGCTGAAGCGCGGCGGCGCCGCGAGCGTGGATGTCCTGACCTTCGCGCGGGTGCTGCCGCGGGACTTTGCCGCGTGATGCGGCGATACTATATACGAACCGTCAACCGGTAGTATGGTCACTCCGGTGCTGGAGACCTGAATGGCTGAAGTCACTTTGTATACGCGCAAGATGTGCGGCTATTGTTCGGCTGCCAGGAGCCTCCTCGATCGCAAGGGCGTCGCCTATACGGAACTGGACGCGACCTTCGATCCGGGCCTGCGCCAGGAAATGATGCAACGGAGCGGACGCTACACGTTTCCGCAGATCTTTGTCGGCGAGGTGCATGTCGGCGGGTTCGACGATCTCGCCGCGCTGGAGCGCGAGGGCCGTCTCGACGACCTGCTGGCGGCTCCGGCCGGCGCCAACAGGAGTACGGGGACATGACAGCCTTTACCGCCGCCGTCGTGCAGATGCAGTCGGGGATGGATCCGGATCGCAACATCCGGGCGATGGGGGAACTGGTGCGCGAAGCAGCCGCGCAGGGCGCCCGCTATGTGCAGACGCCGGAAATGACCGGGGCGCTGCATCGCGACCGCAAGGCGCTGCTGGCTTCTCTGGAGCCGGCAAGCCGCGACCGTGTTGCCGCCGCCGCTTCGGAGCTTGCCCGTGAGTTCGGGATCTTCCTGCATCTCGGCTCGACCGCGGTGAGACTGGAGGCAGAACGGCTGGCAAACCGCGCCTTCCTCTTTGGCCCCGATGGGCGGCTGGTGGCCAGCTATGACAAGATTCACATGTTCGACGTCGATCTCGACCATGGGGAAAGCTGGCGCGAATCGGAAGCCTATGTGGCGGGCGGGAAGGCGATGCTTGCCCCTGTCTGCGACGGTACGCTGATCGGCATGGCGGTGTGCTACGATCTGCGCTTCCCGCAATTGTTCAGGGCGCAGGCGCAAGCTGGCGCTGAGGTCCTGACCGTTCCCGCGGCCTTCACGCGCCAGACCGGCGAAGCCCATTGGCATGTGCTCGCGAGGGCGCGGGCCATCGAGAATGGCGCCTATCTGATCGCAGCCGCCCAGGGCGGCAGGCATGAGGACGGCCGCGAGACCTATGGCCATTCGCTGATCGTCGATCCGTGGGGAACCATCCTTGCCGAAATCGGCAACGACCAGCCCGGCGTGGCGCTGGCATCCGTCGATCCGGCCAGGTCGGTGGAGGCGCGCCGCAAGATCCCCAGCCTGCGGAACGGGCGCGAATTCGAGATTGCCGTCGCGTCGGAAAGTCCCGGAGAACTCAGGAAAGTCTCGTGATCAGTTACAATCTTCGTTGCAGCAATGGTCATGAATTCGAGGGCTGGTTTGCCTCGAGCAGCGATTTCGAAGCGCAGCGCGCGCGCAACCTCGTCGAGTGCCCCATCTGTTCGGTGACGTCGGTCGAGAAGGCGTTGATGGCCCCGGCGATCGCGACATCAGGCGCAACGCGGGAAGCGACCCCGGTCCTGATGGATCCCGAAAAGAGAGAGGCGCTGGCGCAATTGCGCGCCCTCGTGCAGAAGGTTCGCGCCAATGCCGAGGATGTCGGCGAGCGTTTCGCCGAGGAGGCCCGCAAGATCCATTATGGCGAGGCCGAGGAGCGCGGCATCTATGGTCGCGCCTCGGCGGGGGATATTCGCAGCCTTGCCGAGGAAGGCGTGCCCATCATGCCGTTGCCGGTTCTTCCGGAGGATCAGAACTGATCGCGCCCTTTTCGGCGAGCAGCATGTAATTGACGTTCATGTCGGCCGAAAGCCGCCATTCATCGGCCAGAGGATGATAGGAGACGCCCGACCGGTCGAGGATGCGCAGGCCGGCCCGGGCCAGCGGGACCTCGATTTCCTCCGGTCGCACGAGCCGGTCGAACCGGTGCGTGCCGCGAGGCAGCCAGCGCAACACATATTCCGCGCCGAAAATGGCCAGCCCCAGCGCTTTCAGCGTGCGGTTGATGGTGGCGACGAACATCAGCCCGCCGGGCCGCAGCATGGCGGCGCATTTCGACAGATACAGATCGACATCTGCGACATGCTCGACCACTTCCATGTTGAGGATCACGTCGAAAGTCTCTCCCGCGGCCTGAAGGTCCTCTGCCGTCGTTGCCCGATAGTCGATCTGGAGCCCGCTTTCCGCAGCGTGCAGGCGCGCCACCTCGATATTGGTGGCCGAGGCATCCGCGCCGACGACGCTGGCGCCGAGCCGCGCCATCGGTTCGCTCAGCAGGCCGCCTCCACAGCCGATGTCGAGCAGGCGCAATCCTTCCAGGGGCCGCGTCCCTTGCGGATCCCGATTGAAGCGGGCGCAAAGCTGGTCCCGGATATAGGCAAGACGAACCGGATTGAACTTGTGCAGCGGGCGGAACTTGCCCTCCGGATCCCACCATTGCGCAGCCAACCGCGAAAAGCGCTCGACTTCCTCCGGATCGATCGTCGTGGCAGCTTCTGGATTCATGGCAGGCTCCGGCCGGAAAGGGCATTCAGACTCCCGGCAAGCATAGACAATGGCTGCGGTGCTGTCACGGCAAAGGCGGCGCAGCTTCGTCATTCACCTTGCGAAAGCGAATGGCATTGTTTATGGAAACCGCGAATATGACGGTCCTTTCCATGGACATTCTCGCAGGGAAAATTTTCCGCCATGGCGCGCATCGTGATGAAATTCGGCGGCACCTCGGTCGCCGATGTCGGCCGCATCCGCAATGTTGCGCGACATGTCAAACGCGAGGTTGATGCAGGGCGCGAGGTTGCTGTCGTGGTCTCTGCCATGGCTGGCCGGACCAATGAGCTGGTTGCCTGGACGCGGGAGATCTCGCCGCTGCACGATGCCCGCGAATATGACACGGTGGTTGCGTCCGGCGAGCAGGTGACATCCGGCCTGCTGGCCCTTGCGCTGCAGGATATCGGCGTCAATGCGCGCTCCTGGCAGGGATGGCAGATCCCGATCCGCACGGACAATGCCCATGGCGCGGCCCGGATTGTCGACATTGACGGAAGCGAGCTGATCCGCCGGATGGGCGAGGGCCAGGTGGCGGTGATTTCCGGCTTCCAGGGAATCGGTCCGGACAATCGCATCGCCACGCTCGGTCGCGGCGGGTCCGATACCAGCGCGGTGGCCATAGCGGCCGCGGTCAAGGCCGATCGCTGTGATGTCTATACAGATGTCGATGGCGTCTACACCACGGACCCGAGAATCGTGCCGACTGCGCGTCGCCTGGCGAAGATTTCCTTCGAGGAAATGCTGGAAATGGCGTCGCTCGGGGCGAAGGTCCTGCAGGTGCGGTCGGTGGAACTGGCCATGGTGCACGGGGTCCGCACATTCGTGCGCTCGTCCTTCGAGGATCCCGATGCGCCCGGCATGGCGGACTGGGACAATCCCCCGGGAACCCTTATTTGCGACGAGGATGAAATCGTGGAACAGCAGGTTGTCTCCGGAATTGCCTATTCCAAGGACGAGGCGCAGATCTCGTTGCGCCGCGTTGCCGACCGTCCGGGCGTCTCGGCCGCCATATTCGGGCCGCTGGCGGAAGCGCACATCAATGTGGACATGATCGTCCAGAATGTCTCCGAGGACGGGACACAGACGGACCTGACCTTTACCGTCCCGAACAGCGATCTCGACAAGGCGCTCAAGGTGCTGGAAAAGATCAAGGACAGCATTGGCATCGACGTCATCCAGTCCGAGGCGGGCCTGGTGAAGGTATCGGTGATCGGCATCGGCATGCGCAGCCATGCCGGCGTTGCCGCGACCGCGTTCCGGGCGATGGCCGAGCGGGGCATCAATATCCGGGCCATCACCACGTCGGAGATCAAGATTTCCATCCTGATCGATGGCCCCTATGCCGAGCTGGCCGTGCGGACCCTGCATTCGGTCTACGGCCTCGACAGGCAATGACCGCGCACTGGAAGCCTGCCGTTTCCGCAAGGCATGTGAGCCGGAGCGCGCTCTTTCCGGAGTGACGACACGATGTCCAACCAGGCTGCTGGCCCGCGCGTTTTGCTGAAGCGATTGCGCGAATTGATGGCAGAACCGTTCGAACCGCAGAAGCGGCTCGATACGATCGTGCGCGAGATTGCCAGCAATATGGTTGCCGAAGTCTGCTCGCTCTATGTGCTGCGGGCCGATTCCGTCCTCGAACTCTATGCCACGGAAGGCCTGAATCCGGGCGCGGTACATCTGGCGCAATTGCGCATCGGGCAGGGGCTGGTCGGCACCATTGCCGCAAGCGCCCGGCCGCTCAACCTCTCCGACGCGCAGAAGCACCCGGCCTTCGAATACCTGCCGGAGACCGGGGAGGAGATCTACCATTCCTTTCTCGGCGTGCCGTTATTGCGTGCCGGCCGGAGCCTCGGGGTGCTCGTCGTGCAGAACCGGGCGCGCAAGACCTATAGCGAGGATGAGGTCGAGGCGCTCGAGACGACGGCGATGGTGATCGCGGAAATGATTGCCACGGGCGATGTGGCGCGGCTCAACCGTCCGGGCCTGGAACTGGATCTTGCCCGACCGATCTCGATTTCCGGCAAGCCTTTCGCCGAAGGGGTGGCGCTGGGCCATGTCGTGCTGCACGAACCGCGAATCGTGGTGACCAATCTCTTCGCTGAAGACATCGAGACCGAGATGAACCGCCTGAACGAGGCGCTGGGCTCGCTGCGGCTGTCGATCGATGACATGCTCGCGCGCCGCGATGTTGCGGGCGAAGGCGAGCATCGGGCCGTGCTCGAGGCCTATCGGATGTTCGCTCACGATCATGGATGGGTCCAGCGGCTGGAGGAGGCGATCCGCAACGGCCTTGCCGCCGAAGCTGCCGTCGAGAAGGTGCAGAGCGATACGCGGGCGCGCATGCTCCATGTCAGCGACCCCTATCTGCGCGAGAGGCTGAACGATTTCGACGATCTGGCCAACCGCCTGCTGCGCCAGCTCATGGGCAAGAGCCCGGACGGGGCCCAGTTGCCGCAGGATTCCGTGCTGGTGGCCCGTTCGATGGGAGCTGCCGAGCTCCTGGACTATCCGCGCGAGAAGCTGCGCGGCCTGGCGCTGGAGGCGGGCGCGATCACCAGCCATGTCGTCATCGTGGCCCGGGCGCTGGGGATTCCCGTGGTCGGCCAGGTGAAAGGGGCGGTCTCCGTTTCGGAGAATGGCGATCCGGTCATCATTGATGGTGACGACGGCACGATGCATTTGCGGCCGCAGGCAGATGTCCAGGCGGCCTATGTCGAGAAGGCCCGGTTCCGCGCCCGACGCCAGGCGATGTATCGCGAGCTGCGCGACCGGCCTTCCCGTTCGAAGGACGGCATTCATGTCGAGCTGAACATGAATGCCGGCCTGACCGTCGACCTGCCGCAGCTTTTCGAATCCGGCGCGGCTGGCATCGGCCTGTTCCGGACCGAATTGCAATTCATGGTCGCGGCGACCTTCCCGCGCGCCGACACGCAGGAACGCTATTACCGGGAGATCCTCGAAGCCGCCAATGGCCGGCCGGTGACGTTCCGCACGCTCGACATTGGCGGCGACAAGGTGCTTCCCTATTTCACCGGCAATGCGACGCCCGAGGAGAATCCGGCGCTCGGATGGCGGGCGATCCGGCTGACGCTGGACCGTCCCGGGCTGTTCCGCACCCAGGTGCGCGCCCTGTTGCGCGCGGCGGGCGGGCAGGAATTGCGGCTGATGCTGCCCATGGTCACCCAGATCTCCGAGATCGCCAAGGCGCGCGAGCTCATACACCGCGAGGTGCAGCATCTGTCGAAATTTGCCTATCTGCTGCCGACCGGCCTGAAGCTCGGTGCGATGGTCGAAGTGCCGGCATTGCTCTGGCAGCTGGACGAATTGATGCGGGCGGTGGATTTCGTTTCGGTGGGTTCGAACGATCTGTTGCAATTCGTTACCGCCTGCGACCGTGGCAATCCGCAGGTTGCCAACCGGTTCGATCCGCTTTCGCCGCCCTTCCTCGCCATGCTCAAGCAGATCGCCGATGCCGGCGCCGCAGTGCATACGCCTGTCACCTTGTGCGGCGAAATGGCCGGTCAGCCATTGACGGCGATGGCGCTCATCGGCATTGGATATCGATCCATCTCGATGGCGCCGGCTTCGATCGGGCCGGTCAAGGCCATGCTGGCCGCAACACCGGTGGGCGAGCTTACCGGCCTGTTGCAGAGGATACTCCGCAAGCGTGATTCGCGCCAGGACGTGCGGGCCATGCTGACCGATTTCGCAGAACAGAGAGGCATCCCGGTCTGATGACGAATGTGCCGCAGGAACGGCTCGACCAGGTTCTCAAGCGCTTCGAGCTGATCGAGGCGCAGATGTCGGCGGGGCCGGATGCCAGCACCTATGTCAAGCTTGCGTCCGAATATGCCGAACTGGAGGAACCGGCACGCAAGATCCGCGAGCTCAAGGCCGCGATCGCCGAGCGTGACGATCTTGCCGCGCTCGCCGGGGATTCCGGCAATGATGCCGAGATGCGTGCGCTCGCGCAGGCGGAACTGGCCGAGGTCGAGGAGCGGCTGGAGCGGCTCCAGGGCGAATTGCAGATCCTGATGCTGCCGCGCGATGCCGCCGACAGCCGCAATGCGATCCTCGAGATCCGCGCCGGAACGGGCGGAGACGAGG
Organism: uncultured Rhizobiaceae bacterium; assembly: GCA_964383325.1. GTDB lineage: Bacteria > Pseudomonadota > Alphaproteobacteria > Rhizobiales > Rhizobiaceae > CAYLGY01. The sequence continues at coordinate 18,686 of CAYLGY010000042.1, forward strand.
CGGCCCTGTTTGCCGGCGATCTGTTCCGCATGTACGAACGCTATGCCGCCGCCCGGGGCTGGAAAATCGAGCTGATGTCGGCGAGCGAAGGCGATGTTGGCGGCTACAAGGAGATCATCGCATCCGTGTCCGGCCCCGGCGTGTTTGCGCGGCTGAAATTCGAATCGGGCGTGCATCGCGTCCAGCGCGTTCCCGAAACGGAAGGCAGCGGGCGGATTCATACCTCGGCGGCGACGGTCGCCGTTCTGCCCGAGGCGGAGGAGGTGGATGTCGAAATTCGCCCCGAAGACATCCGCATCGACACGATGCGCGCGTCAGGTGCGGGCGGCCAGCATGTCAATACGACCGATTCGGCGGTCCGGATCACCCATGTTCCCACCGGCATCGTCGTCGTCCAGGCCGAGAAATCCCAGCATCAGAACCGCGCTCGGGCGATGCAGATCCTCCGGGCCCGGCTCTACGATGCAGAACGTTCGCGCGCTGCCGAGGAACGCTCGGAAGCACGACGGTTGCAGGTCGGATCCGGCGACCGTTCCGAGCGGATTCGCACCTATAATTTCCCCCAGGGAAGGGTGACCGATCACCGCATCGGCCTGACGCTGTACAAGCTCGACCGGATCATGGAGGGCGAGCTGGACGAGCTGATCGATGCGCTGACCGCCGATCATCAATCGGCTCTCCTCGCCAGTAGCGGCAATGGTTGAGGTCCTGCCGGCGCAGACCCTTGGCGCCCTTCAGGATTCGGCGCGCAAGGCGCTTGCGGACGCCGGCATCGAATCGGCGGCGCTCGATGCGCGCATGCTGGTCCAGGAAGCGACAGGCTGCTCGCATGCCGATCTGCTGATTCGGCGCCAGGCAGCCGTGACACCGGAAGCGGCGGCGCGTCTCGCGGACTGGATCGCGCGCCGCGCCAGGGGCGAGCCGGTGTTCCGCATTCTGGGCTGGCGCGAATTTCGCGGGCTGCGGCTGCGGCTTTCCCCCGGCGTCCTCGAACCGCGGCCGGACACGGAAACCTTGGTGGAGCACGCATTGCCCTTCCTGCGGGATGCGGCAGCGAGGTCGGCGGGGGCAGCGCGGGTGCTGGACCTTGGCTGCGGGTCGGGAGCGATCGCACTCGCCTTGCTTTCCGAGGAACCGGGCGCTGTGGCCGTTGGCGTCGACATCAGCGTCGATGCCCTTGCGACGGCTCGCCGCAATGCAGCAGAGAATGGGCTTGCGGCCCGATTCGAGGCGAGGCAGTCGCGCTGGTACGAGGCCGTGGAAGGCCGGTTCGATCTCATCCTTTCCAATCCGCCCTATATTGCGACGCGGGAGATCGATTCGCTGGCGCCGGAAGTGCGTCTGCACGATCCGCTGGCGGCGCTCGATGGCGGCCCGGACGGGCTCGATGCCTACCGGGAAATTTCCGCGCGCGCCCTTGAATTCCTGGCAGCCAATGGCCACTTCCTTGTGGAGATTGGCGCCGGGCAGGCAGAAGCCGTGAGACAGATCTTCGCCGCGAGCGGCCTCGAATTGCTGTCCGTGCGGCACGATCTTGCAGGAATCGAGCGAAGCCTTGCCTTCCGGCCTGCGTAAATCGATCTGCGCAGGTGCAAAAATTGCTTGGCAAGCCGCTTTGCAGACGCTAAGTTCATCTCACCGGACAGGACGGAATGAGCAGTGCGGTAATCGTCTCGGTTCACGCTGTTGCACTCGGCTCCCTGGATGGAGCCAACGCTCGCAATCCGAACGGTATTTCCTTGTAGGGCAGAAGCAACCGGAAACAGGAAAAGAATTTGTGACGGCGGTACTGTACAGCCGATCACGTTCCAAATGCGAATCAAGCGGACAGTGCCGGCTTGTCGGTTGTCTGGGGTTGTTCGCATTGTCATGAACTCCAGCTAAGAGTGTCGAATGAGGCCGAATCAGCAGAACAGGCGCATGCGGGGCAGGGGAAACCGTAAGGGTCCCAATCCGTTGACGAGGAGCTATGAGAGTAATGGTCCGGACGTGAAGATCCGGGGCTCGGCGCAGCAGATCGCGGAAAAATATACCACCCTGGCGCGGGATGCGCAGGCCTCTGGCGATCGGGTCATGGCCGAAAACTATCTGCAGCATGCCGAGCACTACAATCGCATCATTGCGGCGGCGCAGGCCCAGCTCCAGATTCCCGTGCAGCGCGACTATCGCGACGAGCTGGATGAGGACGAGGAACAGGATGCGGTTCCTGTCGGGGGCGGCGAGCGTTCGGGAAATGAGCGGAAGCCGGTGGATGGCGCCGGGCCGCAGCCGGTCATCGAAGGCAATCCGGCGGAAGTGATTCTCGATGAGGGCGTGCCTGTGGCGGTCCCGGCCGAGCCGGAAACCAAGCCCGAAAAGAGTGAAGCCCCGAAGACCACGCGACGCGTACGTCGCCCGCGCAAGGCGGCGAAGCCTTCCGAAGAGGGCGAGGAGTCAGGCGCCGCCGCCCCGGAACAGGATCCGGAACTGGCCGCTACGGGCAGCTGATCCGCGCATCGCGCAACCCTTGAAAGCACGGGCAGCGGCCGGGCTCGAAACGGGCCCCGTCGATCCGGTATTTGATCTTGCCCGGCTTGCGCCGTGGCAGGCTGTTTCCCATATCATGGCCATAGCTGGACCTGCTTTGGCGCCCTTCGGCAAGTTCCGGAGAGCGTCCGCGTAAAAGGGGTCCGTCACCATGAAGCGTGCCGGTGCCGTGAACGGGCCGGTTACGAGCGGAGACAGAGATGAACCTGGAAATCTACAGCGAACGCGTCCGTGGCTTCCTGCAAGCGGCGCAAACCTATGCCCTTTCGCAAGGTCATCAGCAATTCACCCCCGAACATTTGCTCAAAGTCCTGATCGACGATCCGGAGGGCATGGCCGCTTCGCTGATCGAGCGCGCCGGAGGGCGCCCGCAGGATGTGCGGCTTGGCGTCGAGGCCGGCCTCAAGACCCTGCCTCGGGTGGAGGGTGCTGGCGGGCAGCTCTATCTGGCGCAGCCGACCGCCAGGGTCTTCTCGACGGCGGAAGAGATCGCCCGCAAGGCTGGCGACAGTTTCGTGACAGTGGAGCGCCTGCTCACGGCGCTTGCAATCGAAAAATCCGCAAAGACCTCCGAAATTCTCGCCAAGGCGGGCGTGACGCCGCAGGCGCTGAACAAGGTGATCGAGGAGATTCGCAAGGGTCGTACCGCCGATACCGCTTCGGCCGAGGCGGGGTATGATTCGCTGAAGAAATATGCGCGCAACCTGACGGATGACGCGCGTGCCGGCCGGCTGGATCCGGTGATCGGGCGCGATGAGGAGATTCGCCGCACCATCCAGGTCCTGTCGCGGCGCACCAAGAACAATCCGGTGCTCATCGGTGAGCCGGGCGTCGGCAAGACGGCCATTGCGGAAGGCCTTGCCTTGCGGATCGTCAATGGCGACGTTCCCGAATCGTTGCGCGACAAGGAGCTGATGGCGCTGGACATGGGCGCGCTCATTGCCGGCGCGAAATATCGCGGCGAGTTCGAGGAGCGGCTGAAGGCGGTGCTGAGCGAAGTGCAGGCGGCCGCCGGCAAGGTCATTCTTTTCATTGACGAGATGCATACGCTGGTCGGCGCCGGCAAGGCCGAGGGCGCCATGGATGCCTCGAATCTCCTGAAGCCGGCGCTGGCGCGCGGCGAACTTCACTGTGTGGGGGCAACCACGCTCGATGAATATCGCAAGCATGTGGAAAAGGATGCCGCGCTGGCGCGCAGGTTCCAGCCGGTGTTCGTTGACGAGCCGACCGTGGAAGACACCATTTCGATCCTGCGCGGCCTGAAGGAGAAATACGAGCAGCACCACAAGGTGCGTGTCTCCGACTCGGCGCTGGTAGCGGCGGCGATGTTGTCGAATCGCTACATTACCGACCGGTTCCTGCCCGACAAGGCGATCGACCTCGTCGATGAGGCGGCGTCACGGCTGCGCATGCAGGTTGATTCGAAGCCGGAAGCGCTTGATGAGGTCGACCGGCGAATCATGCAGCTCAAGATCGAACGCGAGGCGCTGAGGACGGAAAAGGATGCGGCATCGAAGGATCGGCTGGCGCGGCTGGAGGCCGAACTGGCGGGGCTCGAGGAAGAATCGGCCCGGCTGACCGCGACCTGGGCTGCCGAGAAGGAAAAGCTTGGCCTTGCCGCCGAGCTGAAGCGCCAGATCGACGAGGCGCGCAATGAGCTCGCCATCGCCCAGCGGCAGGGCGAATTCCAGCGTGCCGGCGAACTTGCCTATGGTCGCATTCCCGAGCTTGAGCGCAAGCTTGCCGAGGCGGAGGCGCAGGATGACCGCGTGTCCATGGTCGAGGAGACGGTGACGCCGGATCATGTGGCGCAGATCGTATCGCGCTGGACGGGAATTCCGGTCGACAAGATGCTCGAGGGCGAGCGCGAGAAGCTGCTGCGCATGGAAGACGAACTCGCCAAGCGTGTCGTCGGCCAGGGCGAGGCGGTGCAGGCCGTGTCGAAGGCCGTGCGCCGTGCGCG
>CAYLGY010000043.1:0-22696 GCA_964383325.1 uncultured Rhizobiaceae bacterium
CCACCTGGGCAAAAACACGTCCAGCCGCATCATCTCCAAGGGCATCTCGGCCGGCAATTCGAGCAATACCTATCGCGGCCTGGTCTCGATTCATCGCCGGGCTACCGACGCGCGCAATTTCACCAATTGCGACTCGCTGCTGATCGGCAATGATTGCGGCGCCCATACGGTGCCCTATATCGAGGCGCGGAATGCTTCGGCGCAGATCGAACATGAGGCGACGACCTCGAAGATCTCCGAAGACCAGAAGTTCTACGCCATGCAGCGCGGCATTCCGGAAGAAGAGGCGATCGCGCTGATCGTCAATGGCTTCGTGCGCGATGTCATCCAGGAACTGCCGATGGAGTTTGCCGTCGAGGCGCAGAAGCTGATTGGCATCTCGCTGGAAGGAAGCGTGGGCTAGCGCCGGCTGCGAGAGCCTGCCGTCCGAATGAATGGAAAGATGAAAAGATGTTAGAGATCAAGAACCTGCATGCGCGGATTGCCGAAGATGGTACGGAGATCCTGCGAGGCCTGAACCTCACCGTCCAGAAGGGCGAAGTCGCTGCAATCATGGGTCCGAACGGTTCGGGCAAGTCGACCCTGTCCTATGTGCTGGCCGGTCGTGAAGACTATGAAGTCACTGAGGGCGATGTGCTGTTCAATGGCGAATCGATTCTCGAAATGGATCCGGCCGAGCGCGCCGCCGCAGGCGTTTTCCTCGCCTTTCAGTACCCGGTCGAGATTCCCGGCGTGCCGACCATGGAGTTCCTCAAGGTCGCGATCAATTCTCAGCGCCAGGCGCGCGGGCTGGAGCCGATGAAGATTCCGGAACTCCTCAAGAAGGTCAGGGCCGGCACCGAGAAGCTCGGCATGGATTTTTCCATGTTGAAGCGACCGCTCAATGTCGGATTTTCCGGCGGCGAGAAGAAGCGAGCCGAGATCCTGCAGATGATGCTGCTGGAGCCGGGCCTGTGCGTCCTGGACGAGACGGATTCGGGCCTGGACATCGACGCGCTGCGCATCGTTGCCGAGGGCGTCAACAGCATGCGCTCGCCCGACCGCGCGTTCGTGGTCATCACCCACTACCAGCGCCTGCTCGAGCATATCGTGCCGGACACGGTGCATGTGCTCAATCGCGGCCAGGTCGTCAGATCGGGCGACAAGTCGCTTGCCCTGAGGCTCGAGAAGGAAGGCTATGCCGGCATTCTCGAAGAAGCGGCGTGAGGCGGTCATGAACATCCACACACAGCAAGTGCAGCATACGCCGGCAGAGGCGGCGCTGCTCGATCATATCCGCGCCACGGCGGCGGGCCTGCCGGGCGGTACGGAAATCCGGCGCATTCGCGACCGGGCGATGGACGATCTGCGCCAGCGCGGCCTGCCGCACCGCCGCATCGAGGCCTGGCATTATACGGATCTGCGCCGGCTGCTGACGAAGGTCCCCGTGCAGGAAGCGAGCGCCGTCGAGGCATCGCGGCCGCCCTTGCTCGAAGGCGCGGCGGTCTTCACGATCGTCAACGGCAATGCGGCGAGCGGCGCCGCGCCGGACGGGCTGGAATCGGCGAAGCTTGCGGATCTGCTTGCTGCCGGCGATGTTTCGCAGCTTGGTCCCGAACCGGAGCCGGATAATCTGATCGGCCGGCTCAACCGTGCCCTTGTCAGCGATGGCTGGGTGCTGGATCTTGCCGCCGGCAAGCAGCTCGAGCAGTCGCTGGAATTGCAGATCCTGCATGGCGGCGGCCAGACGCATACGAGATGCGCCTTGCGCGCCGGCAAGGGTTCGAGGGCGATCATCGTCGAGCGGCAGGGTGGCAGCGAGAATGCGCTGACGACTCATGTCAATCGCGTCGAGCTGGACGAGAATGCCGAAATCACCTGGATCGTCTTCCAGGAGCAGCCGGACCTGACCACGGCCCTGTCGCGGTTCGAGGGCAGCATTGCCGCAAATGCGAAACTGTCGCTGTTCGTCATGAATTCCGGCGGCAGGCTGGTGCGCTACGAGATCGCGGTCGATGCGGCTGGCGATCGCAGCGATTTCCAGCTCCGCGGCGTCAATCTCCTGTCGGGCGAGAGCCATACGGACGTAACCATGGTGCTCAGCCATCTCGGCTATGGCGCGACTTCGCGCGAGATCGTGCGAAATGTGGTGACCGGCAAGGCGACGGGCGTCTTCCAGGGCCAGATCCGGGTGGATCGCGAGGCGCAGAAGACCGACGCCAAGATGGCCTGCAACACCTTGCTGCTGTCGGATGAAGGCGAATTCCATTCCAAGCCGGAACTGGAGATCTTCGCCGATGACGTCGCCTGCGGCCATGGCGCCACCGTTACCGAGATCGATCCGGGGCATCTGTTCTACTTGATGTCACGCGGTGTTCCGGAGCGCCAGGCGCGCGCCCTGCTGATCGAGGCGTTCCTGGCCGAGATCGTCGAGGAACTCGAGGACGAGACCTTGATCGAGGTTCTCGAGGCCCGCCTGCACGCCTGGTTTGCCGGGCTGAACTAGAAGGTGCCGCGATGTCGCTTGGCCTGATGCACGATCTGGACGAGGTTCGGGAAGACTTCCCGATCCTGTCGCGCGAGATCCACGGCAAACCGCTGGTCTATCTCGACAATGCCGCCTCCGCGCAGAAGCCGAAGGCCGTGATCGACGCCGTGGTTCATGCCTATTCGCACGAATATGCCAATGTGCATCGTGGCCTGCATTACCTCTCCAATGCGGCGACGGATGCCTATGAGAAGGCACGCGAGACTGTCCGCCGGTTTCTCAATGCCGAGAGCACGGATGAGATCGTCTTCACCAAATCGGCGACGGAGGCGATCAATCTGGTAGCCTATGGCCATGGCATGCCGTCGATCGAGGCCGGCGACGAGATCGTGCTGACGCAGATGGAACATCATTCCAACATTGTCCCCTGGCATTTCATCCGCGAGCGGCAGGGGGCGAAGCTGGTCTGGGTTCCGGTGGATGAGGACGGGCAGGTGCATCTGGAGGCCGTCGAGCGCTGCCTGACTGAGCGCACGCGTCTCATTGCCATCACCCATATGTCGAATGTGCTGGGCACCGTCCCGCCGATCCGGGAGATCTGCCGTCTGGCGCATGCGCGCGGCATCGAAGTCCTGGTCGATGGCAGCCAGGGCGCGGTACATCTGCCGGTGGACGTGCGTGATCTCGGTGCGGATTTCTACATCTGCACGGGCCACAAGCTGTATGGACCGAGCGGCGTCGGCGTCCTGTACGGGAGGCGCGACCTGCTGGCGGCAATGCGACCGTTCCAGGGCGGTGGCGAGATGATCGAGGACGTCACCGAGGACATGGTGACCTATCATGGTCCGCCGCACCGGTTCGAGGCCGGAACGCCGCCGATCGTGCAGGCAATCGGGCTGGGCGCGGCGCTGGATTATATCGAGGGGATCGGCCGCGAGCGCATCGCCGCCCACGAGGCGATGCTCTCGGACTACGCCCATGAGCGGCTGGCGGCGATTCCCGGATTGCGCATTTTCGGCCGCGCCCCGGACAAGGGCGCCATTGTTTCCTTCGAGATGGAGGGCATCCATGCCCATGACGTCTCGATGGTGATCGACCGCGAGGGCGTGGCCGTGCGGGCCGGCACCCATTGCGCCCAGCCGCTGTTGAAGCGGTTCGGCGTGACCTCGACTTGCCGGGCTTCATTTGCCCTGTACAATAAGCGGGAGGAAGTGGATGCATTGGCGGAGGCCCTGGAAAAGGCACGGAAGTTCTTCGCCTGAGCGCATGAGGTTTGAGAATGAGCCAGGAATCCACGATGCCGGAGACAAAGGTCGGTTCGGCCATTCCACCGCAGGAGCTGGCGCGGCTGACCGATGACATCATCGCCGCGCTGAAAACGGTGTATGATCCCGAGATACCGGCGGACATCTACGAGCTGGGCCTGATCTACAAGGTCGATATCGAGGATGATCGCAGTGTCCGCATCGAAATGACGCTGACGGCGCCGGGCTGTCCGGTTGCCGGAGAAATGCCGGGCTGGGTGCAGGATGCAGTCGGTGCGGTCGAGGGCGTGTCGCATGTCGAAGTGAACATGACCTTCGATCCGCCTTGGACACCCGACCGCATGTCGGAAGAGGCGCAGATCGCGGTCGGCTGGTACTGACTTGAGGTCAATCTCCGAGAGGTGCAGACAATGGGCAGATTTGCAGTTCTGACAATGACCGACAAGGCAGCGGCACGGGTACGGGAGATCGTCGCCACGCGCCCCGGATCGGCCGGCATCCGGGTCGGCATCAAGAAGGGCGGATGCGCGGGCATGGAATATACGGTCACACTCGTTCAGGAGCCCGATCCGAAGGACGATCATGTCAATCATCAGGGTGCCGATGTCTGGGTCGCGCCGGAAGCGGCGCTGTTCCTGCTTGGCACAGAGATGGATTTCGAAACGACCACCTTGCGCACGGGCTTCGTCTTCAACAATCCCAACCAGTCCTCGTCCTGCGGCTGTGGCGAATCGGTGGAACTGAAGCCCGCCGATCTGAAGGCGCTGGCAGAAGCCCGTGGTGCGATCTAGCCACTTCTGACGTAGCTGCTTCTACCGGCAACGGGGAAGGGCTGGAGGCTGTCCGCCGGACTTTGCCGCAGCCTGCCGTCAGCCTCGTGCAAGCACGTTGGCAAATTTTGAATCAGTATGTGAGGCAAACTGCTCAACCCATGGATTATGCGCACAGATTTGCCGTCGTTCCGATGATGGACTGGACGGCGGGAAATTTCTTATTGAAATACTTGCTGTTTATTAGCTGAGAGCGGCTCCGGCATAAATTGGCGCGAAATGGCCGATCACGAGAAAGAGATTCAACAAAGCGCGCAGCCACTCTGGGAGACCGAACCCCGCCGAAGCCGGCTTGAAGGCGTGACACCAGGGCTTGGCAAGTGGTAAGTTACCTTCGCGGACGCGTGCTGATCCCTGTGTCGGGCTTGGGTAGTCCGAGTGGAGTATAAAAGTAACTGACCATCAAAGCCGGTACGCCAACGCTCGCTATCTCGGTCAGCTCAAAATTGGCAGGGTCGTCGATCATCTCGGAGGTGCAGTGTGCGATCCCCTTATTCGTCAGCCGAAATACTCTGAGCAGCGCGCGTTCGGCTTCAACCGCGCTCCCCTTGTATCTGCTGACTGCGGTCACTGGAGGCAATTTCTTGAGCGGACCACAGGAATTCTCAAACAGTTCGATGCCGATGTCACCGGGCCGGCGCTCCCTGATCTGGGCCAGGGCACCCCTGCGCTCGCAAAGTCCCATGAATTCGAGTAGGGCGCGGCAGTGAACCAGCCCGGCTTCCAGCATCGGATTCGTAATAGCGTTGAGGTTGCCTTCGAGCATCAACTTGCCGTCTATGTGGACGGCTACAGGAGGAGCAGCACTCCACCGCGCCCTCTCCAACAAGGCCCAGTTGAGTGTCGCCACGGATTGCATCCGATGGTCGAGCAGACGAAGAATTTCTTGCCGGTCGAACGTTTGCGTCAACTTTACACCCCTCCACATAAGTGCCGCATAAGTCAGATGATCGAGGCAGCCCAGTCAACCCCAGTCGTCATCTGATGGTGGCCGCTTGTCGTTGACGGGCGCTTGGTGGGAAGGCTTCCCGTAGATCGAAGTGATCCGAGAAGGCAGCTCCACGAATTCGGGGCTCACTTCGCACGGCAATCGCAAAATGTCTCACTGGACGGATGAGTGGTTTCAAATGGTCGAGCGTGATACAGAATTGTCCAAACAATAGGCTGGCACACCTGTTGCCGGTTTGGTGCACACAGAAAAAGAAATGTCTGCTCAATATCTTAAAGGCGAGAAAATCTTTGCCGTTGCCCCGATGATGGACTGGACGGACCGGCATTGCCGCTATTTCCATCGCCGGTTGAGCCGCTCGGCGCTGCTCTACACAGAAATGGTAGTGGCCGACGCCGTGATTCACGGAAATCGCGAGCGGTTGCTCGGCCATGATCCGAGCGAACATCCACTGGCCTTGCAACTTGGCGGCAGCGAGCCTGCCAAGCTGGCTGAGGCGGCGCGCATTGGCGCCAGCCTCGGCTTCGCCGAGATCAATCTCAATGTCGGTTGTCCCTCCGACAGGGTCCAGTCCGGCACGTTCGGGGCCTGTCTGATGCGCGTGCCGGAGCTGGTGGCCGAATGTGTCGCGGCCATGAAGGGCGCGATCTCGATTCCGGTGACCGTGAAGTGCCGGATCGGCGTCGATGAGCAGGACCCGGAGGTCGCCCTGCGCGTGATGGCGGATGCCTGTTTTGCCGCTGGAACGGACGCGCTCTGGGTCCATGCGCGCAAGGCCTGGCTGCAGGGACTCAGTCCGAAGGAAAATCGGGAAGTCCCGCCGCTTGACCATGGACTCGTGCACCGGTTGAAGCGCGAGCACCCGCGGCGCTTCATCGGGCTGAATGGCGGGATCAGCTCGATCCGTGAGGCCGCGGCACATCTTGCGCATGTGGATGGGGTCATGCTGGGCCGCGCCGCCTATCAACAGCCAGCCCTCCTCGCCGAAGTGGATTCGGCGATCTATGGATGCCGCTCCGGTCCCGCAGCGCCCGAAGCGGTCATCGAGGACATGGTGGAATATGCCGCACGTCACATCGCCCGCGGCGGACGTCTTCTGCATGTGACCCGTCATATGACCGGCTATTTTCATGGCTGGGCCGGGGCGCGGGCATTCCGGCGCACACTGTCCGAAGCCGGACCCGATGCGGGTGCTGAAGTATTGAGGGATGCTGCCGCGTGCGTCCTTGCCGCCGAGGCAGAGCCTGCGTGAAGGTCAGTCGCGCAGAACCAGGCGGTCGCCACGCGCATCGAAACCCGACAGCGTACCGAGAAAATTCATGCCCAGCAGGCTCTGGCCGAGTTGTCCGTGCGCTGCGACCAGCACCGGCACGCGCCGGCGCGCAATCTCGCCGATGCGGATCTCCTCCGTGACCGCGCGGGCGGCCCGCGCCTGTCCATTCGCCGTCATGACGGGTACGGAAAAGTGCAGTGCCGACGGATCGATGCCGATGCGCATGGCGTCGGCATGGGTCAGGACCGTGCTGGTAGCGCCCGTATCGATGACGAAGGTGATCCGTTCCCCATTGACCACGCCACGGACCTCGAAATGACCGGAGCGTCCTTTTTCGAGCATTACGGCAACTCCGTCGTTATTCGATACATTGACCGGGCTGCCGGGGATGAAGCCTGCGGAAATCCGGTTCGCGACATCCTGAAGCTCATAGCGATACTGATAGATCGAGACCAGGGCGAGAATGGCCAGGAGCCAGAGCGCGGCATTGCGGGCGATCTCACCGAGAGGAATTCGGGAACCTGCAATGGCTGCGCCGATCACCAGTGCCCAGACGCCAAGATAGATCGTATGGGCAAAAGCGTCGTTGCCCAACCCGAGGGTCGAGCCGGATTCATGATTGAGCACCAGGAGGATGAGCCCGCCGCCGAGCAGGGCGAGAACGACCCACAACAGGCGGTTCATGAATCAACCGGAGGCAAGCCCTCCGCCATTCTGCGCCGACGGGTCATGCGGCGCGCCGGCCGCTCCACATCCTGCAGGCGCGCAGGCAGTTCGGCCATGATGCTGCCGCGTTCGGCCGGCGTCATGGTCAGCCATGCCCCGATTTCGTCGCGCGTGCGGCCGCAACCGAAGCAATAGCCGGTCTTGTCATCGATTGCGCAGACGAGAATGCAGGGGCTTTCCATGCTTGTCATCGGGTCCGGTTTCCGCCAGGGCTTGTCTGTACATATCTGGCGCGCCGGGCGGATTTCAAGCGCAAGCCGGAAGATGAAGGTGAAACATGGCGGCAATCCGGCCACACCGGCCCCCCGATCCGGAAGAGGAGACGCTTGCGCAATTGCTCGGGCGGATTTCCGCCTGCCGGATCTGTGTCGAATCTCCATCTGGACCGGTCCTGCCGCATGCGCCGAGGCCGGTGGTCGTTGCTTCGCGTGAAGCGCGAATCCTGATTGCGGGACAGGCGCCGGGAGCCCGGGTGCACGCCAGCGGCCGACCATTCACCGACCCGTCCGGCGACCGCCTGCGGGAATGGCTCGCGGTGGATTGCGAAACCTTCTATGATCGCCGCCGGTTCGCCATCGTTCCCATGGGGTTCTGCTTTCCCGGCCAGGACGAGAAAGGCGCCGACTTGCCGCCGCGACGCGAATGCGCCCCGGCCTGGCGCGCGGAACTCATGCGCCGAATGCCGCAGATCCGTCTTCTCATCGCCGTCGGCCAATATGCGCAGGCCTGGCATCTCGGCAGCATGCGGCGCCGCACACTGACGGAGACGGTGGCCGACTGGCAAGCCATTCTCGAAACAAGCCGGAAGGACGGCCTCGCCATCCTGCCCCTGCCGCACCCATCCTGGCGCAACACTGGCTGGCTTGCCCGCAATCCCTGGTTCGAGCGCGAGCTTCTGCCGGTCCTGCGCCAGGAGGTCCGGTCCTGCCTCGCACTGGCGTGAGGCTCCCGGAAAGCGGCGACCACGGTCCGGGGTGCGCCGCGCCCTTGTTGAGCACAGAATTCTCCGCTTCCCTCCGGATCGGGAGAATGGTCATCTTGATTTCCCGCGATCGGAAGGGCATGAGAGAACAAATTTCCAACCAAGGGCAGGGCCATGGATCGCCTCGACCGCAAGATACTCCGCCTCCTCCAGCATGATTGCACCCTCTCCGTCGCGGACATCGCCAAGAAGGTGGGCCTGTCAACCACGCCCTGCTGGCGGCGCATCCAGAAGCTGGAAGAGGATGGCGTCATCCGCAGACGGGTCGCCCTTCTGGATCCGGTCAAGGTCAACACGAAGGTCATGGTCTTCGTCGCGATCCGGACCAATTCGCACAGCCATGAATGGCTGAAGCGGTTTTCGGAGGTGGTGCAGGGCTTTCCGGAAGTCATCGAATTCTACCGGATGAGTGGCGACGTCGATTATCTGCTGCGAGTCGCCGTGCCCGATATCGCCGCCTATGACGAATTCTACAAGCGGCTGATTTCCCGGATCGAGATCCAGGACGTCTCCTCATCCTTCGCAATGGAGCAGATCAAGTACACGACCGAACTGCCGCTGGACTACATGGTGCTGCAGTGATGCCGCTTCAGTCCCGGTCCAGCCGGGCGAGCAGCGCCGACGTGTCCCACCTGCCGCCGCCCATCTGCTGCACTTCCTTGTAGAACTGGTCGATGAGCGCCGTGGCGGGAAGCCTGGCGCCGTTGCGTTCGGCCTCTTCGAGGCAGATCCGCAGGTCCTTGCGCATCCAGTCAATGGCGAAGCCGAAATCATAGCGGCCTTCGGCCATGGTGCGGTGGCGGTTCTCCATCTGCCAGGAACCGGCGGCACCCTTGGAAATGACCTCGACGACCTGCTTGATGTCGAGGCCGGATCGCTGCGCGAAATGGACGCCTTCGGCAAGGCCCTGCAGGATGCCGGCAATGCAGATCTGGTTGACCATCTTGGTCAGCTGCCCCGCGCCAGTCGGTCCCATCAGGCCGACCATGCGCGCATAGGTCTGGATCACCGGACGGGCGCGTTCGAAGATCTCCGGATTGCCGCCGCACATAACGGTCAGCAAGCCGTTTTCGGCCCCGGCCTGGCCGCCGGAAACTGGCGCGTCGAGAAAGTGGAAGCCCCGCCGGGTCGCCTCATCGGCAAGTTCGCGGGCGACTTCGGCCGAAGCGGTCGTGTGGTCGATGAATACCGAACCCTCGGCCATGGTCTCGAAGGCGCCGTTCTTGCCAATCGTCACGGCGCGCAGATCGTCATCATTGCCGACACAGGCGCAAACGAAATCGGCGCCGCGTGCGGCTTCGGCGGGGGTCGGCGCGCTATGGCCGCCATGTTGCGCCACCCAGCGCTCGGCCTTCGATGCCGTCCGGTTGTAGACCGTTACCTTGTAGCCCTTGGCTTGCAGATGCCCGGCCATCGGAAAGCCCATGACGCCAAGGCCGAGAAATGCAGCGGATGCCATTGATCGCCTCCAGGTTCGAGGAAATGCCGGACCTCGGGGCTACGCGGCAGCGTCGCCAAGGCCGGTATGGGACAGGATAAAGTCCGCAATGGACGCAATATCGTCAAGATCGAAGACAGGCAAGCTTCCTGCATCGACCGCATGATCGGCAGCGACGGCCACGATGGCGGGATCGTCCGGGGCAAGCGGCGGCCGGTCCCCCGGCCCTTTGCGTCGAAGTTCGATCTTGGGATGCGCTTCGCGCTTGTAGCCTTCGACGAGCACCAGGTCGCACTCGCCGAGCCGCGACAGGATGGCGGCGAGCGGGGGTTCTTCCTCGCCACGCAACTCATGCATCAACGCCCAGCGCGCGCCGGAGACGATCGCCACTTCCTGCGCGCCGGCGATCCGATGCCGGTAGCTGTCCGTTCCTTCCCGGTCGATGTCGAATGCATGATGGGCATGCTTGACGGTGGAGACACGGTAACCCCGCGCGGAAAGTTCGGCCACCAGCTTCACCGTCAAGGTCGTCTTGCCGGAATTCTTCCAGCCGGTAATTCCAAAGATCCTGTGCTTCACCGGGTTTCCTCCACCGCGAATCTGCGCGCCAGTTCCAGATCTTCCGGACGGTTCACGTTGAAGAACGGATCGAGCCATCCACCACTCCAGGCAATTGGCGGGAACTCCACCGCATGATGTTCGTGCAGGTCGACAAATCCGGTCACCTTCGCATTGCCGGCCTCGACATGGCTCTCCAGCGCCCCTGCCAGGGCTATCGGCCAGAGGCCAACGACCGGATGAAGGCCATGCGTGCTGGCGGCAAGAACGATCCGGCTTTCGGAACCCTGGTTGGCGGCAAGCAATCGCGCCGCAAGATCGACTGGAAAGAACGGCGTGTCGCAAGGCACCGTGACGATATGGGTCAGGCCCGGCCGGTCGGCCGCCCATTGCAGGCCGGCCAGGATCCCGGCGAGCGGGCCGGGATGGCCCTCGATCGGGTCAGCGACGATTTCGAGGCCATGCTCACGCAGCCTTGCCGGGTCGCCATTCGCATTGATTGCAAGTTCCGTGACTTGCGGCCGCAGCCGCTCGATGATCCGCTCCAGCATGGAGCGTTCGCCGATCCTGTACAGGGTCTTGTCGCCGCCGCCCATGCGCCGCGAAAGGCCCCCTGCGAGAATGATGCCTGCCAGTCGTCCTGTCATGTGGTTCGCCTCCTGCGCTCGACGAGCATGGTATAGAAGGCGGCGGCAAGCGCCAGCAGGGCCGAGCCCAACATCACCAGCACCAGCGGGAAGGCGGTCGAGCCCTTGGCGAGGAACGCGCCGCCGAGCACGGAGAACAAGCCGCCGACCCCGATCTGCACCGCCGAGCCGAGGCCGGAAGCAGCACCGGCAAGATGTTTGCGCACGCTGACCATTCCCGCCATGGCATTGGGCAGCGCAATGCCGTTGCCGAGCCCGGTCAGGACCGCGGGGCCGAAAAATGCGAGGGGCTCGCGCGGAAAGATCGCAAGGAGCAGGATCGCGATGACGCCGCCGGCGATTGCGCAACCATTGCCGAGGAAGATCATCCGGGAGATGCCCATTCTTTCCGAATAGCGTCCGGTGAGGAAATTGCCGAGCAGGTAGCCGAAGGAGGTCAGCCCGAACAGCAGGCCATATGTTGTAGGCGTGAGACGCATGATTTCCGTCGCCACGAAGGGCCCGCCGCCGATAAAGGCAAAGAACTGCCCGGCCGTGAAGGAGGCCGCCAGCACATAGCCCCAGTAGCGCCGGGAGGTGAGGAGTTCCGGATAGGAGCGGACCTGCGCCATGATGCTGGAACTGCGGACGTGATGGGTTTCGCTGAGATCGATGACGACGAACAGCAGGGCGACGATCCCGCAGCCCAGCAAGAGCAGGAAGGTCGCCTGCCAGCCATGGCGTTCCTCCAATACCCCGCCAATCGCCGGAGCAATCATCGGCGCCAGCGCCATGCCCATGGTGATGTAGCCGATCATGCTGGCGGCGCGGGCCGGCTCGACAAGGTCGCGGACGATGGCGCGCGACAGCACCACTCCGGCGGCGGAGAAGGCCTGGAACGCGCGCATGATGAGCAGAACCTCGAAATTGGGCGCAGCCAGTATGCCGAGGGTCGCAAGAATGAAGACGGAAAAACAGACGATCATCACCGGCCTGCGCCCGAACCGGTCGGACATCGGGCCGATCAGCAATTGCACGAAAGCGGTTGCGAACAGATAGACCGAGACGGTGAGCTGCATCACGGCGTATTCGACGTCGAATGCACGGGCCATGCCGGGCAGCGACGGCAGGAACAGGTTCATCGCCAGCGCGCTCACCGCCGCCGCAATGACGAGCGTGATCAGGCGTGGCGCCGCCGGCGTGTCTGGAGGGGTCAAGGCCTGCTTCCGCTAGCCGCCGGTCACGCTCATATGCCGCGAGACCGCGGGGCGTCGCGTGCGGCGGTCGATGACGAAATCATGGCCCTTGGGCTTGCGGCCGATGGCTTCGTCGATCGCGGCCGCGACCAGCTCGTTGCCTTCCGATGCCCGCAGGGGCGCGCGCAGGTCCGCCGCATCTTCTTGGCCGAGACACATGTAGAGCGTGCCCGTGCAGGTCAGGCGCACCCGGTTGCAGCTTTCGCAGAAATTATGGGTCAGCGGCGTGATGAAGCCGAGATGTCCGCCCGTCTCCTGCACCTCGACATAGCGGGCCGGCCCGCCGGTCCGCAGCGGAATGTCCTGCAGGCTGAACTGCCGCTCCAGCGTGGCGCGGAGCTGGGACAAGGGCAGATACTGGTCCGTGCGGTCCTCGTCGATCTCGCCCATCGGCATGGTCTCGATCAGGGTCATGTCCATGCCCCTTCCATGCGCCCAGCGGATCATTTCGGGGATTTCGTCCTCATTGAAGCCCTTCAGCGCAACCGCATTGATCTTGACCTTGAGCCCGGCCTCCTGGGCTGCGTCGATGCCGGCAAGAACCTTGTCGAGATAGCCCCAGCGGGTGACGCGATGGAACTTTTCGGCATCGAGCGTATCGAGCGAGACATTGATGCGCCGCACGCCAGCCTCGGCCAGCTCACCAGCGAGTCGGGACAGCTGCGAACCGTTGGTCGTCAGGGTCAGTTCGTCCAGCGCGCCGCTGTCGAGGTGTCGGCCCAGTTGCCGGATGAGCTCCATCACATTCTTGCGCACGAGGGGCTCGCCGCCTGTCAGCCTCAATTTGCGCACGCCCTTCTCGATGAAGACCGTGCAGAGCCGGTCGAGCTCTTCGAGCGTCAGCAGATCCTTCTTCGGCAGGAAGGTCATGTTCTCGGCCATGCAGTAGGTGCAGCGGAAATCGCAGCGATCCGTGACCGATACGCGCAGATAGGTGATGTCCCTGCCAAAGGGATCGGTCATGGTCGGCAAGAATGTGCTATCGGGATTGTGCATCGGTGCTCGCGATCTGAAGGCGGCTCATCTAGACTGTAGCCAGTCTCGGACATGATTGCGCGGAATTCAAGCTGAACCGCATATTTGTCGCCGCGTGAAAGGGAATGCAAGCAAGATGAGTGAAGCCCCGATCGAATTACGGGTCTCTAAGGACCGCCGCGAACTGACCATCCGCTTTGCCAATGGCGAGAGTGGCGTGCTGACGGCCGAGATGCTGCGCGTCTTCTCGCCCAGCGCCGAGGTCCAGGGACATTCCCCGGAAGAACGCGTGCTGCAATGGGGCAAGGCCAATGTCGCCATCCTGAGCATCGAACCTGTCGGGCGCTATGCGATTCGCATCGGCTTCGACGACATGCACGATACCGGCATCTTCTCCTGGGCCTATCTGCGCGAGCTGCTTGCCGGGAAGGAGCAGCTCTGGCAGGAATATCTGCGCGAGCTGGAAGCCAAGGGCAAGAACCGCGAACGCTGAGGATTACATTCCGAATTCCCGGAAGAAATCATTGCCCTTGTCGTCGATCACGATGAAGGCGGGGAAATTCTCGACCTCGATGCGCCAGATGGCTTCCATGCCCAGTTCGGGATATTCGACGATCTCGACCTTGCGGATGCAGTCCTGCGCAAGCCGTGCGGCCGGCCCGCCGATCGATCCGAGGTAGAAGCCGCCATGCCTTGCACAGGCCTCGCGCACCGAACGTGACCGATTGCCCTTGGCGAGCATGATCTTCGAGCCGCCAAAGGACTGGAACTGGTCCACATAGGAATCCATGCGTCCCGCCGTGGTCGGCCCGAACGAGCCGGAGGCGTAGCCTTCGGGTGTCTTGGCCGGTCCGGCATAATAGATCGGATGGTTCTTGAAATAGTCCGGCATCGGCTCGCCGCGCTCCAGGCGCTCCCGAATCTTCGCATGGGCGAGGTCGCGGGCGACGATGATCGATCCCGTCAGCGAGAGGCGGGTGCGCACCGGATGGCGCGACAGTTCCGCCAGCACCTTTTCCATGGGCTGGTTCAGGTCGATTCGCACTACGTGGGCGGAAAGCTGTTCCTCGTCGATCTCCGGCATGTATTTCGACGGATCGCGCTCCAGCGCCTCGACGAACACGCCCTCCCGGGTGATGCGGGCAAGCGCCTGCCGGTCCGCGGAGCAGGATACGCCGAGGCCGATGGGTAGCGAGGCGCCATGGCGGGGCAGGCGGATGACGCGCACGTCATGGCAGAAATACTTGCCGCCGAACTGGGCGCCGATGCCCATCTGCTGCGTCATGCGGTGCACCTCCTGCTCCATTTCGAGGTCGCGGAAGGCGTGCGCCTCGGGAGAGCCGGAAGTCGGGAGCGTGTCGAGATAACGGGTCGAGGCGAGCTTGACCGTCTTCAGCGTCATCTCCGCCGACAGTCCGCCAATTACGATGGCGAGATGATAGGGCGGGCAGGCGGCGGTGCCCAGCGTCAGGATCTGCTCGCGCAGGAAATCGAGAAGCCGGTCGCGGGTCAGCAGGGAGGGCGTGCCCTGGTAGAGATAGGTCTTGTTGGCCGAGCCGCCGCCCTTGGCGATGAACAGGAAATCATAGGCGTCCTCGCCCTGTACATGGATGTCGATCTGCGCCGGCAGGTTGTTGCGGGTATTGACCTCCTCGAACATTGCGAGGGGCGCGAGCTGCGAATAGCGCAGGTTACGCCTCGTATAGGCATCCAGCACGCCCTGGCCGAGCGCGTGCTCGTCGCGGCCGCCGGTCCAGACGCGCCGGCCTTTCTTGCCCATGATGATCGCCGTGCCGGTATCCTGGCACATCGGCAGGATGCCCCCTGCCGCGATATTGGCGTTCTTCAAGAGATCATAGGCCACGAAGCGGTCATTATCCGTTGCCTCCGGGTCTTCAAGGATTGCCGCGAGCTGCGCCAGATGGCCGGGGCGCAGCAGATGGTTGATGTCCCCGAAGGCCGCCTCGGATACAAGGCGCAGTGCCTCATCCTCGACAACCAGGATCTCCTCGCCCCGGAACCGGTCGAGATGGACGCCCTCGCTTGTCAGCTTGCGATAGGCAATGTCAGGCTTGCCGAGCGGAAAGAGCGGAGAAACGGGGGATGCGGTCATGGGTCAGCTTTTCGTCGGATGGCAGGTCGGGGGTTTCATAAGCATGGCGGGCCCGGTCTCGTCAATCTGCGCCAGGCGCCGCCGCGCCGGTCACGTCTTCTTGACCTCGCCTTAACCTTGCCGTGCTCTATTGTAAGAATAGATTCGATGGCGACCGCCAGGCTGGAGAGGGTCCGAACCGCCCCGCGCGGCGCATGGGAAAGAGTGCGAGATTGATGAATTCGTTCCGCAAGATGATCGTGCCGCTCGGCCTCCTGTCCGTTGCCCTTGCGACGACGCCGGCTCCTGCACAAAGCCTTCTGGAGCGCCTGCTGATGGGCGAGCGCGTCCATCAGGGCGGCAATGCCTTTCCGCCCCCTCCGGCAAGATCGCGCCAGGCAGCCCCGGCGCCGGCGCCCGCTCCGGCCGCCAGGAAGATTGTCCGGGTTTCCGGCCCCAGCTACTACACCTACAAGACCGATGCGCTGAAGCCGCTGGATTTCAGCCCGCGCGCCACGGCTTCGATCGCCACGGAGGAAGCCGCTACGGCGGACGGGCGGGCAGAGGATGGAAAGGCCGCTGCCTTCCTGAATTCGCTAGGCGAGATCGACATCCACGCCGAGGCAGAGATCGGCGCAGCCCTGAATGAATTCTATGCCAGCCATGCCGATTTCATCTGGCTGGAGGACGGCAAGCCGAACCGGCGCGCCATCGATGCGCTTCGTACGCTCGGCGAGGCGGATCGGTTCGGACTTGACCCGGCAGACTATGCAATTTCGCTCCCTGCTGCGGAAAAGGGCGACAACCGCGCCAGGCAGCGGGACCATGTCCGGCTGGAGATGGCGCTGTCGGCGCGGGTCCTGCGCTATGTGCTCGATGCGCGCAACGGCCGGGTCGTGCCGGACCGCCTCTCGGGCTATCATGACCTGCCGCGCAAGGAAGTGGACCTTCCCGGAACGCTGCGGGCGATTGCCCATCTGGATGACGTGCGCACCTATCTCGAATCGCGCCATCCGCAGAACGAATATTACCGGGCCCTTCGCCGGGAACTGGAACTCCTGCGCGCCAGCCCCGACGATGGAGCGGTCGCGATCGATCGCTCCGCATTGATCAAGCCGGGTCAGAGCCATCCGGACTTTCCCGCAATTCTCGATCTCATCGAGCGGAAGTCAGACGAGGCGTTCCGCCAGCGCTTCGGCGAGCTCCTTGCCGCCGGGCGCCAGGGCCAAACCTATGCGCCGGAACTCGTGCCCGCGGTCAAGGCAGTGCAGCAGGCGCATGGGCTGTCGGCGGATGGCGTCATCGGACCACGCACCCTCGCCGTGCTGGCCGGCGAAACGCGCGAATCGAAGCTGGAGCGGGTCGAGCTGGCGCTCGAGCGACTGCGCTGGCTGCCATCCGAACTCGGCGATCCGCATGTCTTCATCAATGTGCCGGCCTTCCGCGTCACCTATCGCGAGAACGGACGGGATCGTCTGTCGATGCGCGCCATCGTTGGCAGCCGCGCCAATCAGACCTATTTCTTTCACGACCGGATCCAGCAGGTCGACTTCCATCCCTATTGGGGCGTGCCGCAATCGATCCTCGTCAACGAGATGCTGCCGCGCCTGCACCGCGATCCCTCCTATCTCGACCGTTCCGGTTACGAGGTCTTCGGGCGTGACGGTCGCCGGGTTTCCTCCGCTGCAGTGGACTGGTGGAGATATGACGGAAAGGTGCCGTTCGACGTCCGCCAGAAGCCCGGCCCGACCAATGCGCTCGGGGAACTGAAGATCCTGTTTCCGAACCGGCACGCCATCTACATGCATGACACGCCCGACCGGTCGCTCTTCAACCGCGACATGCGGGCGCTGAGCCATGGCTGCGTGCGGCTCGAACAGCCGCGGGCCATGGCCGCCGCCGTGCTCGGCTGGGACGAGGCGGATATCGAGAAGCGGCTGCAGGGCGGCCATTCCAGCGAGCGTGTCACGGCCCACATTCCGGTTTACATCGCCTATTTCACTGCCTGGCCGGATGCCGACGGCACGGTGTCCTATCATGGCGATATCTATGATCGCGATGCGCATCTGCGCGCGGCCATGGATGCGACTTCGCAGAGCCGCCAGGTCGGAAGCTGACCGGCAGCGGCTCAGCGAGTGCCTTTTTCATTGCGTGGGTCCAGTTCCTGCGACCTACGTGATCGCGGAATGGCGCGACTGGAAAGTCTGGTTTACTCATGCGTTCGGGCCGCAGGAGACTTGACCGACTGAAGTCTAGGCTTCGGGTGGAGAGCCGGAAAAGGCTCCTGCAAGCTGCCCGGCCCGCCATTACCTTGCCCCGGCAATGGCGGGCCCAATCGTGCTTCCATTCCTGTCCCCGCCTGTCTGGCCACGCATGCCGAAATCGTGCCCACGGCTCGGCTGCAACCCTTTGCGACTGCACTCGTTTACAATTTGCTACATGTGCGCGAGGCTGCCAATGGGTTTGGCGGATCATGACACATCGCGGCCAGAGACCGCGGCGTGCACATGGAAGTCGAGGGCCGTTTCGTGGCCAATGGAAAGGAGGCTTCAATGACCAGGGATGGCATCCGGACGCAGATCGAGGAGATCATCAAGAACAAGAAACTGCCGCCCGAACGGCAGATCGAGATGCTGCGCAAGATCCATTACGATCTTCGCGCCCAGCAGCGCGCGCAGACCGAGAGCGCGATGATTCCCGATCCCGATATCGGCTCCAACCTGCGTGATGTCGAGCGTGCGCTGGAGAGCCTCGGTGCCGAACCGGTTGGTCCGGAGGATTCCGGCGCTGCGACCTTGTAGGGGAAATCACGCGGATCGTCTACTTTCGCAGTTGCGTTCCGTGTATACGATTCGCGTAAAGCTCTCTTCCGTCAGGGGAACGTCATGCCGATCATTCGAGTCGAAATGTTCGAAGGCCGCACGGTCGAACAGAAGCGTCAGCTCGTTCGCGAACTGACCGATAGTTTTCTGCGCACATGCGGAAGCACCGCCGATGCCGTTCAGGTAGTGATCATCGATCAATCGAAGGAAAACTGGGCCAAGGCCGGGGAGCTGTTCTCGGATCAGGAAGCGCGGACGAAATCAGGCGGCTGAGTTCGGATTTTTCCTGCTCTCGGGATTGCCGCGACGCAATTGCCGCTAATCGGCCCGACAGTAAATGGCATAGAGGACACCCACCACTTCGCGGGCGGCGTCGCTCTCGATCCGGTACCAGATCGTCTGGCCGTCACGGCGTCCGACGATCAGCCCATCACGTCGCAATAGTGCCAGATGCTGGGAAACGGTTGAATCGCGGATGCCGAGGAGGGAGGCCAGTTGCCCGACGGATTTCTCCCCGCCGATCAGATGGCAAAGGATCAGTAGCCTGTGGGCGTTGGATAGCGCCTTCATCAGTTCGCTCGCCTCGTCGGCGGCGCCCTTCATGGCATTGGCATCCATTGTTTGGGCAGGCGTCATGCTCTTGTAGATACGTAGTTGTCGGGATGCGTTCAAGTCAGGCGGGCCGGAAAACTCATCCTGCCTTGCGCAAATGCCACGCCAACGCTTCGATGGCGAGCACGTAGCCATGCGGTCCGAAACCGGCGATCATGCCGAGCGCCACCTGCGAAACGTAGGAATGGTGCCGGAAGGCCTCGCGGCGGTGAATGTTGGATAGATGGACTTCGGCGACCGGAAGTTCGACGCTGGCCAGCGCGTCCATGATGGCGATCGAACTGTGGGTCAGGGCGCCCGCATTGAGGACGATGCCGGCATGGCGTCCCCTTGCTTCATGAATCCAGTCGATCAGCACGCCCTCATGGTTGGATTGACGGAAGTCGATGTCGAGATCGAGCCGCGCGCCTGCCTCATGACACAGCGTCTCGACGTCGGCCAGCGTTGCAGCGCCATAGATCCCTGGCTGGCGCGTACCAAGGAGGTTGAGGTTGGGTCCGTTGAGGACCAGGAGCGAATTCGGCATGCCGGCCTTCCTGTTGGGCGGGGCAGGGCGATCAGGTTGCTGAAGCGCCTGCGCAAGTGCAGATCGACCTCACCCGGTACATGACTCGCGAATGTGTTGGCAAGGATTCGCTTCTTCCCCCAATAACCTGCGCCTGCAGGGCCCGGCTCGCCGCATCCTGCAGGAAGGCAGAGGCTGCGATCGTTGAAAATATCCGGAAAGCGGAGTTAACATTGCGGGGAACGGCAACAGGGAGGCAGGAGCCATGGCCGAGGCGCAAGGAGAAACGGTCCCGGCGGGGTACAAGCTCGTCATCAGCAATATCGGCCTGATGCTCAGCGGGGATATCGACAATCCGGTGCTGGACGCGGACACGATTGTCGCCATTGACGGGAGAATCGCGGCAATCGGGCGCAAGGGCGACCTCGATACGGACCAGGCCGACACCAGGATCGACGCCAATGGCACGGTGGTGGCACCTGGTCTGATCGACAGCCATGTCCATCCCGTGGCGGGCGACTGGACGCCGCGCCAGAACCAGTTTGGCTGGATCGATTCGACGCTGAATGGCGGCGTCACGACCATGATCTCCGCCGGCGAGGTGCATATGCCGGGCCGGCCGAGGGACATTGTCGGGCTCAAGGCAATGGCAATCCACGCCCAGCGCACCTTCACCGCCTTTCGCCCGGGCGGCGTGAAGATCCATGCCGGCGCGCCGGTCATCGAGCCCGGAATGGTCGAGGAGGATTTCCGCGAACTTGCGGCGGCGGGCGTGAAATTGCTCGGCGAGGTCGGCCTTGGCGGCGTCAAGGATGGCGCCACGGCGCGCGAGATGGTTGCCTGGGCACGCAAATACGGCATGCAGTCGACCATTCATACCGGAGGCCCCTCCATTCCCGGCTCGGGTCTCATCGGTGCCGACGTTGTTCTGGAAGCCGATACGGATGTCGTCGGCCATATCAATGGTGGCCATACCGCCTTGCCGGACAAGGAAATCCGCTGCATCTGCGAAAGCTGCCAGCGCGGGCTTGAAATCGTGCATAATGGCAATGAGCGCGCCGCGCTCTACACGCTGCGCACGGCACGGGAAATGGGCGAGCTAAGCCGGGTCATCCTCGGAACGGATGGACCGGCAGGCTCGGGTGTCCAGCCGCTCGGCATCGTCCGCATGATTGCCATGCTGTCGGCGCTGGGCGATATTCCTGCGGAGATCGCCTTCTGCCTCGGCACCGGCAACACGGCCCGGATGCGCGACCTGGATTGCGGCATCATCGAGGTCGGTCGCGCCGCCGATTTCGTCTTCATGGACAAGGCGCAGCACTCCGCCGGGCGCAACTTTCTCGACAGCATCCAGCTCGGCGACCTGCCGGGGATCGGCATGGTTGTCATTGATGGCCAGATCCGCTGCCTGCGCAGCCGCAATACGCCGCCAGCCGAGAAGGTGCCGCTAATCGGGTAGGGCGCCTGATCCTGCCTGCAGCGCAGAGGCTAGGCCCACGGATTAGAATTCTGAATTGAAGGATTCCCTGGTTGGCCGTTTGTGATCGGGTCGCATGCGTGGCGGTTCGCGCTGAGCGGGGCGTGTGGATCAATCTGCGCCAACCGAGGATGCGGCTCCAGCCGGATTTTCTGGTCTTTGTCGACGAGACGTGGGTCAACACCAAGCTGGCGCGGTTGCGCGGCCGCAGCCTGCGCGGCACGAGGCTCATCGCCATTGCGCCGTTCGGCCATTGCAAGACCCAGAC
The DNA here is from genome assembly GCA_964383325.1 of uncultured Rhizobiaceae bacterium. GTDB lineage: Bacteria > Pseudomonadota > Alphaproteobacteria > Rhizobiales > Rhizobiaceae > CAYLGY01. The sequence goes on from CAYLGY010000043.1 coordinate 21,122, forward strand.
TTTCATCGCCGGCTTGCGTCCTCATGGATTGACTGCACCCTGCGTGATCGAGAAAGCCATTGACCGTGCAGCTTTCGACACATGGGTCGCCACACAATTCGCGCCGACCCTGTCGAAGGGCGATGTCGTCATCCTTGACAACCTCGCCGTCCACAAGAGCACAAACGCCGCTGATTGACTGAAAGAGCGTGGCGCATGGTTCCTGTTCCTGCCGCCAACAGCCCGGATCTCATCCCCATGGAAATGGCCGCCGCCAGCTCAACGCGCATTTGCGGGCCGCTTCAGCCAGAACCTCCGATGTCCTTGGAAAGCCATCGGAAGCATCTGCAATCTCTTCAGCCCATCCGAATGCTGGAACTATCTCAAGAAAGCCGGCTATGCGTACGATCTAATCCGATGCTCGTCTTATGACTTTCCGTGGTTTGGCTACCAAAGTGGGTCGCCGCCTGCGCGCCCTCAATACCTCAGGCGGCGGAAGGGGACGGATCGGAACGGTGCCGGTCATGATGGGCCGAGCTAGAGTGTGATCGCCCCTCTCTTTTCCATGAGGCCTGAACGGATCGCCGGGACTTGAGGCCCGGATGACAAGCACGGGACACGGAAAAGACGAGCAACACCATAGCACGAATTGTCGGGATCGACATCTCCAAGGCACGCCTCGATGTTCACCTCCTGCCGGAGGGTGACGAGCGATCCTTCACCAACGACCGCAAAGGGCTGGCGGAACTGGCCCGCTGGCTGAAGCCCTTCAGGATCGAACGTATTGTCCATGAGGCAACCGGCGCTTATCACCGGCTGCTCGAATGCGTTCTGGGCGAGAAAGGCATGCCTCTGGTCAAGACGAATGCGCAGCACACTCGCGCTTTTGCGAAGGCCGCCGGCCGTCTTTCAAATACCGACAGGATCGATGCCGCCATGCTCGCCCGTTTCGGGGCGGTCATGACACCGCAGGTCCGTCCGCTCGGAAGCCAAGCCCTTGCTGCACTTGCCGAGCTGGTTGCGGCAAGGCGAGCGCTGGTGAAGGAGCGAACCGCCACGCTCAATCGTCAGAAGAATCTGACCATCACGGTTCTCAAGCGCCAGGCGGAGCGACCCCTGAAGCAGATTACCGTCCAGATCGACGCCATCGATGCCGAATGCCGCAAGTAGATCGCGGACGAAGCTGAACTCGACCGCCGTTGCGAAATCCTCACCAGCATACCCGGCCTCGGCGAAGCCACCGCCTTCGCTATCATCGCCGAAATGCCGGAACTCGGAACAATGACGGGCAAGCAGTCCGCAAGTCTCGCCGGTCTCGCTCCCATCGATCGCCAGTCGGGACAGTGGAAAGGAAAGAGCTTCATCCAGGGCGGGCGTTCATGGTTCAGACAGGCCCTCTACATGCCCGCACTCGTTGCCACCCGATTCAACCTGCCGCTTAAGGCCAAATACGAAACCCTCCGCAAAGTCGGCAAGCGTGCCAAGGTCGCCATCACCGCCATCATGCGAAATTTCATCGTTCTTGCAAATGCTCTCATCAGCGACAATCGCAGATGGTCCCCTTCGCAGCCTTGACCAAGACGGATACTCTAGCTG
>CAYLGY010000044.1:0-5890 GCA_964383325.1 uncultured Rhizobiaceae bacterium
GTTCGACGCCGCAGAACATCGTCATTGGCGGGGCCGCGGGCTCGTTCCCGCCGATGATCGGCTGGGCCGCCGTCACGGGCAGCATCGGCCTCGAAGCGCTCGTGCTGTTCCTGATCATCTTTCTCTGGACGCCGCCGCATTTCTGGGCGCTGGCCCTGTTCAAGAGTGGGGATTATGGCGCGGCGGGCGTGCCGATGATGCCGAATGTCGCCGGCGAGGCTTCGACGCGGCGGCAGATCTTCGCCTATTCGCTCCTGCTGGCGCCCATAGGGGTAGCGCCCTGGCTGCTCGGTTTTGCCGGACCCGTCTATGGCCTTTCGGCGGCGGTGCTGGGCGGCAAGTTCGTGTGGCATGCCTGGCAGGTGCTGCGCGCCGATCCCGCCGACAGCCGGATGATCCCGGCCAAGTCCCTGTTCGGCTTCTCCCTGGTCTACCTGTTCGCAATCTATGCCATCCTCCTGGCCGAGACGGTGGTCATGCGGCCGGTTTCGGGAGGCTGAGGATGGAGGAAGACCGGATCACGCCGACGGAAAAGCAGTTGAAGGCGCGGCGCAGCCGCAATATCGCCATCGCCATTGCGCTGGGCATATTCATTGTCGTCGTCTACTTCGCCAGCCTGGCGAAGCTTGGACCGGCCGTGTTCCAGCGGCCATTCTAGTGAGGACAGTCACGTGACGAAGCAGCGTCCGTCAAGGGATGCCGGCAAGGCCAACAGGAAGCTCGCGCTCGCATGCGCCGCGGGCTTCTTCGGCATGATCGGCGTATCCTATGCGGCAGTGCCCCTGTACAAGATCTTTTGTCAGGTTACCGGCTATGGCGGCACGACGCAGCGCGCCGAGCAGGCAGCTGACAAGATTCTCGACCGCGTCATCACGGTCCGGTTCGATGCCAATATTGCCGGCGGTCTTCCGTGGGAGTTCAAGCCGAAGCAGCGTGAGATGCGCGTGCGGCTCGGGGAGGTGGCGCAGGCCCATTACGAGGCGCACAACCTCTTCGACACGCCGTTCCGCGGCCGCGCCACGTTCAATGTGACGCCGCTGTCGGCAGGCGCCTATTTCAACAAGATGGAATGTTTCTGCTTCACCGACACGGAGCTGAAGCCGGGCGAAACCCTGGACATGCCGGTGGTGTTCTTTGTCGATCCCGATCTTGACGAAGTGTCGCAGCTGGCGAAAGTGGAATCGATCACGCTTTCCTATACTTTTTTTCCCATCGATTCGGACGGCCCGCAGGCACGTACCGAAATTGAAAATGAAGTGAACTTGGACGATAGAGCCGGGGGATAGACATGGCCGAAACCCATACGAAGAACCACGATTATCACATCCTGCCCCCCAGCCCCTGGCCGCTGACCGGTTCGATCGGCGCGCTGGTCATGGCGATCGGCGGCGTCGGCTGGATGCGCTATCTGAACGGAGAGGATTTCTACCTTCTGGGAATGAATCTCTCGACCCCCTGGCTGTTCTTCATCGGGGTGGCCATTGTCCTCTACACCATGTTCGCCTGGTGGTCGGACACGGTCCGGGAGGCGCATGAAGGCCATCATACTCCGGTCGTGTCGTTGCACCTTCGCTATGGCATGATCATGTTCATCGCGTCGGAAGTGATGTTCTTCGTTGCCTGGTTCTGGGCATTCTTCGATGCGAGCCTGTTTCCCGGCGAGGCAGCGCAGGTACTGCGCAGCGAGTATACAGGGGGACAATGGCCGCCGGCGGGTCTCGAGGTGCTCGATCCCTACTACCTGCCGCTGTACAACACCATCATCCTTTTGCTGTCGGGTACGACGCTGACCTGGGCGCATCACTCCCTGCTGCATGATGACCGGCGGGGACTGGTGTGGGGCCTCGCCATCACCGTGGCGCTCGGCCTGCTCTTTACCTACGTCCAGGCCTATGAGTACCAGCACGCGCCCTTCGCATTCCGCGATTCGATCTATGGCGCGACCTTCTTCATGGCGACCGGCTTTCACGGCTTCCATGTCGCGATCGGGACCATTTTCCTCTTCGTCTGCCTGATCCGCGCCATAAGGGGGCATTTCACGCCACAACAGCATTTCGGCCTCGAAGCAGCTGCATGGTACTGGCATTTCGTCGACGTGGTCTGGCTGTTCCTGTTCGCCACGATCTATGTCTGGGCCTCGATCGGCGCACCGATCGCCGCCCATTGAGGCAGATGATCCACAGCCATCCCCGGACCTTCCGGGGATGGGGAGGGTAGGATGCAGAAGGACAAGGCCCATTTTCCCCCGGTCGATCCGATTGCATCCGGTGTCCGGGGAAGGTGCCCGCAATGCGGAGAAGGCCGGCTCTTTGCCGGTTTTCTGTCCCTCGCGCCACGGTGCGAGCAGTGCGGGCTGGATTTCGCCTTTGCCGATTCCGGCGACGGGCCGGCGGTCTTCGTGATCCTCATCATCGGCTTTCTCGTGGTGGGAGCGGCGCTCTGGCTGGAAGTGACGGTGAATCCGCCGCTCATCGTCCATCTGCTGCTCTGGATCCCGCTGGCGGTGGCGCTGTGCCTTTCGGCGTTGCGGCTGGGCAAGGGGATCCTGGTCAATCTGCAATTTGCCAACAAGGCGGCGTCGGGGCAGATCGGCAGGCAGGGCTGATGCAAGGCGAGGCAGAAAGCCGGCCTCGCAGCGCCAGCATGGTCTGGCTGCTCCTCGGTGCCGGCCTTGCCCTGAGCCTCCTTCTGGTGCTCGGCACCTGGCAGGTGCAGCGCCTTGCCTGGAAGGAGAACCTCATCGCCACCATCGAGGCGCGGCTGGCGGATGCGCCCCGGCCTCTGGAGGAAATTCTCGCAATGCATGCAGCCGGCGAGGAGGTCGAATACCGGCCGGTCACGCTGGTGGGCGAATTCGCCCATGAGCATGAGCAGTATTTTCTCGCCACCCATGAGGGCGCATCGGGATGGCATGTCTACACGCCGCTTCGCCTTGCCGACGGCGCATGGATCTTCGTCAATCGTGGTTTCGTGCCTTATGACCGGCGCGACCCCGCCACACGGCCGCAAGGGCAGGTGACCGGCGAAGTCCGCCTTTCGGGGCTTGCTCGCACGGCCCCCGACGCAAAGCCGTCACGAATCGTCCCGGACAATGAATCCGAGGCGCGGACCTATTTCTGGAAGGACCTGCGCGGCATGCAGGCTGCCACAAGCCTCGATCCGGTCCATCCGCTCTTTGTCGATGCCGATGCCGCCCCCAATCCCGGAGGCCTGCCGATCGGCGGCGTCACACGCATCGATCTGCCCAACAATCACCTCCAATATGCCGTTACCTGGTACGGGCTGGCGTTGGCGCTCATCGGCGTGCTCGGTTTCTGGCTTGTCGGCCAACGCCGGGACGGCCGCACTTGACAATGGCGACGCGGGTGGTCATGTCCCGGCTGTCCGAAGGAAAGCCCGCATGACCGAACAGCCCGTGAAATCGCCCTTGACGCTCCGGCTTTGCCAACCGCGCGGCTTCTGCGCCGGCGTCGACCGCGCCGTGCAGATCGTGGTGCTGGCCCTGAAGAAATATGGCAGCCCGGTCTATGTCCGTCATGAAATCGTGCATAACCGCTATGTGGTCGAAGGGCTGAAGAATCGCGGCGCAGTTTTCATCGAGGAGCTGGACGAAATCCCGCCCGAGCATGCGCATTGCCCCGTCGTCTTCTCCGCCCATGGCGTGCCGAAATCGGTCCCCGCGGATGCGCAGGCGCGCAATCTCAATTATCTCGACGCCACCTGCCCGCTGGTGTCCAAGGTGCACAAGCAGGCCAAGCGCCATCATCGCGCTGGCCGGCATATCCTGCTGATCGGGCATGCCGGGCATCCGGAAGTGATCGGGACGATGGGTCAATTGCCGGCAGGCGCGGTGACGCTCATCGAGTCGGAAGCCGATGCGGCAGCGTTCAGGCCTGCGCCCGGAATGGAGTTGGGCTTCGTTACCCAGACGACGCTTTCCGTTGACGATACGGCCGGCGTGATCCGGGCGTTGCAGCAGAGATTTCCCGATCTGCAGGCGCCTGCCGCCGAGTCGATCTGCTATGCGACGACCAATCGCCAGGAGGCGGTCAAGGAGGCCGCTCCGGGCGCCGATGGCTTCCTGATCGTCGGCGCGCCGAATTCTTCCAATTCCCGCCGGCTGGTGGAAGTGGCCGAGAGGGGTGGGGCCAAATGGGCCGCGCTGGTCCAGAATGTCGAGGAAATCGACTGGACGCGGCTGCAGGGGGCTTCCGTCGTCGGCCTGTCTGCCGGGGCTTCCGCACCCGAAATTCTGGTAAACGAGATCATTGACGGATTCCGCGACCGCTTTGACGTGACCGTCGAGCTGGCGATGACGGCAACGGAAACGGAAGAGTTCCCCGTCATGCGCGCGCTGCGCGATGTCGAGCTGGACGCCGGAGACATGGCCTTTCTGAACGGATAATCCTGATGGCCGTCTATACCGATATCAACGAGATCGAACTGGCACGTTTTCTCGAGGAATACACGATCGGCCAGCTCCTGTCCTACAAGGGAATTGCCGAGGGGACGGAGAATTCCAACTTTCTCATTCACGCCGAATCGGGCGCCTATATCCTCACGCTCTACGAGAAGCGCGTTGCGGAACGAGATCTTCCGTTCTTTCTCGGGCTGATGGAACATCTGGCCGGCAAGGGCTTGCCGTGCCCCCTGCCGGTGAATCGCAAGGACGGGCAGCTTTTCGGCCGGCTTGCCGGGCGGCCCGCCGCATTGATCACCTTCCTCGAAGGCATGTGGATCCGTCGTCCGGCGGTCCAGCACTGCGAGGCTGTCGGCGGCGCGCTGGCGCAGATGCATCTTGCCGGGGCGGATTTCCCCATGACGCGGCGCAATGCGCTCGATCTGCAGGGATGCCGCGAATTATGGCAGGAGACCCGACCGGATGCCGAGCGGTTCGATGCCGCGCTGACGGCGGAGATCGATCGGGAGTTCGAGGAACTTTCGGGATTATGGCCTCAGGATTGTCCGAGCGGCATCATCCACGCGGATCTTTTCCCGGACAATGTGTTCTTTCTCGGCGACCGGCTGTCGGGCCTGATCGACTTCTATTTCGCCTGCAATGATTTGCTCGTCTTTGATATCGCAACCTGCCTGAATGCCTGGTGCTTCGAGCGCGATTTTTCTTTCAACCTGACCAAGGGGGCTGCTTTGCTCGCGGGCTATCAATCCTGCCGCAAGCTCGAATCCCGCGAGATTGCTGCGCTGCCGGTCGTGGCACGGGGTTCGGCGCTGCGCTTTCTGCTGACGCGGCTGCATGACTGGCTGAGCGGTCCCGACGGGGATCTGATCCAGAAGCGCGATCCGGCCGATTATTGCCGCCGCCTGCGCTTCCATCGCCGTATCCGCTCTGCGGAGGAATATGGTCTGCAAATCGCATGAAGATCGTAGACATCTTTACCGATGGTGCCTGTTCGGGCAATCCGGGTCCGGGCGGCTGGGGCGCGATCCTGCGCTATGGCGATGTCGAGCGGGAATTGTCGGGCGGCGAGGCGCTGACCACGAATAATCGCATGGAGCTTGCCGCCGCCATCGCGGCCCTGAATGCATTGAAGGAGCCGTGCAAGGTTCGACTGCATACGGACAGTACCTACGTACGCGACGGAATTTCCTCCTGGATCGAGGGCTGGAAACGCAATGGCTGGAAGACTGCGGCGCGCAAGCCGGTAAAGAATGCCGATCTCTGGCAGGCGCTGGACGAAGCCCGCTCCCGCCATCAGGTCGAATGGCACTGGATCCGTGGCCATGCCGGCCATCCGGAGAATGAGCGCGCCGACCTCCTCGCGCGGCAGGCCATGGCGCCATTCAAGGCGGGAGCAGGAGTAGAGTAGACAAGCGTCATGATCCCGGAAAGTGGCCCCCACTTTCCGGACAAGATCATGCGCAAGCGAAG
>CAYLGY010000044.1:5990-22333 GCA_964383325.1 uncultured Rhizobiaceae bacterium
ACAAGATCATGCGCAAGCGAAGATTTCATGATCCCGGAAAGTGGCCCCCACTTTCCGGACAAGATCATGCGCAAGCGAAGATTTCATGATCCCGGAAAGTGGCCCCCACTTTCGGGACAAGATCACGCAAGCGAAGATTTCATGATCCCGGAAAGTGGCCCCCACTTTCGGGACAAGATCACGCAAGCGAAGATTTCATGATCCCGGAAAGTGGCTCCCGCTTTCCGGATTAGATCAAGCGCAGACAACCGGACGGCGTCCTGCGCGCGTTCCCTGCCCGGTCAGGGCTGGGTGCCGAGCCGGACAGCCCCCTCCACGGCGCGGCCGCCGCTGACCAAGGTATAGGTGAGTTCCTCTGCGGAGATATCTTCCGGCCATGCAATGACCGGCACGGACAGTGTCGCGCCGGTGCCTGGCGCGGGCCTGCCGAATTTCCAACCGCCCTGATCGGCGATAAAGAGTTCAGCCCTGTCGGCATCTGCCGGCAAGGCAATGAATGCCTGCAATCGTTTCCGGTCGCGGTCGGGCAGGAGCGCAGTCACGCCGAAATCCCTGTCTGCGGACCCCGGCAGCCCGGCGAAGGCCGCTTCGAGGAGCATGGCTTCCTGCGGGTCGCTCTGCGCCCGGCTTTCCACGGTGAATTCGGCCTGCACCGGAATACAGATGGATCGGCAGATGCCGAGAAAGACATTGGCGGCGAGCGGCAATGTCGCGTCCCCCGGCAATTCGAGCGCCAGCAGCGTGGAACGGTCATAGCCGGCCCAGGCCGAAAACTCGTCCTCCATCCATCTTGGCGCGGGAAAGCGGATCTTCACCGGCCGGTCCGCCCCCGAGCCGACAAGTTCCACCTGCGGTGGCACTCCCCATTCTCCGGGATCGAGCCAGTAGGTCTTCCAGCCGGGTTCGAGGCGAATCTCCAGTGCGCCGCGCAGAATGCCATTTCCTGGTGCCTCTGCCGTGACCAGCCGGACCGCGCCGCCCTCGGTGACATGCCATGCGCTGCTGGCCGCAAGGCCCGGCGTGGCAATAACGAGAAAGAAGAGGAACGGGACAAGGCGGATCATTCACGCATCCAGAAGTTTGGTCCCCGGTCGATTTTTCCGGCAGGGTCCTTGACCGGGTGGACTGTTCAAGGGCCGGCAAAACGCATATCTTACAAGGATGATCAGTCGAGGCAAGAAACGCATCATCGATGGCGGCGAATCGCTGGACGGGCAATTTCTCGTTGCGATGCCCGGCATGCTGGACGAACGGTTCAGCCGCACCGTCATCTATATCTGCTCGCACGGTCCCGACGGTGCGATGGGGCTGGTGATCAATCGCGCCCGGCCGATCCGCTTTCCGGAATTGCTGGTTCAGCTCGGCGTCATCGAGGAAGCCGACATGATCGAACTGCCCGAGCGGGCACTCCAGTTTCCTGTACGCAGCGGCGGGCCGGTGGAGCAGACGCGTGGATTCGTCGTGCATTCGGATGATTACGTCACCGAATCCTCGGTGCTGATCGACAATCACATCCTGTTGACAGCAACTGTGGACATCCTGCGGGCGATCAGCGAAGGAGAGGGGCCTGAGCGGGCCTTCATGGCGCTCGGATATTCCGGCTGGGGTCCGGGCCAGCTCGAATCGGAAATTGCCGAGAATGGCTGGCTGACCGTGCAAGCCGATCCGGAAATCCTGTTCGACCACGATCTCGACCGGGCCTATGCGCGCGCCCTCGCCGAACTGGGCGTCGACCCGACACATCTGAGTTCAGAGGCCGGTCACGCCTGAGGCACGGGAAACCGCTCCTGCAGCAGGGAAAGCACGTCATCGCTGCTCAGGGGCGCGTTCAGCATGAAGTTCTGGGCATATTCGCAGCCCATTTGCCGCAGCCTTTCCGCGTCTTCCTCCTGGGTCACCCCCTCGCATATCACGGAGAGGCCGAGATCATGCGCCATGTTGATGATGGATTTCAGCAGCACATATTTCTTCGGGCTGCGGTCCTCGATGAAGCTCCTGTCGAGCTTGATGGTGTCGAACGGGAAACGGGTAAGATAGGAGAGCGAGGAAAAGCCGGCGCCGAAGTCAGCCAGTGAAAGCCCGATGCCCAGCTGGCGCAAGCGCTGCAGGACTTGCGCCGACTGTTCGGGATTGTTCATCACCATCGTCTCGGTCAGTTCGAGGCGGAACCAGCGCGGCTTCAGGCCGGAATGGGACAATACGGTCTTGATCTCCGTGACCAGATCCTGCCGGATCACCTGCTGGCTGGACAGGTTGACGGAAACCGAAAGCGGTATGGCGCCGACCGAGTTCTGCCAGTCGAGAAGATCGGTTGCGGCCTTCTGCATGGCGAACTGGCCAAGGGGCAGGATCAGTCCGGTCGCTTCCGCCGCCGGAATGAATTCATGCGGCAGAACAAGTCCGCGGCGGGGATGATCCCAGCGGATCAGCGCTTCGAAACCGGAAATCGACCGGTCCTCGAGCCGCATGACCGGCTGGTAGGACAAGGTGAACTCCGAACGCTCGATTGCCCGGCGCAAATCGGATTCCAACTGCAGCCGATTGGTGCCGAAGGCCCGGAAAGCCGGCCGGAACGGCTCGATGCGATCGCCGCCCTGGCGCTTCGCATTCTGCATGGCCAGCTCGGCATCCTTCATCATCTCCGCCGCCGTGTTCTGCCTGGTCGTCGCGGTAATCAGGCCGATCGAGGCCGTCAGCATAATCTCGTTCCTGCCGAAGGAGATGGGCGCGCTGATGGCTCGCTGCAGCGATTCGGCGAATTTGGCGATTTCCGACGGCTCGGTCTCCGAGATCAGGAGCAGCGCGAACTGGTCGCCGGAAATGCGGGACAGCGAATCGTGTGGTTGCAGCAGGCGATGCATGCGCCGGGCAATGGTTAGCAGGATCGTGTCGCCGGCGGACATCCCAAATTCCTCGTTCACATGTTCGAAGCGGTCAATGTCGATGGCGAAAACCGTCGGCTTCAGCATGTCCTCGGCATTGGCAATGGCGATCACGGTCTCAAGCCGGTCGTGAAACAATTCGCGATTGGGCAGGCCGGTCAGATTGTCATGCACCGCATCGTGCATGAGGCGTTCCTCCGACTTCTTCTGCTCGGTTACGTCGATCAGCGTGCCGACGCAGCGGATGATCTCGCCATCGGAACCGATGACGGGTCGCGCCCGCAAGAGATACCAGTGATACTGGCCATCGCCGGCGCGCAGCCGGAATGCCTGGGAAATGCGCCCGCGGCGCTGTTCCAGGACCGCATCGAGCGTCGCGCGGAACAGGTCACGGTCCTCGGGATGGAGCGCCGGCAGCCAGTTGCGGGCCGGACCATGCAGCGCGTTGGCGGCAAGGCCGATGGCATGGGCGAGATCCGGGCGGGTGACGATCCGGTCTCGCGAGACATCCCAGTCCCAGACCAGATCGCCCGAACCGGTGATGGCCAGCGCCTGGCGCTCGACATCGCTGAACAGGCCCTGCTGCAAGGCACCGCCGGAAAAGGCGTGCTGCATGACCGTGAAGCCGATCAGCAGGGTGATGAGCACCAGCCCGCCGCCCAGCGCCGGCTGCACGATGTCGTTGTCGAGCATGCCGGTCACGGTCATCCACGCGCCCGCGAGCCAGACCAGAAGCATCAGCCATCCCGGCACCAGCATGATCGCACGATCATAGCCGCGCGAGCCGAGCGTGACGATGAGGCCGAGGCCGACGATCGCGGTCAGCAGCAGGGAAATGCGGGCAATGCCGGCCGATATGGGCGGGTCGATGATGGCTACGGCCGCCAGCAGGCCGAGCGAGGTGATCCAGATCAGCGCCCCATAGCTGAAATGGTCGTGCCAGCGATTGAGATTGAGATAGGTGAAGAGAAAGATGACGAAGCTCGCGGCGAGGCTGACTTCGGTGGCGGCGCGCCACATCTGGGCATTGCCGGGCGTGATCTCGATGATGCGGTTGAGAAAGCCGAAATCGATACAGATATAGGCCAGCGTCGCCCATGCGAGCGCAGCCGTGGCCGGAAACATGGACGTGCCCTTGATGACGAACAGGATCGTCAGGAAAAGCGCAAGCAGGCCGGCAATGCCGATGACGATGCCGCGATAGAGCGTATAGGAATTGATGGTGTCCTTGTAGGATTCGGTGTCCCAGAGATAGATCTTGGGCAGGCGCGGCGAAGCCAGCTCGACGACGAATGTGACGACCGTTCCCGGATTGAGGGTGACCTGGAACAGGTCCGAATCCTCGCTTGCCAGCCGATCGAGGGCAAATCCCTCGCTGGGCGTGATCGCCGTGATGCGCGGCGAGCCGAGATCGGGGTGGAAAAGGCCGGAACTGGGAAGCCGGAAATGCGGCGCGACGATCAGGCGGTCGATCTGCTCGCTGGTCGTGTTCGCCAGTGCAAAGACCGCCCAGTCGCCGGTCGAGTTCTCGTTCTGCGCATCGACCTCGATCCGGCGGACGATCCCGTCCGGTTGCGGCGCGGTATTGACCTGGAAGCTCGGCCCCTGATCGGCGAAGATCTCCACCGCCTCGGTCAGGTCCAGCGCGACGTCGCTCTTGGAGATCTTGATCGGCTCGAAGGCGTAGGCGCCGGAAATCATCGCCAGAAGCAGAAGGGCGAGGCTGACGATCCGGATCAGATGTTTCGATTCAGTCAATCCCTGCGCCCCGGTCTGGCTGTTTCCCGTGCTCGCGCGCGATCAGGGCATACAGTAGGTGGTCCTGCCATTTGCCGTTGATGCACAAATAGGAGCGCATCAACCCTTCCTGCGCAAATCCGGCTTTTTCAAGCACATGAGCGGACCGCTTGTTTTCCGGAATGCAGGCTGCTTCGATTCGCTGCAGATGCAGCGAACTAAAACAATAGTCAGAGATCAAGGCAAGCGTTTCCACCATGTAGCCCCTGCCGGCGTAGCGCTCGCCCATCCAGTAGCCGATCTCGGCGCTGCGCGCGACGCCAAGGCGAATGTTCATCAGCGAGATTCCGCCGGCAATGTGACCGCTTGCCTTCTCGAGGATGAAGAAGCTCTGGCCTCGCCCCGCGCGGAAATCACGGCCGATCTGCCGCATCCGCTGGCGCCATGCGGCCCGCCCCAGCTCTGCCTCGCTCCAGAGCGGCTCCCATGGCGTCAGGAAATCCCGGCTTTCTTCCCGCAAATGCGCCCATTCGGCATGGTCCGACATTCGCGGGAGGCGCAGGCGAACCCTCTTGCCCTCGATCTGCGGTCCCCTGCGATGCCATTGCCAGCCGAGCATGGTCACGGGGTTACACGGCAATCCGTCCCGAGCCGAACGAATATCCCGACAAGTGCTCGGAAATGCTTTCGTAGGACTCCAGGTTGCCTACCGGACCGATCGCCGCCACGGTCGGCTTGCCGCTGAACAGCCGGCCGGCAAGATCCGTCAGCCGCTCGGTGGTGATCAGCGAAAGCCGGTCCAGCAATTCCTCCAGGGTGATCGGCCGGCCGAACAGCAGGAGCTGCTTGGCGATCTGCGACGCCCGGCTCGCGGCGCTCTCGCGCGACATCAGGAGGCCGGCCCGGTACTGCGCCCGAGCGCGCTCCAGCTCCTCGGGCTCGATCCGGTTGGCGACGCGCTTCAGCTCTTCCAGGATCACCGGAGTGAGGGCGGCAATGTCGCCGGCGCCGGTCGCGGCATGCACGCCGAAGAGGCCGGTGTCGGAAAAGCCCCAGTGAAAGGCATAGATCGAGTAGCACAGCCCACGCTTCTCGCGGACCTCCTGGAACAGGCGCGAAGACATGCCGCCGCCCAGCAACAGGGAGAGGATCTGCGACGCGTAGAAATCGCGCACATGATAGGCCCGTCCCTCGAAGCCGAGAACGATCTGTGCATCCATCAGGTCGCGCAGTTCGCGATAATCGCCGCCGACATAGCTGGCATATTGCAGCGGCCTCGCAGTCGAACGGGCGCGAAAACCGGCAAGATGCTTCTCGACTTCGCGCACGAACTCGTCATGGCGGATCGCTCCTGTCGCGACCACGACCATCCGGTCGGCGCCATATTGCTGCTGCAGGAACCGGTGCAGATCCTCCGACCGGATGGATTTCACCGTTTCCGGCGTGCCGAGGATCGAACGGCCGATGGTCTGATGCCGGAAGGCCGTCTCGGTGAAGCGGTCGAAGACAATGTCATCTGGCGTGTCGTGGGCCGCGCCGATCTCCTGCAGGATGACGTTCTGCTCGCGCTCCAGCTCTTCCTCGTCGAAACGGGAATTCATCAGAATGTCCGCGAGCATGTCGACCGCCAGCGGCACGTCGTTCTTCAGGACACGGGCATAGAAGGCCGTCGTCTCGACGCTGGTCGCCGCGTTGATCTCGCCGCCGACATTCTCGATCTGCGAGGCGATGTCCCAGGCGCTGCGCCTGCTTGTGCCCTTGAAGGCCATATGTTCAAGCAGATGCGCAATTCCGTGCTCGTCGACGCGCTCGCTGCGCGAACCGGAATTGACCCATACGCCCAGGGCAACGCTCTCGAGGTGCGGGATGGCTTCCGTTGCGATGGTCAGTCCGTTCGACAGACGGCTTACCTCTACACTCATTCTTGCTCCTTGCACGTCATCTTTGCAGGCGCCCTTCAATATGAGCTTCGACCATTTTCAGCTCCGAGGGAAGCACGTCGAATCGTTCCGGCCGCTGCATCAGGTCCGCGAGGCGCTGCGGAAGTCTTGGCTCCACGCCGCACGCAGCCTGCACGGCATCGGGGAATTTCGCCGGATGGGCGGTCGCAAGCGCCACCATCGGCGTCGTCCGGTCCGCGAATTTCCGGGCGACATGCACGCCGACAGCCGTATGCGGGTCGGCGAGATAGCCGCAATCGGCCAGAAGCGAGGCAATCATTGCCTGCGTATCCGCCTCGGAAGCGCGCCCGGCGGAAAAGATCGCGCCGATCCGCTGGCGCAGGCCTTCCTCAAGATCGAAGGCCCCGGTCCGGGCGAGGCTCTCCATGGCTGCGGTGACCGATTGCGCATCCCGGCCGGATTCCTCGAACATCAGCCGCTCGAAATTGGAGGACACCTGGATGTCCATCGAGGGAGAGGTCGTCGCCACGACCTGACGCGTTTCGTAGCGGCCGGTAGCGAGGGCACGGGCGAGAATGTCGTTTTCATTGGTGGCAATGACGAGCCGTTCCACCGGCAAGCCCATGCGCCGCGCGGCATAACCGGCAAGGATGTCGCCGAAATTTCCGGTCGGGACCGTGAACGAGACCGGCCGGTCCGGCGCGCCCAGGCTCAGGGCGGAAGAGAAATAATATACTGTCTGCGCCATGATCCGCGCCCAGTTGATCGAATTCACGCCCGACAGGCCGACGCGCTTGCGGAAAGGCGCGTCATTGAACATTGCCTTCACCAGCGACTGGCAATCGTCGAACGTGCCCTGAATTGCCAGCGCGTGCACATTGGCCGCGGTCGAGCTCGTCATCTGCCGCTGCTGCACCGCAGATACCCTGCCTTCCGGAAACAGGATGAAGATGTCGATCCGCTCGCGCCCGGCAAAGGCCTCGATCGCCGCGCCGCCAGTATCGCCCGATGTGGCGCCGACAATGGTCGCGCGCTCGCCGCGCTGCGCCAGCGCATGATCCATCAGCCGCGCCAGCAATTGCATGGCGACATCCTTGAAGGCAAGGGTCGGGCCATGGAAAAGTTCGAGAATGAACTCATTGCTTCCGGTCTGGACCAGCGGGCAGACTGCCCGATGGTCGAACTGGCCATAGGCGGCGTCGATCATGGCATCGAGTTCGGCGTCGCGGATCTCGCCAGCGACGAAAGGACGCAGAACCCGGCCCGCGATCCGGCCATAATTCAGCCCGCGCATCGCCCGGATTTCGTCGGCCCCGAACTGCGGCCAGACCTCCGGCAGGTAGAGTCCGCCATCTTCGGCCAGCCCGCCCAGCAGCGCATCGCAAAAGCCGAGCTCGGGCGCCATTCCCCTTGTGCTGACATATTTCATCCGGAGGCTCCCCCGCTCAATTCGACCTGTCGGCATCGTCTCCGGCGCCGCCATCTGTTGATTCGGCCCATCCCGGAGTCGCAATTTCGTCGCGGCGTTGATATAGACAGACCACTCACCCGAGGAAAGTACCGTAAATGACCTTTCGCATCGATGTCCGCTCCCTTCTCCCATTTGCCGGCCTGGCCGCACTCATGATCGGCCTCGCTGGCTGCCAGTCCGCAGGAGAGGGCGGCCTGCTCAATCTCGGCGGTAGCCGGGAGCCGGCCACGGAACAGGAGCAGATCGACCGGGCGGAACTCATCGCCTATTGCCCCAAGGTCACGCTGCGCGAGGGGACCGCCTATTACAACACCTATGCGAAGGCGCCGCCCGGAGAACCGCAGGACGACCGCTCCCTGATCATCTATCAGGCATCGATCAGCGATGTCACCCGTAGCTGCCGCTATGGCGATGGGCAGCTGACCATGACGGTCGCGGTTGCGGGGCGCGTGATTCCCGGTCCGAAAGGCAAGACCGGCAGCATCAACCTGCCGCTGCGCGTCGCCGTCATGCACGGCAGCGACGTCCTGTACTCGCAGCTGCACAAATATCCGGTGACGATCGCCAGCGCCACGGGTGCGACGCAATATGTATTCACCGATCCGGCCGTAACCGTCCCTGCGCCGTCGGCTGCCAATTACCAGGTCTTTGTCGGCTTC
Source organism: uncultured Rhizobiaceae bacterium (assembly GCA_964383325.1). Taxonomy (GTDB): domain Bacteria; phylum Pseudomonadota; class Alphaproteobacteria; order Rhizobiales; family Rhizobiaceae; genus CAYLGY01. The sequence continues at coordinate 14,641 of CAYLGY010000044.1, forward strand.
GACGAGGGCCCCTACGACACGCCCTGACGCGGCGCTCAAGCGTCCCGCCATTCGCCCAGCGCCGCAAGAATCGGCATGAGCATGTTCCAGCGGTGAATCACGGTTTCCGCGCCGGCTTCGGTCAGCAGGTCCGCATGGCCGGTGAAGCTGTGCGAGGCGCCGGTATAGCCGATCGGGCGCATGCCGGCCGAGATCGCGGCCTGGATGCCGTGTGCGGTATCCTCGATGACGAAGCAGCGCGCAGGATCGGCGTTGAGGCTTGCCGCGGCATGCAACAGCACGTCCGGCGCCGGCTTCGGCCTGCCATTCTCCACATCCTCGAAGGAAAAGATGCTCTGCCCGAAGAGTGGTGACAGGCCGGAGGCCTGCAGCATGAGCTGAAGCCGCCGCCGCGGCGCATTGGAGGCGATGGCGCGGCGGGGAAGGGCAGCGACCGCCTGGCGCGCGCCGTCCGTCGCCTGCACCCGCCGCAAGCGCTCGTCGACGAGCCTCTCGGCCTCGTCGATCATCGAGGCCTGGAGCGGCCTGTCGCTCTCCCGTTCGAGAGTCAGCAGCATTTCCTGGAAGGAATGACCGGCAAAGCGCATGGAAAGCGCTTCGGCGCTCAACTCGATTCCGGCTGCTGCGAGCACCTTCTCGCGGATGCGGGCGAGAAGCGATTCGGAATCGACCAGCACTCCGTCACAGCCGAACAGGATCAGGTCGGGTTTGTCTTGCGGCAATTCATGTCTCCTGCCGGTTGGGACTTAAGTCAAAATTTACCGTGCTCGGTAACCATGTCGCTCATGTAGTGCGTCCAGTTCCTTTCGGGTATCCTTCATGACCAAAACGAACCTTGCCATCGATCCAGTCTCGGACCGCCCGGACTGGCATGATTCCATTCTGAAGGGCGACTGCGTCGCCGCGCTGGAGAGATTGCCGGATCATTCGGTCGATCTCGTCTTCGCCGATCCGCCCTATAATCTGCAGCTCGAACAGCAATTGCATCGGCCGGACCAGTCGCTGGTCGACGCGGTCGATGACGAATGGGACCAGTTCGAAAGCTTCGCTGCCTACGATGCCTTCACGCGTGCCTGGCTGCTGGCGGTGCGGCGGGTACTGAAGCCAACCGGCACGCTCTGGGTGATCGGCTCCTATCACAATATCTTCCGCGTCGGAACCACCTTGCAGGACCTCGGCTACTGGGTGCTGAACGATGTCATCTGGCGCAAGACCAATCCGATGCCGAATTTCCGCGGCCGCCGCTTCCAGAACGCGCATGAGACGCTGATCTGGGCAAGTCGCGACCGCAATGCCAAGAGATACACCTTCAATTACGATGCGCTGAAGGCAGCAAATGACGATGTGCAGATGCGCAGCGACTGGCTCTTTCCGATCTGCACGGGCAGCGAAAGATTGCGCAACGAGACGGGCGGCAAGCTGCATCCGACACAAAAGCCCGAGGCGCTGCTGGCGCGCATCCTTCTCGCCTCGAGCCGGCCCGGCGACGTCGTGCTCGATCCGTTTTTCGGATCCGGCACGACAGGCGCGGTTGCGCGCCGTCTCGGCAGGCATTTCGTCGGCATCGAGCGCGAGCAGCAATATATCGATGCGGCCAGGGCGCGGATTGCGGCCGTCACGCCGCTGGGGGAGGGTGAGCTGGCGACCCTCGTCCCGAAGCGCAGCGAACCGCGTGTCGCCTTTGCTGCGCTCCTCGATGGCGGACTCGTGCAGCCCGGAACGAAACTGTACGACCGGCACCGGCGCTGGTGCGCGGTCATTCGCGCCGATGGCACGATCTGCGCCGGCGAACATGCCGGATCGATCCACCGCGTCGGGGCTGCGGTGCAGGGACTGGACGCCTGCAATGGCTGGACGTTCTGGCATTTCATGGAAGGAGAGCGACTGCGCCCGATCGACGAACTGCGCAGGATCGCCCGGCAAGCCATGGGCGCGGCCTGAGACCTCCACATTGTCAGCTGGCGCCGCCTGCCAGCCGGATTGCCTTGCGGAACAGGGTCGGCAAGGCTTCGCGCCTCAGGTTCCCCGGTTCGGACCACCAGCAGCCTTCCGGCGCCGGACCCTCCAGCCGGTCGGCGCGGAACAAGGCGAGATCCAGCGTGAAATGGGTGAAGACATGGGTCACTTCGCCCGCCCGGCGCCAGTTGCCGGGAAGCGGCGCTGCCGCCTCGCCGATATCTCCATCTCCATTGGCTGACCAGTCCGAGCCGGGCAGGCCCGTCATGGCCCCTAGCAGGCCCCGGTCCGGCCGCCGCTCCAGCAGCAATGCGCCGTCCTTGCGGAATGCGAGGAAGGCCGCACCGCGCCGGCGGGGCTTCTGGGCGCGCGCGGCTTTGCGCGGAAAGCGGTGCGGCTCGCTCCGGCCTGCGCAAATGTCGCCAAACGGGCATTCCCCGCATTCGGGCTGGCGCGGCTTGCAGATCATCGCGCCAAGCTCCATGAGCGCCTGGGCGAAGTCGCCGGGGCGGGAAGGCGGCAGCATGGCCTCGACGGCGGCGCGGATTGCCGGGCGCGCTTCAGCCTTCGGCAGGTCGATCCCGTACAGGCGGCAGATGACCCGCTCGACATTGCCGTCGATCGCCGCGACCGGCTCGCCAAAGGCAATCGCGGCAATGGCGGCCGACGTGTAGGGTCCAATACCCGGCAAAGCCGACAATTCTTCTGCGCTGGCCGGAAACGCGCCATCCGGGCGGGATGCGACGATCGCGGCGCAGCGCTTCAGATTGCGCGCGCGGGAATAATAGCCAAGGCCGGCCCAGGCGGCGAGCACTTCGTCCAGGGGCGCGGCGGCAAGGGCAGCAACATCCGGCCAGCGGCTGACGAAATGCTGGAAATAAGGGCGGACCGTCTCGACACGGGTCTGCTGCAGCATGATCTCCGACAGCCAGATGCGGTAGGGGTCCGGCGCCTCTCCGCTGCCGGGCGCCACCCGCCAGGGCAGGTCGCGACAGTTCCGGTCATACCAGCCGAGCAGCCCGACGGAAGCCATGGGGTCTTCACGGTTCTGCATTTGCGCTTTGTCCACGAAGCGATACAATCTGCACAATCATTGCGGTGGAACCCATGGCAGCAAAACGCCCGCGCTTCAATGCCGTCCCGGTGAGCGAACTGGTATCGGGAATTATCGATCCGGTCCTTGCCCGCCGCGCCGGGATGACGACCGGCCTCATCGAGGCGTGGGATGAGATTGTCGGAGAACAGATCGGCGCGCGCTCGCGCCCGGAGCGGATTCGCTGGGGCCGCAGGGCGACCGCCGAGGACCCGTTCGAACCGGCGACCCTGGTCATCGCCTGCGACGGCGCCTCGGCGCTGAAAGTGCAGCACATGGCGGACGAGATCGTCGCACGGGCCAATGCATTCCTGGGCTTTGGGGCCATCGGGCGGGTGCGGATCGTCCAGAAGCCGGTATCGGCGATGCCCCCGCCAAACAGGGCGCCGGCGCGCCCGCTTTCCGTAAACGAAAAGGAGCGGATCGCCAAATGCGTGGCGTCTGTCGATGACGAGCCCCTGCGCGAGGCCCTGGCCCGGCTCGGCGAGAATGTTGCGGCAAGGCGACGGAGTTGACAGAATTTTCTGCAATGCTGGCGAGTGGGGCGCGACAATGCCCGAATTCTGCATTATCTGGGGGCAATGTTCCGGCCGGTATCGCCTTTCATCGCGCTACCGGTGCAAGATCAGCCAGAAACAAGGTGGTATTCGCATGATTCGTCCGATCCATCGCAGGAAGGTCCTGCTCTATCTCGGGGCCGTGTCGGGCCTCGCCCTGCTTGGCGCCTGCAGCGACAGCGGTGGCGGCTCCGGCGCGGCGCGTGCCGATACGCCGCCGGCGCAAGGCTCTGTCGACCTTGCGAAATTGCTCGCCAACAATCCCTTGCCGGATATGGTCATGGGAAGCGCGGATGCGCCGGTGACGATCGTCGAATATGCCTCGATGACCTGTCCGCATTGCGCAACCTTCCACACCCAGACCCTGCCGACCATCAAGGAAAAATACATCGATACCGGCCGGGTGCGCCTGATTCTCCGTGAGTTCGGCTTCGATCCGCGTGCCGAGGCCGGCTTCATGCTCGCCCGCTGCTCCGGCGACCGCTATTTCCCGATGGTAGATGTGCTGTTCCGGCAGCAGGGCAATTGGGCGAGGGCCGAGAACGGGCGCGAGGCGCTGCTCGGCATTGCCCGGCTTGCGGGATTCTCGCAGGAGGCATTCGAGGCCTGCCTCACCGATCAGGCCCTGCTGAACGACGTACGGGCGGTGAAGGCCCGGGGCGAGAGCGAATTCGGCGTCAATTCGACGCCCACCTTCTTCATCAATGGGCGCAAATATGCTGGAGCCTTGTCGGTTGAGGAAATGTCGGCCATCATCGACAGCCTGTAATTCGCCGGTCCATCCGCTCCTGTCGCCGGGTAGCTGATCATGCGGTTCGCCCGGTTGCGCCTGGTGGGGTTCAAGTCCTTCGTCGAAGCCTCGGATTTCGTGATCGAACCGGGGCTCACGGGCATTGTCGGCCCCAATGGCTGCGGCAAGTCCAATCTCGTCGAAGCCCTGCGCTGGGTAATGGGCGAAAGCTCCTACAGGAACATGCGCGGCTCGGGCATGGAAGATGTGATCTTCTCGGGTTCGGCAACGCGTCCGGCGCGGAACATTGCCGAGGTGACCCTGTTCCTGGACAATCGGCGGCGCAAGGCGCCGGCCGCCTTCAACGATGCGGATGAGCTGCAGGTATCGCGCCGGATAGAGCGGGACCGGGGCTCCGTATATCGCATCAATGGCAAGGAAGCCCGGGCGCGGGACGTGCAATTGCTGTTCGCCGATCAGTCGACCGGCGCCCGCTCGCCTTCCATGGTGGGACAGGGGCGGATAGGCGAGCTGATCCAGGCGCGGCCGCAGGCAAGACGGGCCCTGCTGGAGGAAGCCGCCGGCATTTCGGGTTTGCACAGCCGCCGTCATGAGGCCGAATTGCGGCTCCGCGCCGCCGAGCAGAATCTGGAGCGGCTCGAGGATGTGGTCGGCGAATTGCAAACCCGCATCGAGAGCCTGCGCCGCCAGGCCCGTCAGGCGATCCGCTTCCGCAGCCTTTCGGCCGAGATCCGCGCGGCGGAGGCGATTCTGCTGCATTTGCGATGGAGCGAGGCGAAGGCGCAGGAGGCTGAGCATCAGAGCGCCCTGTCGCAGGCGACGCAGCGCGTGGCGCAGGAGGCTGCATTGCAGATGGAGGCGGCGCGAAACCAGGCTGTTGGCGCGCATGGCCTGCCGGAACTGCGCCGCGCGGAAGCGGAAGCGGCTTCGGAATTGCACCAATTGGGGGCAGCGCGGGACCGGATCGACCAGGAGGCCGACCGGCATCGGCAGCGACAGCAGGAGCTGCAACGCCATCTCGCGCAGATCGAGGCCGATCTTGCGCGCGAGAAGGCCATGCTGGAAGAGAATGCCGCATTTGCGAAGCGGCTCGACGAGGAGGAGGCGGCGCTGCAGGCGGCCAGGCAAGCCGATGCGGGGCGCGAGACCGAGGCTCGTGACCGGGAGACTGCCGCGACCGCCACGCTGATGGCCAGCGAGGCGCAACTGCAACAGTTGACGGCCGAGCGGGCGGCGGCGATGGCCGAACGCGCCGCTGCCGAAAGACGGGCCGGCGAGGCGGGCGAGCGACAGGCGCGCCTCGCCGCGCAAGTGCAGCAGGCCGAACAGGAACTCTCCCGTCTCGCCGCGAGCGTTGCGGACCTGCCGGATCCAGCGGCCAAGGCGGCAGCCGTTTCGGACCTCGAGGCCCTAGTGCGCGAAGCGGAGGCAGAACTGGAGAGCGCCGAGCGGGATGTCGCGAGGCGACGGGAAATGCAGGATGCAGCGCGCGCTCCCTTGCAGGATGCGCGGGCGAGACTGGCGCGGGTCGAGACCGAGGCGCGGATGCTGACCAGCCTGCTGGGAGGGGATCGCGGCAGCCGCGCGCCCGCCGCGCTGGATCAGATTCGCGTCGAGAAGGGCTATGAGACCGCGCTCGGCGCGGCGCTGGGCGACGATCTCGATGCACCGCTGGATCCGCACGCGCCGGCCCATTGGGCTGGCGCCGCCATTCGGGAAGACGATCCCGCTCTGCCGCCGGGCGTGGCGCCGCTGGCGGATCACGTGGCGGCGCCGGAAGCGTTGGCGCGCCGCCTCTCGCAGATCGGCATTGTCGAGGCTGATGCCGGTCCGGCCCTGGCGCGGCAGCTGGCCCCGGGCCAGTGTCTCGTCAGCCCCGGCGGAAACCTGTGGCGCTGGGACGGCTTCGTCGCGTCCGCCGATGCCCCGACGGCGGCGGCGCAAAGGCTGGCGCAGCGCAACCGGCTGATCGAGATCGAGGCCGAGCTGATCGAGGCGGCGGAACAGGTCAAGTGCCAGGAGGCGCAGCTGGCCGGAGCCGAGCGGGCGCTGCAGGAGGCGCTGGAGACCGAGCGCGCGCGGCGCACGCTGCTGCGCGAGCGCAATGGCCGCCTTGGCACGGCGCGCGCGGAACATGCCGAAGCGGAGAAATCTTCGGCGCGCTACCTGGCCCGGCAGGCCGCGCTGGCGGAATCACGGGCGCGAATCGCCGAGGCCGTCGCCGAGGCGGAATTGGAGCTGACGCAGGCGCGGGCGGCGCTCGCGGCATTGCGTGACCTTTCGGAACTGGAGGCACGCCACGGCGCGGCCAGCGAGCAGGCGCAGGCGGATCGCGCTGCCCTTGCCGAGGCGAAAGCGGAACTGGCCGCGATCCTGCACGCGGCCGCATCGAGGGCGAAGCGGCTGGAAGCCATTGCCGAGGAACGGCGTCTTTGGGCCGACCGCGGAACAGATGCCGGGCGCCAGATCGAAGCGCTGGCGACCCGCCGGGAGGATGTGGTCGCCGAACTGGCAAGACTCGCCGAAGCGCCCGCCGAACTGGAGGCGCAGCGGCGCACGATCCTGTCACGAATTGTAGAAGCCGAACGTATCCGGCGCGAATCGGCCGACCGGCTCGCGGCCGCCGAGCTGGCGCAGAAGGGGCTGGATGAGGCCGCCGCCGCCGCCATCCAGGCCCTGTCCCAAGCGCGCGAGGCGCGAGCCCGTGCGGAAGAGCGCCTGACGGCCGCCGAAGACCGGCGCATGGAAGTGGAAGCGCGCATTCGCGAAGTGCTGGGCGTGGCACCGCACGAGGCGCTGCAACTGGGCGGGCTTGCCCCCGACGCCGCGGTTCCCGCGCCCGAAGCCGTGGAGCGGCGTCTCGAACGGCTGAAGATCGAGCGCGAAAGGCTGGGCGCCGTCAATCTGCGCGCCGAGGCCGAGCAGTCTGAACTTTCGGCGCGGCTGGAAAGCCTTGTCCGCGAACGGGAGGATGTGGTCGAGGCGATCCGCAAGCTGCGTCACGCGATTGCCAGCCTCAATCGCGAAGGGCGCGAGCGCCTGCTGGCGGCGTTCGACGAAGTGAACGGGCATTTCCGCGAATTGTTCACGCATCTGTTCGGCGGCGGCATGGCCGAATTGCAGCTCGTCGAGGCCGAGGATCCGCTGCAGGCGGGCCTTGAGATCCTTGCGCGGCCTCCTGGAAAGAAGCCACAGACCATGACGCTTCTCTCCGGCGGCGAGCAGGCCTTGACCGCCCTGGCGCTGATCTTCGCCGTGTTCCTGACCAATCCGGCGCCGATCTGCGTGCTGGACGAAGTCGATGCCCCGCTTGACGATCACAATGTCGAGCGTTTC
>CAYLGY010000045.1:0-21838 GCA_964383325.1 uncultured Rhizobiaceae bacterium
GCTACCGCTTTCCGGACAAGATCATGCGCCAGCAGGAAAACATGATCCCGGAAAGGGGCCACCGCTTTCCGGACAAGATCATGCGCCAACAGAAAATCATGATCCCGGAAATGGGCTACCGCTTTCGCCGGATCGCAATGTGCCGCCCTGCCCGTTCGGGCCTCGGCAATTGCGCATGCGCGGCGCCAGCCGCTTCAAGCCGTTCGGCGATGTCGGCGGGAAAGGGCGCCACTTTCGGGCCGGCCATGTCGACATGCAGCGTCAGGGTCTCGCAAGTCGCGGAGAGCCAGCCATCGGCATGGCGCAGTTCCTGGTAGGTATGCAGGCGCTTTTCGTCATGATCGAGCAATTGCAGCGTCACTTCCACCTGGTCGCCCCGATGAAGCTCGCGCACATAGCAAAGGTGGATCTCCGCCGTGTAGGTGGTCAGCTTCCGCGCCTTGGCGTAGTCAGGGCCCAGACCCAGCTCCGCGCTGAATTCTTCGTGCCCTCGTTCGAACAACACCGTGTAATAGGCCATGTTGAGATGGCCATTATAGTCGATCCATTGCGGCTCGATCTGCATGGTGCTCGAACGGAAAGGCGCAGAGTGTCGCATCCTGTGCTCCTGGCTGGGAAAAAATACAAGGTCGGACAAGGAGATATCACGAAATCCGGAATCAATGGAACAGGAGCCTGAATCGGTTTGCGAACAAGCTCACGCCCCGCCGCGCGTTGAAGTGGGCCAGCCCGGCGCATGCACCGCCGGGCGGTGGCAGAAAGGAAGCCGGAGCAGGCACTTGCTGCATCCCGCTCACGGTGGCAATCGGCAATTGCGCGGGCGCGGTGCAAGAAACTTGTCCACATCCGGCGCCTTTGGGGTAGAATCACTGTCAGGGCTGCCGGAAGAGAGTGCGGAAATGGGATTGCTGGATATTGTGACCATGGAACGGGACGAAACGCGAATCGCGCGGGCGCTGCAGCGCCTCGACCAGCGCTTCGGCGCCAGGCTGCGGACAGGCGAGGCGATCCGTCGCCAGTACAGCCACAGCACGACCTATATCCCGGCGCAACTGCCGGATGGCGTCGTCCACGTCGAATCGCGTTTCGAGGTCCAGGAGATCGTTCGCATCTGCGCCGCCGAGCGGGTTCCGGTAATCGCATTCGGCACTGGCACTTCGCTGGAAGGCCATGTAAATGCGCCGGCGGGCGGCATCGTCATCGACATGATGCGCCTCGACCAGGTGCTCGAGGTTCATGCCGAGGACCTGACCTGCACGGTGGAGGCGGGCGTGACCCGGGAGGCGCTCAATCACTATCTGCGCGATGTCGGCCTGTTCTTTCCGATCGATCCGGGTGCCAATGCGTCGCTGGGCGGAATGGCGGCAACGCGCGCTTCCGGAACCAATGCGGTCCGCTACGGGACGATGCGCGAGAATGTACTGTCCGTGGAGGCGGTCCTCGCCGACGGAGAAATGATCCGGACCGGGCAGCGGGCCCGCAAGTCCGCCGCCGGCTACGATCTGGCTCGCCTTCTCGTCGGCTCGGAAGGCACGCTGGGCATCATCACGTCGCTGACCTTGAAGCTGCACGGCATCCCGCAGGCAATTTCCGGCGGCATCTGCCCCTTCCCGTCCGTGGCCGCGGCCTGCCAAGCCGTGACCGAAACCATCCAGACCGGAATTCCGGTCGCCCGGATCGAATTGCTCAACCAGTTGCAGATGCGCGCGCTCCGCCTGTGGTCGAAGCAGGACTATCCCGAAACGCCTTGCCTGTTCGTCGAATTCCATGGCAGCGATGCCTCCGTGCGCGAGGATGCACAAGCTTTCGGGGAAATTGCCGCCGATCACGGCGGCGGGCCCTTTCAATGGACCTCGGTCGAGGAGGAACGGCAGGAATTATGGAAGGCAAGGCACAACGCCTATTGGGCGGGCCTGGCGTTGCGGCCGGGCTCGACCGGCCTTGCGACCGACGTCTGCGTGCCGATCTCGCGCCTTGCCGAATGCATTGCGGAGACGGAGGCCGATCTGGAGGCGCAAGGCATGCAGGCGCCGATCGTCGGCCATGTCGGCGATGGCAATTTCCATGTCCTGCTGCTGATCGACCCCACCGACCGGAACGAGATCGACCGGGTGGAGGCCTTTGTCGAGCGGCTGAACCGCCGGGCGCTCGCCATGGATGGCACCTGCACCGGGGAGCACGGGATCGGCCAGGGCAAGCGTGGATTCATGCGCGTCGAACATGGAGATCGCAGCATTGCGGCCATGCGGGCGATCAAATCGGCGCTCGATCCGCTGAACATCCTCAATCCGGGCAAGGTCCTGCCACCGCCATGAGCCTGCAGGAGCGGAAGGTGCCACGATCTCGACAATTGGGCGGAGCGTAGTAGCGTAAGGGCACGGGTCGTGCCGGAATCTTGGAGACGTCGTGCTGGCGAGAATCTTCGTTCTCATCGGAAGCGTGGTAGTGCTGCTCCTGACCGTGGCGCTGGTCGGACCCTATTTCATCGACTGGACCTCCTATCGTTCCGATTTCGAGCGCGAGGCCAGCCGCATTCTCGGCCGGGACGTGACGGTTAGCGGCGCGGCGAAAGCGCGCCTTCTGCCCTTCCCTTCGATCGCATTCACCGGCATCGAGGTGGCCAGCAGGCGGCCGGGCGAACCATGGCTGTCGATCGACAGTTTCTCCATGGACATGGAACTGGCGCCGCTGCTACGCGGCGAGCTGCTGATTGTCGACATGCGCATCGAGCGGCCCCGCGCCATGCTGGACGTCGGCGAAGACGGTCGCATCGACTGGACCCTCAACCCCGAAATCCGTCTCGATCCGCGACAGGTCGCGGCCGAGCGGATCACCCTTGTCGACGGCGAGATCGGCTTGCGGCTCGCTGCCAGCGGTCGCGAGCACCACCTGACCGGCATCGAGGCACAATTGTCGGCGAAGATGCTCTCCGGCCCCTGGCACCTCGCTGCCACATTCGGATTCGACGGTAGGCGGCTGAGCCTGTCGGGATCGACCGGAAGCATCCAGCCGGACGGATCGATTTCGCTGCGCCTGCAGGCAAGGCCGGAGGCGGCGCCCTTCACGCTGGAAACCGAAGGCACGCTGCGGCTGGCGAAGTCCCTGGGCTATTCCGGGACCTTTCGCCTCGCCTCGCGCGCCGCCGAACGGATGTCGGAACCGTTCAGCATCAGCGTCGAGGAGCCGGATGCCGCTCCCACCCTAGAGGCCCGAATCGCCGGCGATTTCGAACTCGATCACCTCCGTCTCGAGATCCCGGAATTCCGTCTGGAATCCGGCCCACCCGACGATCCCTACCTCGCTTTTGGCTCTGCCTATCTCGATCACGGCTTCGAGCCGCATTTCACGATCCGCCTCGAAGGCCAGCAGATGCGCCTCGATGCAGACCGTCCCGGCCGCCAGGCCGCGATGCCTTTCCAGCGCCGCCTGTCGGCCCTGCAGGTTGCGATCGCGGCCTTGCCGCATCCGGCCATTCCGGGCACGGTCGAGGTGCGGCTGCCGGCCATCGTGGCGGGCGACACGACGATCCGGCAACTCGATCTGGCCGCCGAGCCGGTCGCGGAGGGCTGGCGCATCCGCCGATTCTCGGCGCAATTGCCGGGCCGGTCGACGCTGGAGGCCGACGGCATTCTGGCAGTCGGTGACGAGGCGGAGTTTCACGGCAATCTCCTCCTCGCCGTCGCCCAGCCCTCCGGATTCGCTGCCTGGCTTTCGGAGGACGTGGACGATGCGATCCGGCGGATCGGCGCGGCGGGGCTGCAGGCGAAGGTCACGCTCAGCCAGCGGCGCCAGTCGCTGCGCGAGCTGGAACTCGTGCTCGGAAATGCCCGTTTTGGCGGCGAGATCGACCATCACGTGCCGCGCGATGCGCGTCCCTCCATGCTGTTGCGCCTGAAGGGCGGCGCGCTCGATCTCGACGGCCTGCTTGCCTTCGGCGCCCTGTTCGTGGATCGCAGCGGCGCGACGCGCCTGACGGATCACGATCTCGATTTCGAGGTGGAGGCAGGCCCGGTGCAGGCCGGGGGCATCACCGCCGCGCATGTCGATACGGCGCTGCGCCTCAAGGAAGGACGCCTCGAGATCGACCGCCTGTCCGTCGCCGACCTTGCCGGCGCGACGATCAGCGCCACCGGCCATCTGCACGGCATACCCGATCGGCCGGGCGGCATGCTGGACGCGGCAATCCTCGCCTCCGATCTCGCGCCCCTTGCCCGTTGGCTGGCAGAACGCGGCCTGTCTGGCGGGCAGGCGCAATGGCTGGAGGAACGCCTGGCCATCGATCCGGACCTGCTCGCCGATGCCAGTATCAACCTCGTTGCCAGCGCTGCCAGCAATGTGGACGGCTCGGTCGGCCTTGCCCTCAGCGCCAACGGCCTTGCCGGCGGCGGCGGCTTCACGGTGACGGGCTCGGCGACGCGTCGCGGCGACGCCTTCGAGGGGCCGGTGTCGCTGACGGCGTCGCTTCGCAATGACGACCCTGCGCGCCTGTTGGCGGCGCTTGGCCTGCCGGCCCTCTCCCTTGGATTCGAGGATCATGCGGAGATCGTCTTCAGCCTGCGCGGCGATCCGGAGGAGTCGTTGCGAGTTGAGGCTTCGCTGCGCGGCGAGTACCTGCGGGCCGGCCTTTCCGGCAACGCGGTGCGGAGCGGCGGGCGAATGATCCTGGAAGGCCGCGCCGATCTCGCCGCGGGCGACATCGAGCCATGGCTGGCATCCGGCGGGCTTTCCTTGCCGGGCGCTGGCTGGGGTATGCCGGTCGAGCTGGCGGCCAAGCTCGAACATGACGGAAGGCGCCTCAAGCTGGAAGGGATCGAGGGAAGCATTTCCGGCTCGGCCGTCGCCGGCAAGCTGGTGCTGGAACCGGGATCGGAGCGGCCGCGCATCGTCGGCGATCTCAAGGTGGAAGCGCTTGATCTCGAACCGGTCCTGGCCATGATCGCCGGCAACGGCTCGGTGCCCATGGCTGGCGAAGGCTGGACTGTCCGGCCCTTCACGGCGCAACCGCGGCTGCCGCTCGTCGGTCAGCTTGACGTCGAGGCAGCGAGCCTCGGGCTCGGCAACGGGGTCGGCGTAGAGGATGCGCGGATGAAGCTGGCGCTTGAGGATGGCGGCCTGCGCATTCACGCGGCGACGGCAATGTTGCAGTCCGGCCGGCTGGAGGGTGATTTCGAGTTCCGGAATGATGCCGGCACCGGCTTTTTCTCGGCGCAGTTCCAGCTCGCCGGCTATCCGCTGGCGCACGCCGGCGACGGGTTCGGGGTCGAGGGAAAAGCCGACCTCTCCGCCAGCCTGACCGCCAGTGGCCGGTCATTCGAGGCCATGATCAATGCGCTGGCAGGCTCGGGCTCCGCCTCGGCCGGGGAGTTGCAGATCCATGGCCTAAATCCGGATGCCTTTGCCGCCATCATCGGGCTCGCAGGTGCCGGTGACAGGGAGCCCGAAGCAGTGGCGGAACTGGCGCTGGGTCCGATCCGTGGCGGGTCATTTCCAGTGCGCGACCTCAAGCTCGCTTTCACCGTCGCCAGTGGCGTTGCCCGCACCCCGACCCTGCGGCTGCAGCATCCCGGCGCGACGCTGGAAGCCGATCTCGACCTCCATCTGCCCACCCGGGCGGTCAGGGGCAACGCGCTGCTGGCCTATGCGGCGGGCCGGGATGAACTCGTCGGTGCGGAACCTGCAGTACAAATTGCGATTGGCGGCACCGCATCATCGCCTGAAGTCGAATTTGATTCGGCTCCACTGGCGCGTTACCTCACCCGGCGCGCGCTGGAGATCGAACAGGCGCGTGTCGAGGCGGCCGAGGAGCGGCTGCTCGAGCGCCAGCGCCTGCGCCGCGAGGTCCGCTACTACAGTGCCAGGTTGAGCCAGGCAGAAACGGGGCAATCCGGCGCGCCGGCGCCCTCAGGTCCACCGGCCGGTACCGGCTCCCTTGCCGGCGACGCGTCCGCCTTGCCGGAAGAAGCAGGCTGGATCCAATTTCCTGCCGCGGAGGATCTTCCGGAAGACTTGCCTGGGCCGGAGCCGGCAGTTCCCGACCTTCCGCAATCCGGGGCCGGAGATATCGATGTCACCCTGCCTGAATTGACCGATATCATACCGGTCGCGCGCGAAAATGCGGCCCCCATGCGTCTCGTGCCCTTGCCGGAACCGCAGCCGGCACCTGCCGCCGCGGTGCCTCCACGGCCGGGGGTAGTGGGCCGCCGCCCCGCCGAGCCGCGCCCGCAGCAGCGCAGCCTGTTCGACCTGCTCATCCAGCAGCGATAGAACCAGAGCATGATCCAGTCCGGAGAAGGGACCCGAACGGACCTATTCCTGCCGCTTCAGCTCAGCCAGTACGCGCAAGCGGATGGCGGAAGAGAGGTTCACCCCCTCAGGCCGCGCCGCATCGATCTCCGCCACCAGTTGCGCGACTGTCTGCCCCTTCTGGCGAGCGATTTGCTGCACCTCTTCGAAAAAGGCATCTTCCACCGAGAAGCTGGTCCGATGTCCGCGAATCGAAACCGATCGCTTGCGCGGCGGCACCATTCCGCCGCCCGCTATTTGTTCTTGCGAAACGCATCCAGGGAAACGACCTCGGCGCCCTTGCCGTCCTCCCCGGCTTCTGCGTCGACCGCCTCAACCTGCGCAGCCGGCGGGTTTTCGCCCTCGTCCGTCCCGGCCGATGCTTCAGCGGGAACCAGAGCGGCCTCGACATCGAATTCGAGCTCGAAATTGACGGACGGATCATAGAATCCGCGTACGGCCGTGAATGGAATTTCCAGCTTTTCGGGAATGTCGGCGAAGGAGAGACCGACTTCGAAGCCACTATCCGTGACCTTCAGGTCCCAGTACTGATATTGCAGCACAATGGTCATCTGCTCCGGATAGCGCTCCTTCAGGCGGCTGGAGATCCGTACGCCCGGCGCACCGGTCATGAAGGTGATGAAGAAGTGATGCTCGCCCGGCAGGCCGGTGCGCGCCACCTCGGCGAGAACCTTGCGGATCACGCCGCGCAGGGCCTCCTGGGCAAGAATGTCGTAACGGATATGATCATCGGCCATGGATGTAGTTACCGGCAGTTTCGAGCTTCGCGCAAGGGGCTGTAGAACCTTTCCTGCGGAAAGGGAAGCGGTTTGATGGCGGGGATTTTTCCCGCTGGCAAGAGAAATCCCGCCAGCCCCGTCAGGTCTTTTGCACATATCCTTCGAGGACGCGCTTCTGCCCGGCCTTGTCGAAATCGACGGTCAGCTTGTTGCCCTCGACCGCGGCGACATTGCCATTGCCGAATTTCAGGTGGAAGACCCGGTCACCGGGCCTGAACCGGGCCGGCTCGTCGGAAACGGAGCGGGCCACCAGCTCGCCTTCGATCGTCCGCCCCTTCACCGAGCCCCGCCCGGCACCGAGCCGGGAATCGGCCTCGCCATAGCCGATTCGCTCGACCGCGTGGCCGGAACGGTTGCCCCAATTGCGCGCCGTCGCTTCCGAGCGATTGGCCTGCGCCCGTCGCCAGCCCGGAGTCGCATAGCTGTTGGCGAACGGGTCCGCTTCGTCAAATCGCGAAGCGCCATAGGGCCTGCCTGCCTGGCCATATCCTCCGGCAGCGTGGAAGCCGCCGGCTTCCACCACCTCGACATGCGCCTCGGGCAGTTCCTCCAGGAAACGGGAGGGCATCGTCGTCTGCCACAGCCCGTGAATGCGGCGGTTGGAGACGAACCAGACATGCAGGTTGCGCCTGGCGCGGGTAAGGCCGACATAGGCCAGCCGGCGCTCCTCCTCCAGCCCGGCGCGCCCGCTCTCGTCCAGCGCCCGCTGATGCGGGAACAGACCCTCCTCCCAGCCGGGCAGGAAGACGGTCCCGAATTCGAGCCCCTTGGCGGAATGGAGGGTCATGATGCTGACGGCATCCATCTGCTCGTCCCGCTCCACATCCATTACCAGGCTCACATGTTCGAGAAAGTCGCGCAGGCTCGGATAGGGCTCCATGGAGCGAATCAGCTCCTTCAGGTTTTCCAGCCGTCCCGGCGCCTCGGGGGAGCGGTCATTCTTCCACATGTCGATATAGCCGCTCTCTTCGAGAATCTGCTCGGCCAGTTCGGTATGCGGGACCCGGTCGATCCGGTCCTGCCACCGATGGATCAGTTCCACGAGGCTTTGCAGCGAATGGCGCTGGCGCGGCTTCATTTCCTCGGTGGCGACCAGATCCGCGGCTGCCTGCAGGAGCGGCACCCCGGCCATACGCGCCGCGTCGTGAAGCTGCCGATGCGCCGCCTCGCCCAGATTGCGCTTCGGCGTATTGAAGATCCGCTCGAAGGCGAGATCGTCGGCGCCCTGGGCGACGATGCGCAGATAGGCGAGCGCGTCGCGAATTTCCTGGCGTTCATAGAAGCGCGGCCCGCCAATGACGCGATAATTCAGGCCCAGCGTCACGAAGCGATCCTCGAACTCGCGCATCTGGAACGAGGCGCGCACCAGGATCGCCATATCGTTCAGGCGCTCGCCGCGCCGTTGCAACTGCTCGATCTCCTCGCCGATGGCCCGCGCTTCCTCCTCCGAATCCCAGGCCGAATGAACCTTGACGCGCTCATCCTCCGGATCGCTCCGGTCTGTGAACAGCGTCTTGCCGAGCCGGCCCTCATTGAAGCCGATCAGATGCGAGGCGGCGCCGAGAATATGCGCCGTCGAGCGATAATTACGCTCCAGCCGGATGACGGTGGCGCCAGGAAAATCCTTCTCGAACCGCAGGATATTGTCGATCTCGGCGCCGCGCCAGCCGTAGATCGACTGGTCGTCATCGCCGACGCAGCAGATATTGGGCCTCAAGCCCTGCGCCTTCTCCGCCTCCGTGCGCTGCGCCATCAACCGCAGCCACATATACTGCGCCGTATTGGTATCCTGATACTCGTCGACGAGGATGTAGCGGAACTTGCGGTGATACTCGGCGAGAATGTCCGGATTGTCGCGCAGGATGCGGATCGGATGGCAGAGCAGATCGCCGAAATCGCATGCATTGAGCGAACGTAGTCTTTCCTGGTAGGCGGAGAACAGTTCGCGTCCCTTGCCATTGCCGAAGCTGCGCCCCTCCCCTTCGGGGATCTCGGCGGGCGCGAGGCCGCGATTTTTCCAGCCATCGATCATCATGGCGAATTGCCGCGCCGTCCATCGCTTGTCGTCCAGACCCTCGGCCTGGATGATCTGGCGGATCAGGCGCAGCACGTCATCGCTGTCGAGAATGGTGAAGGCGGAGGTCAGGCCGGCAAGCTCGGCATGGCGGCGTAGCATGCGCACGCCGATCGAATGGAACGTGCCGAGCCACGGCATACCCTCGACCGTCTCGCCAACGAGCGTGCCGATGCGCTGCTTCATCTCGCGCGCGGCCTTGTTGGTGAAGGTAACTGCCAGAATCTGGCTCGGGAAGGCGAGGCCGCGCGAAAGGATCAGCGCAATGCGCGTCGTCAGCACGCGCGTCTTGCCAGTGCCAGCTCCTGCCAGCACGAGAACCGGGCCTTCCGTCGTCTCCACGGCACGCCGCTGCTCGGGATTGAGCCCTTGTAGCCATGGCGGCGCGCCGGCGCCGGCGAGTGCGCGCGCGGCGATGCCGCCAGGCCGGGGAGCGGGCGGACCGTCCTCGTCGAAAAACGGAATATGTTCGGGGAATCGGCTCATGCAGCCGAATGTAGTGATTCGTGCGTGAAAGACCAGACAAATGGCGAACGCCCGCGGAAGACCCACAACATTGCGCGACATTTTCACCCTTTGCCTCTGTGGCGCGAACGCCTATATGATGCCTGCCATGCTGAAATCCGCCCCTCACTCGCTCCTTCCGCTTGCCCTTGCCGCCGTGCTGCTGGCGGGACTTGCCGGAATTGCCACTGCGGGCTGGCTCGGCAAGGGCGACCAGATCCTCTTTTCCATGGTTCAGTCCGGGCTTGCCTGGTGTTTCTGACCCTGCCGGGAGCGCCATGTTCAGAATTCTTGCCGTCTCGCTGATCATTGCCATTGCCGCGGCCGCAGGCTGGGCAGGCTATTCCTGGTACCGCAGCACGCAGGGCGAGGAGCCCTATGGCGGAAGCTTCACCCTCATCGACCAGCGTGGCGAGCCGATCACCGAACAGGCCTTTCGCGGCCAGCCTTCAGCCGTCTTTTTCGGTTTCACACATTGTCCGGAGATCTGTCCCACGACGCTCTACGAGCTGGAGACCTGGCTGGACGAGCTCGGCGACGAGACGAAGAACGTCCGCGCCTATTTCGTCACGGTCGATCCGGAGCGCGACACGCCGGAAGTGCTGGATTCCTACATCACCAGCTTTTCCGAGCGCATTACCGGCGTCACTGGCGAGCCGGAGGCGATCGCGGAGATGCTCAAGGATTTCGGAATCTATTCGCGCCGGGTCGAGACTTCCGATGGCGGCTACACGATGGATCATACCGCCTCGATCATCCTGCTCGACCGCCATGGCGCCTTTTTCGGCACCATCGCCTATGGCGAGGCGCCCGACAATGCCCGCGCCAAGCTGAAACGCCTCGCCGGAGCCTGAAGATGGCGCAGACCCGGCTTTACCTCACCGCCGACAAGGCAAGGGCCCAGGAGATCTTTGCCGCTTTCGAGCGCGAGTTCGAGGAGGACGGGCTGCCGCTCTCCATGATCGAGACCGACGAGGCAGCGGCAATCTGCGAATTGTCGGTCTACAGTTCCGACCCGGATCGCGATAGCGCGCGCATGCGCGACGCTGCCGGAGAAGCGCTGGAAATCCAGCGCGAGATCCTGCCGGATATTGACTGGGTGGCGAAATCGCTGGAAGGGCTGGCACCTGTACGCGCCGGCCGGTTTCTCGTCCATGGCAGCCATGACCGCGACGCTGTCCGTGACGGCGATCTCGCCATCGAGATCGACGCCGGTCAGGCGTTCGGCACCGGCCATCATGGCACGACGGCCGGATGTCTTGAACTGATCGGGGATATCGTGACCCGGGAGCAGCCGGCCAGCGCGCTCGATCTCGGCACGGGCAGCGCCGTACTGGCGATCGCCATTGCCCGGCTTGGCGGGATTCCGGTGCTTGCAACTGATATCGACCCGGTGGCAATCGAGGTCGCCCGGGAGAACATCGCGCTGAACGGGGTTGGGGATCGGGTGAAGGCGATTGTGGCCGACGGGCTGGGACATCCGGAGCTGGACCGGCGGCAATATCCGCTTGTGGTCGCCAACATCCTGGCAGGACCGCTGATCGCACTGGCGCCGGACATGGCGCGAATTCTGCAGCCGGACGGCTCGCTGGTCCTGTCGGGAATTCTCGAATCGCAGCGCCAGAAGGTGATTGAAGCCTACGCTGCAGTGGGATTGCATCCTGTCCGCACCCGCCAGATCGGCGAATGGGTGAGCCTGCACCTGAAACACGCCGCCAGCATCTGAAGCGCCCCGGCGGCCAAACGATTCCTGTCAGACAGGAAAGACTTCAGGCTGCGAGGAAAGGCCGGGCCTCTCCTCCATGCCTTAAAGGTGTTCTCGCCTGTCAGCGGCGCTCGATCTTCTGGTTGTACTGTTCGACCAGCCTCTGCGCCTGCCGGCTGCGGACCTCGATGAAATTGTCGAATGCGCGCCGCAGAACGCCGCGTCTCTCATTCCTGATCATCATGCTCTCCTTGCGTTTCCATTTCCTGCTCTTCATGTATGCTGCACCGCAGCAATTACCAGTGAGCATACCGCATGGCAGCCATGCAGGCATGGCGTGGCCTGCCTTTCGGTCAGCGCCGTTGCGGTGGCGGTCCGATGCGGATAGGGTCGCGCCCGTTACCGCAATTGTGCCCATGACCCGCAATGTTCCAGTCCTTTGACGATCTTGCCGATTCGCATCGTTCCGCCGAACGCATCTCCCGCTTGCGCGCCGAGATGGCCAGGCTGGAGCTCGACGGCTTTCTCGTGCCGCGCGCGAATGAACACCAGGGCGAATATGTGCCGGAATGCGCCGAGCGCCTGCGCTGGCTGACCGGATTCACCGGCTCGGCCGGCATGGCGCTGATCCTTCGCGAAGCAGCGATCCTCTTCGTGGACGGTCGGTATACGCTCCAGGTGCGCGACCAGACCGACCCGACAATTTTCTCCTATGAGAACCTTGTCGAGACCCCGCCGTCAAAATGGCTCGGCGAGCATGCGCCGCGGAAGTTCCGGCTCGGCTTCGACCCCTGGCTGCACACGATCCGCGAAGCCGAAAGACTGCGCGAGGCCTTGCGCGGCGTCGATGGCGAGGTGATTGCGGTCGAGCCCAATCCCGTCGATGCGATCTGGCCGGACCGCCCGCCCCCGCCGCTGGGCGCGATTTCCCTGCACCCGCTGCGCTTTGCCGGCAAGCCGGCGCAGGAGAAGCTGGCTGGACTCTCGGCCGGACTGCGGGAGCAGGGCGT
The DNA here is from genome assembly GCA_964383325.1 of uncultured Rhizobiaceae bacterium. Lineage (GTDB taxonomy): Bacteria > Pseudomonadota > Alphaproteobacteria > Rhizobiales > Rhizobiaceae > CAYLGY01. Next base: position 12,376 of record CAYLGY010000045.1, read on the forward strand.
TACGCATTATGTGCTGGGAGATCCGGCCTCGATCGCCTGGGCGCTGAACATCCGCGGCAGGGATGTCCCACATACCCCATTGGCGCTCGGCTACGCGCTGCTCGCCGCCAATGGCGAGCATGTGCTGTACATGGCGCCGGAGAAGATCGGACCGGAAGCGCGCAGCGAATTGCAGCATCTGTGCCGGCTTGCGCCGCCGGAAGCGTTCATCGCCGACCTCGCCCGGCTGGCGCGCGACGGCGCCTTGATCGGCCTCGATCCGCAAGGCGCCTCGGAGCGCCTGCATCTGGTCGTGGGCAAGGCAGCACGCATGTTCGAGGACCCGGTGATCCTGCCGCGCGCGATCAAGAATGACACCGAGATCGCCGGTGCGCGCCGGGCGCACCGACGCGACGGTATCGCCGTGACGCGCTTTCTGCATTGGCTGGACGGGCAGGAGCCAGGCACGGTGGACGAGATTGCCGCCGCCCGGCGGCTGGAGGAGGAGCGCCGCCTCTCGGGGGACGAGGACGGCATGCCGCTGGAGGATATCTCCTTCGACACGATTTCCGCCGCAGGGCCCAATGGCGCCATTGTCCATTATCGGGTCACCGGCGCGACGAATCGCAGGCTGGAGCCGGGCTCGCTCTACCTGGTCGATTCAGGCGGACAATATCGCGACGGCACCACCGATATCACGCGCACGGTCCCGATCGGAGAACCGGGCCCGGCCATGCGCAGGCATTACACGTTGACCTTGCGGGGGCTGATCGCGATTTCCACCCTGCGCTTTCCGGCAGGAATTCGCGGTTCCGACATCGACGCCGTCGCCCGCATCGCCCATTGGCAGGCCGGCATCGACTATGCACACGGCACCGGCCATGGCGTCGGCTCCTATTTGTCCGTGCACGAGGGTCCCCAGCGCATTTCGCGCGCCGGCAAGGCCCGCCTGGAACCGGGGATGATCCTCTCCAACGAGCCCGGCTATTATCGCGAGGGCGAGTACGGCATCCGGCTCGAAAACCTCATTCTCGTTACCGGCCCGCAGGAGATCGAAGGCGGGGACCGGCCGATGCTGGGCTTCGAGACCCTGACCTTCGCACCCTTCGACAGACGCCTGATCGATGTGTCCATGCTGACGAGGGCTGAGCGCGACTGGCTGGACAGCTATCATCAGCAAGTCCTGCAGGAGATCGCCCCCGCGCTCGAGCCGACGGCACGGGAGTGGTTGCACGAGCGCTGCGCACCGCTTTGAGCCCCAAGCCGACCGGCTTCAAGGCCTAGGAAATCTGCCGCATCGCGAAGAGCGTGACCGCGCCGCCAATAAAGGCCATCGAGCTGCTCCTGGTCCAGACGGTAAGTAGCGCGGTTGCCGCCAGGGCCGCGATCTCCGCCACGCCACCCTCCATGGCCGGCGGTGCGACGATGGCAGTCAGAACCGCGGTCGGCACGGCGTTCAGCCCCGTGACGATTTGCGGTGGCAATCGCCTGAAACGGCTCAGCACGGCATAGCCGCCCCAGCGGATGAGATAGGTCGCCGCCGCGCCGGCAAGGATCAGCCACGTCGCCTCAGACATCAATGGGCTCTTGCGCCGGCGCTTCCCCCGGGGCCCGCAGGATTCCGGCAGCGATGCCCGCGGCTGCACCCATCAGGATGTGCCAGGGCGACCCGATGAGCCGATAGGCGATGAGGGAGCCGAGCGCGCTCGCGATGACAATGGGCAGCCAGCCCGGCCGGGCGCGGAAGCTCATGACGATGCCGAGAAAATAGATCGACACGAGAAAGTCGAAGCCGAAGGCCATCGGATTCTCGATCAGCCTGCCGAAAACAGCGCCCAGCCAGGTCTCCAGGACCCAGGCCACGAGAAAGCTCAAGCCCATTCCCAGATACCAAGCATAGCTGATCGACTCGCCCGAATCGACCCGCCGCTCGATCTCCGCGAACTGGGCGTCGGTGACGAAATGAAAACTGAACAGCCGGCGTGGGAGGCTCCAGCGCGCGACATGGCGCGTAATTCCGGCCGAATAGAGCAACATGCGGAAATTCACCGCCACGATCGACAAAAGAACCAGCCATGGCGCAACGCCGCCAGCAAACAGCTCGATGCCGACGAGCTGGCTTGCCCCGGCAAAGAGAACCGTGCTCATCAACACGGCCTGGCCGACCGACAGGCCGTTCTCGATGGCCATCGCGCCGACCAGCAGGCCGAACGGGGCGGTCGCGATTAGGCTCGGGACCGCCGTGCGCATGCCCGAAAGAAACTCGCCACCGCTCATGGATGCCGCCCGCCGCAAGTCGCGCCCGACAGGATCGTGCCCTTCCGGGTGAGCCGGCTCATTGTCCGATCAACTGGAACCATGCATCCTCGTCAATGATCTCGATGCCGAGTTCCTCGGCCTTCTTCAGCTTCGAACCGGCGCCGGGCCCGGCCACCACCAGATCCGTTTTCGATGATACGGAGCCCGCCGTTCTCGCCCCGAGCCGTTCGGCCATGGCCTTGGCTTCGTCACGCGACATCCGCTCCAGCGTGCCGGTGAAGACGATGGTCTTGCCGGAAACCGGGGACGTCGCGACCGCCTGTTCGACGGGCAGGATTTCCAGCTCCGCAACCAGTTCGTCCACCCGGTCCGCATTGTGCTTTTCCCTGAAATAACGCGAGATTGCCAGCACCACGGCCGGGCCGATATCCTCCAGCGCCATCATTTCGGCGGCAGCCTCGCTCTCCAGCCCGCCGGCCACGATTGCATTGGCGGCGGCATGAAAGCTCTGCCAGTCGCCATAGGCGCGGGCAAGGGTGCGTGCCGTCGCCTCGCCCACATGGCGAATGCCGAGCGCGTAGATCATCCGGTCAAGGGTGATGCGTCGACGCGCCTCGATCGCCTCGAACAGCTTGCGTGCCGAAACGGCGCCATAGCCCTCGCGATCCTTCAGCTTGCGCAGATTGGCTGCGTCGCGCCGGGCAAGCGTGAAAATGTCCGCCGGCGTGCGCACCGGCAGGTCCTCGTCGTCATAAAAAGCGTCGATCTGCTTTTCGCCCAGCCCTTCAATGTCGAAGGCCTGGCGCGACACGAAATGTTTCAGGTGCCGGCGCCGCTGGAAGGGACAGGCGAATTCACCCATGCAGCGACGCACCACCCCCTCCCCGCCGCCGGCAATCTCGTCACGAACGACCGGCGTGTGCAATTCGCACGGGCAATGATCGGGAAATTCGAAGCGTACCGCATCTGGCGGACGGCGCTCCGGCAGATAGCCGAGGATCTGCGGAATGACGTCCCCGGCGCGTTGCACGATCACCGTATCGCCGATCAGGATGCCGAGCCGCTCGATTTCCTCCGCATTGTGCAAGGTCGCATTGGTGACCACAACGCCGCCCACCGTTACCGGCTCCAGCCGCGCCACCGGCGTCAGCGCGCCGGTGCGGCCGACCTGGATGTCGATCGCCTTCAACACCGTTATGGCCTTCTCGGCGGCGAATTTGTGAGCGATCGCCCAGCGCGGACTGCGCGACACGAAACCAAGCCGGGCCTGTAATGCGAGGTCGTCCACCTTGTAGACGACACCGTCAATGTCGTAGCCGAGCGTTGCCCGCTCGGCCTCGATGGCCCGGTAGTGCGCCAGCATCGCCTCGACATCCTCGAAGCGCCGCATCAGGGGATTGATGGCAAAGCCGTAGCGACCCAAAGCGGCAACCATTTCCATCTGCGTGGCGGCAGGCATTTCGCTTACCTCGCCCCACGCATAGGCGAAGAAGCGCAGCGGCCGCGAGGCCGTCACCGCCGCGTCCAGCTGGCGGAGCGAGCCGGCTGCCGTATTGCGCGGATTGACGTAGGTCTGCAAACCCTTCTCGGCCTGACGCGCATTGAGTTCGAGAAAGTCCGCCGTAGTCATGTAGACCTCCCCCCGCACTTCGAGGATCTCGGGCGGATTGCCGGTCAGCACTTGCGGAATTTCCGCCAGCGTCCGCGCATTTGCCGTGACATTCTCGCCTTCCCGGCCATCGCCCCGCGTGGCGGCGGCAACGAGTCGGCCGCCCTCATAGCGCAAGGACAGCGACAGGCCGTCGATCTTGGGCTCGGCGGTGAAGGCCAGCGGCGTGTCCTCGTCCATCCGCAGGAAACGGCGGACCCGTGCCACGAAATCGCGCACATCGTCCTCCGTGAAGGCGTTATCGAGCGAAAGCATGGGCACCGCATGCCGGATCTTGGCGAAGGGGCCGGCCGTGGCCGATCCGACCCGCAATTCCGGCGAATCTGGTCGCCGGAGCTGCGGAAACCTTGCCTCGATCTCGCGGTTGCGCTGCCGCAGCCGGTCATATTCGGCATCAGAAATGACGGGAGCATCCTCGCCATGATAGCGCGCATCATGGAAGGCGATCTGCTCGGCGAGCCGGGCCAGCTCCGCTGCCGCCTCTTCTTCGTCCAGATGTTCCACCGCCTTTTCGCGCGCTGTCATGTATCGGGCCTGTCCTGTCCCTCGGAGACTGCAAGCGGTTCGGCCAGCAACCGCCGCGCCGCGGCGCGCGCTTCGTCAGTTACGGTCGCTCCCGCGAGCATGCGAGCGATTTCCTCCGAACGGACCGATTCGTCAATACGCCGGACGGCCGTGACCGACCCTGCCTCGCCCTCCGAGGACTTGCTGATCAGATAGTGTGTCGCCGCGCGCGCCGCCACCTGCGGCGCATGGGTTACGGAAAGAACCTGCACGCGACTCGAAAGCCTCGCCAGCCGCTCCCCGATCGCGGCGGCCACGGCGCCGCCGACGCCGGTATCGATCTCGTCGAACACCAGGGTTGGGGCCGATCCCCGTTCGGCGAGCACGGCCTTCAGCGCCAGCAGGAAGCGCGACAGCTCGCCGCCGGAAGCGATCTTCATCAGCGGGCCCGGCCGCGCGCCGGGATTGGTGCGCACGACGAATTCGACATGATCGATCCCGTGCACGGCACGCTGTTGCGGATCGGAGTCGATCTCGACCAGGAACTCGGCCCGCTCCAGCTTCAGGGCCGGCAGTTCGGCCATGACGGCCGCAGCGAGCTCGGCGGCCGCGGCGCGGCGGCGCTGCGATAAACGGCTCGCGGCCCGGTCATAGGTAGCATCCGCCTCGGCAAGTTCACCCGCAAGCTGTGCCAGTTGCGATTCGCCCGCATCCAGCGTCGCAAGCTCGGCCGCGAAGCGCTCGCGCAATTGCGGCAGCTCGTCCACCTGGACGTCATGCTTGCGCGCCACCGCCCGCAAGGCGAACAGCCGGGTTTCAGCCTCCTCAAGCTGGCGCGGGTCGAATTCGATCGCCTGCATTGCGACGCCGATGGCCTGCTCGACACGGTCCAGCGCCAGCAACGCCTCGTCCAGCCCCTGCATGATCGGCTCGATCAGCTCAGGGGCTTCCGCCGATTTGCGCCCCAGCCGCCGGAGTAGCGCCGCAAGTTGCGCCGTCGGGGAATCCGTGCCGCCAATCAGTTCCCGCGCATCGGCAATCTCCCCGGCAATCCTTTCGGCCCGTATCATGGCGGCGCGCAGATCGGCAAGCTGCGCTTCCTCGCCGCTTTCGGGTTGCAGCCGATCAAGCTCATCCAGCGAAGCCGTCAGATACTCCGCCTCCCGGCTCGCCTGCTCGATCCGCCGGGCGAGTGCCGCATGCCGCTCCTGCAAATCCTGCCTGTGCCGGAAGATTCGGGCGAGATCCGCGGCGTCGTCGAGCGCCCCGGCCCAGGCATCCAGCAGATTTCGATGCGTCGAAGTATCCACGAGGGCGCGCTCGTCGTGCTGGCCGTGAATCTCGACCAGGGAAGCACCAATGCGCCGCATCAGCGCAATGCTTGCCGGCCGGTCATTGATAAAGCCCCGGCTTCTGCCGTCAGTGGACTGGATGCGCCGCAGGATCAGCGTGCCCTCATCGGCATCGAACGCTTCCGCAGCGAGCATTTGCTGCACCTCATGTTCCGGCGGCAGGTCGAACGCAGCGGTAACCATGCCTTCGCTCGCCCCGGCGCGCACGAGCGAGGAATCGCCCCTGCCCCCCAGCGCCAGCGACAGCGCATCGAGCAGGATCGACTTGCCGGCGCCCGTCTCGCCGGTCAGGACCGAAAGTCCGGATTCAAAGGCGATGTCGAGCCGGCGGATCAGGACAATATCGCGGATCGACAGATGAACAAGCATTGCGGGAGCGCTTCATGACGGGGTGTCGTGGAGCGGCCTCAAGCCCTCCTCAGGCCTGGAAGACGCGAAAGCCACGACCCCTTGGATTCACGCGGTTCCAGCCCGCCGCTGCGCAGCAGCTTGTAGGAGCTCTCGTACCATTCGCTGTCCGGGAAATTATGGCCAAGCACCGCGGCTGCGGCCTGCGCCTCGGAGGTCATTCCCATCGCATAATAGGTCTCGGTGAGCCGCGCCAGCGCTTCCTCGATGTGCCGCGTGTCGGAATAGACCTCGACCACATTGCGGAAACGGCTAATTGCAGCAATGAACTCCCGGCGCTCCTGATAATAGCGCCCGATCTGCATTTCCTTGCCGGCAAGCTGGTCGCGTGCCAGGCGGATCTTGGCCTGCGCATCCTCGACATATTCCGACTCGGGCCAGCGTTCGACCAGCTCCTTCATCGCATTCATCGTGCGGATCGCTTCCTTCTGGTCCTGCGTGACGTCGCGGATCTGGCGGTACCAGGAAAGACCGACAATGTACTGGGCATAGGGAGCGTCCGCGTCGGACGGATAGAGCGAGACGAACCGCTCGCCGGCACTGATCGCCTCGTCATAATTGCCGCGGCGATAATTGGTGAACGCACCCATCACCATGGCCTTGCGCGCATATTCCGAATAGGGATGCTGCCGGTCGATGGCCGAGAACTTCGCCGAAGCCTCCTTCAGCCTGCCCGCATTCAGATTGGCGAGGCCCTGATTGTAGAGGAGATCCGGCGGATCGGTCTGCTCGACATAGGTGGCAAGGTCGATGTCATTATCCGAGGCGCAGGCCGAAATCAGGGCGGGCGCCGCCACAGCGATGGCGATTGCCGGCACGAGCCGCGACAGGCGTTGCCGCAATTGCAGTCGCCCGCCGATTCCCCTTGTGATAGCTGAGATCATGTCCGGTCTTTGCCCTTTGATATCGCCGTTCTGGCTGGCCATCATAGATCATATCGGCGTCTGCACGGCAACTTCATTGCCCTGCAATCGTACAAATTTATGTCCGCCCGCGGTCAGAACATATCCGAATGCAGCTCGGAATGCATCATGAAACGCGTCCCGTCCGGCTGGCGCCGTTCACAGGGTCCAGGGGGCGAAGACCGGCGCGTTGACAGCAATGAGTTCGGCGCTCCGGCCACGCTCGCGATGCGTCGTCTCGACGATCTGGAAGGCGGAAGGGTTGGAAAGCAGGCGGCGCAGCGCGGCTGAATTCAACTTGTGTCCGCCGCGATAGGAACGGAAGCAACCGATGAAACGGGCGCCGGCCAGCGCCAGGTCCCCCATCGCGTCCAGGGTCTTGTGGCGCACGAACTCGTCGCTGTAGCGCAGGCCGTCCATGTTGACGATGCTGTTGTCGTCTCCGACGACGAGAGAGTTCTCCAATGACGAGCCGAGCGCATAGCCCGCCGCCCAGAGCCGCTCCACATCGCGCAGGAATCCGAAGGTACGGGCGCGGGCGATGTCGCGGCGGAACACGTCCGCATCAATGTCGCTGGCATAGGACTGCCTGCCGATTACCGGACTTTCGAACTCGATCTCGATCTCGAACCGCGTGCCGTCATAGGGCTGGAACTCGGCCCAGGACGCGCCACTCTCGATCCGCACCGTTTCGAGGACGCGGATATAGCGGCGCTTGGCCGGCTGCACGGTGATCCCCGCCTGGTCAAACGCATCGACGAAGCAGATGGCGCTTCCGTCGAGGATCGGCACTTCCTCTGCATCGATCTCGACGCCGAGATTGTCGATGCCGAGCGCCGACAGGGTGGCCATCAGGTGCTCCACCGTCGCGACATGCACCGATTGCGGATTTCCCAGCACCGTGCAGAGATCCGTCGCCCCTACCTCGGAAACCAGCGCCCGCAACTCGCGGTGTTCGCCCTCAAGATCCGTGCGCGTAAAGGTGATTCCAGTATTCGGATCTGCCGGATGAAATGTGATCGATACTGGCTTGCCGCTGTGAACGCCTACCCCCGACAAGGAAACAGATGATCTGAGCGTCGTCTGATAGTCGCGCAACTCGTTCCCCATAAACCCGCCCCAATTCAATTTTCCGTCTTCGAAACTCTTGGAAGACGGCGCATAATTGTTTTTATGTTCTTGAAACAGCGTCCCCACGCCGCGTCCCGACTCCTAGCGATTGGCGATGAAGATAGTTGCGCCATTTTCATCCGCCAAATCACGCTTTCTTACCTAATGTAACGTCGGCACAATTTTGTCATATTTTGTAACGGATTGAAATCTAACCGTTAATGGCAATGCGCGATCGCTATGGTCAAAATCGCGCATTGCCCTGCTCCCGCATGTCCAGATCGGTTCAGTTCGCCTGCCGGCGCAGGAAAGCCGGAATTTCGAGCTGGTCATCCTCATGGACGGGCGCCGGCTGCGAAATCTGGCGGCGCGGCTCCTCGGCCACGCTGCGGCGCGGCGCGTAGAGATTGGGATCGTTGGGAACCAGCCTGCGGGCCTCGCCCTGCTGCTCGCGCAGGACAGGCTGGCGCGGCTGGCGGGCCGGCTGCAGGGAAGCAACCTCTTCCTCCTCCCGACGGGCGGAAAGTCCGGTGGTCAGCCGCCGCAGCAGGCCGATCGGGCCGCGATCTTCCTGGGGCGCCTCCTGGGCGGCGCGCGCGGCGATCTCGGCCTTCACGACAGGGGGGAAATCCTCGACACGCGGCATGCGCACGGGTGCCGGGGCCTCCATCTGCGGCTCAGGATGCGGCGCCGGTTCGGCCGTGGCTGCGGGCGCTTGCTGGACCTGGGGCTGCTGGGCGGGCTGGGCCGGCTGGGCCGGGCGCTGCGGCGGCGCAAACAGCGTGCTTGCCGGCTGGAAGGCCGGATCGGCGGCCGGCTGTGTCCTCGCGGCAGGCTGCTGGGTCTGGGTTGGACGCAAGCCGGCTTCGGCGCGCCGGATGGTCTCGGCGACCGGATCCTGCGTCGCGGACTGGGCAGGCCGGCGTGTTTCCGGCGCCGTTACGGCTGCGCGACTCGGCAGGCCTGCGCCGACCGCGAAATCCTGCGGCCCGACCTCGCTGGCCGCGCGGTCGATTCCCGTCGCAACGACCGAAACGCGGATGATTCCCTCCAGCTCCTCGTCGAAAGTGGCCCCAAGGATGATGTTGGCGTCCTGGTCCACTTCCTCGCGAATGCGGGTTGCCGCCTCATCGACCTCGAACAGCGTCATGTCGCGGCCGCCCGTGATCGAAATCAGCAGGCCTCGCGCGCCCTGCATCGAGGTCTCGTCGAGCAGCGGATTGGCGATGGCTGCCTCGGCCGCGGCCATTGCCCGGCCCTCCCCGGAGGCCTCGCCCGTC
>CAYLGY010000046.1:0-21661 GCA_964383325.1 uncultured Rhizobiaceae bacterium
ACGTTGAAGCCCTGCTTCAGCACGGTCACCCCATCTTCGCCGCCTTCGGTGGAATAGCCAAGATGCGCCATCCAGGACAGGAAGGGATATTCATTGCCGAAGAACCAGACCCCGAGCGTACGTCCCTTCAGATCCTCGGGTGATTCGATCCCCGTCTCCTTCAGGCAGGTCAGCATCATGCCGGAAGACTTGAAGGGCTGGGCGATATTGACCAGCGGCACGCCACGCTCGCGCGCAGCCAGCGCCGCCGGCATCCAGTCGACGATCACGTCGGCGCCGCCGCCGGCGATCACCTGCGGCGGAGCGATGTCCGGCCCGCCCGGCTTGATCTCGACATCGAGGTCTTCCTCTTCATAGAAGCCCTTGTCCTTGGCCACATAGTAACCGGCAAACTGGGCCTGCGTCACCCATTTGAGCTGCAGCGTCACCTTGTCGGCGGCCAGCGCCTGTCCGGCCGCCAGCGCAAACGTGCCGGACAGGAGCAAAGTCGTCAGTCTTTTCATGTCTTTCTCTCCCATTGTTGTTCAGATCTTTCGCATCGAGGGGTGCCAGAATGTCACTCCTCGCTCAATCAGTGTGACAGCACCATAAAACAGCGATCCTGCAACTGCCGCCACGGCGATTTCCGCCCAGACCATGTCGATATTCATGCGGCCGACCTCGGTCGAGATCCGGAAGCCCATGCCGACGATCGGCGTGCCGAAGAATTCGGCGACGATGGCGCCGATCAGCGCCAGGGTCGAATTGATCTTGAGCGCGTTGAAGATGAAGGGTGCGGCGGCGGGCAGGCGCAGTTTGGTCAGGACCTGCCAGTAGCCCGCCGCATAGGTACGCATCAAGTCCTTCTGCATGGAACTGGCGGCGCCGAGACCCTCCACCGTATTCACCAGCATCGGGAAAAAGGTCATCACGACAACCACGGCGGCCTTGGAAGGCCAGTCAAAGCCGAACCACATCACCATGATCGGTGCGATGCCGATCACCGGCAGGGCCGAGACGAAATTGCCGAGCGGAAGGAGACCGCGTTTCAGGAACGGCACCCGGTCCACCAGGATGGCGGCGACGAATCCGGTCGCGCAGCCGATGGCGTAGCCGATCAGCACGGCCTTCAGGAAGGTCTGGCGAAAATCCGCCATCAGGACCGGGATCGAATCGACGATGCGCATCCAGATCATGGAGGGCGGCGGCAAGAGCACGGTCGGGATCGCAAAGCCGCGCGTTACGCCTTCCCACACCGCCAGCAGCGAGATGCCGAACAGCAGTGGCACGAGCAGCGCGATGCCTTTCTCGACCAGCGGCGAACGCGGCTTGCGGGCCACCAGCCATTCATTTGCCGCCCACGGGATCAGCCAAGCAGCGAGGGCGAAAAGGAGCCAGCCGGAATTCATTGGACCGCTCCCATTCGCCGCATGCAGATGCGCTGGGCAAGGCCGACCGCCGCAACCAGAATGGCGGCAAGTCCGGCAGCGGCGAAGAGCGCCGCCCAGATCTGTACGGTCTGGCCATAATAGGAGCCGGCCAGCAGGCGGGCGCCGAGCCCTGCAACCGCGCCGGTCGGCAATTCCCCGACGATCGCGCCGACCAGGCTGATGGCAATGGCGACCTTCATGGAGGTGAACAGGAATGGCAAGGCGGATGGCCAGCGCAACTTGGCAAAGATCTGCCTGCGGCTCGCATGATAGGTATGCATGAGATCAAGCTGAATCGCTTCTGGCGAGCGGAAGCCCTTCACCATGCCCACCACCACGGGGAAGAAGGAGAGATAGGTCGAGATCAGGGCTTTCGGCAAAAGGCCGGACAGTCCCACCGCATTCAGCACCACGATGATCATCGGAGCGACCGCAAGGATGGGAATGGTCTGGCTGGCCACGACCCAGGGCATGACCGACCGGTCCATCGCGCGGTTATGCACGATGCCGATGGCGAGGAGAATCCCCAAGACCGTACCCATGGCGAAACCGGCCAGCGTCGCGGACAGGGTGATCCAGCTATGATAGACGAGACTTCGCCGCGACGTTACCGCCTGGTTGACCGAACTGTGCCACATTTCGGCGATCACCTGATGCGGCGCCGGCAGGACCGGCCGCTCCTGCCACATCGTATTGACGACGAGCTGCGACAGCGAGAGCTCCGCGCCGGACCGCGCCGCCTGGTCGCGCTCCCATTGCGCATTCATCACGACGACGAATACATACCAGAGGACGACGATCGCCGCGAGCACCGTGATCACCGGCCCCGTGCTGCCTTGCCACAGTCTCGAACCAGCAATCGTCCGCCTTGCGGTCGTCCCGTTTGCCACGGCCACGCTCATGTCCGGACACCCCTCCCCGGTACCCTCATCTTCCGGAACTCTCCTCCGCATGGCCGGCACGCAGGCCTTCGCGCACCCGATGCGCGATCTCCAGGAATTCACGGCTTTCACGGATGTCCAGCGGCCGCTCGCGCGGTAGGTCGGATTCGATGATATCGGTCACGCGGCCAGGGCGCGGCGACATGACCACGATCCGGGTGGAAAGGTAGACAGCCTCGGGAATGGAATGGGTCACGAACGCTATTGTCTTGTTTGTCGCGGCCCAGAGCTTCAGCAATTCCTCATTCAGATAATCCCGGACGATCTCGTCCAGCGCGCCGAAGGGCTCGTCCATCAGCAGCAGGTCGGCATCGAAGGAAAGCGCGCGCGCGATGGAAACGCGCTGCTGCATGCCGCCGGACAATTGCCAGGGATATTTCTTCTCGAAACCGGTGAGATTCACCAGCGCCAGCGTGCGCGCGATCCGTTCCTGCCGGTCCGGCTTCGGAATGCCCATGATTTCCAGCGGCAGCGCAATGTTGTCGGCGACCGTGCGCCAGGGATAGAGGCCCGCCGCCTGAAACACATAGCCATAGGCCCGCTTGCGCCGCGCTTCGGCCGGGCTCATCCCGTTCACGGTAATCGTGCCCCCGGTCGGCTGTTCGAGATCGGCGATCACGCGCAGAAAGGTGGTCTTCCCGCAGCCTGACGGCCCGATGAAGGAGACGAACTCGCCTTTCCCGATCGTGAGATTGACGCCGGAGAGCGCGTGGACGGGACCGTCATTGGTATCATAGGTCAGCGACAGGTCCCGGGCACCGACGACCGTCGCTTCGGCGAGATTGGGCGCGAGCATTCCTGTCATACTCCGCTCGCAGGAATTTCACCGCGAATCACGGGCCGCGGGGCGATGAGTTCCTTCCATTGCGAGAGCGCCTGGTTGACGGGTGCCTGGGCTTCCCGGGCAACGAACAGCCCGTGTCCGGGCCTGGGATCGACCCGATCCTCCTCGACCACCACTTCTCCGCGCGACAGGACGAAACGCGGCAGGCCTTTCACCTTCATGCCTTCGAAGACATTGTAATCGATCGAAGATTGCTGGTTGGCCGCCTGGATGGTCTTCTCCCGCGCCGGGTCCCAGACGACAATATCGGCGTCCGCCCCTTCGAGGATGGCACCCTTGCGCGGATAGAGATTGAGGATCTTCGCAATGTTGGTGGAACTGACGGCCACGAATTCATTGACGGTCAGCCTGCCGGTGTTCACGCCATGGGTCCACAACACGGCCAGCCGATCTTCCAGCCCGCCCGTCCCATTGGGAATGCGGGTGAAGTCACCGATGCCCAGGCGCTTCTGCTCCCGCGTGAACGCGCAATGGTCCGTCGCCACGACCTGCAGCGAACCCGCCTGCAAACCGGCCCAGAGCGAATCCTGATGCTGCTTGTTGCGGAAGGGCGGGCTCATCACGCGGCCGGCGGCATAGTCCCAGTCGGCATGAAAATATTCGTCCTCGGCGAGCGTCAGGTGCTGGATCAGCGATTCGCCATAGACACGGATGCCTTTCTGGCGCGCGCGGCGAATCGCCTCATGGGCCTGTTCGCAGGACACATGGACCACATAGAGCGGCACGCCCGCCATGTCGGCGATCATGATGGCGCGGTTGGTCGCCTCGCCCTCGACTTCCGGCGGGCGCGAATAGGCATGGGCTTCCGGGCCCACATTGCCCTCGGCGAGAAACTTCTCCTGCAGGGAGGCGACAATATCGCCATTCTCGGCATGAACCAGCGGCAATGCGCCCAGTTCGGCGCAGCGGCGAAATGACGCGAACAGCTCCTCGTCATTCACCATCAATGCGCCCTTATAGGCAAGGAAATGCTTGAAGGACGGGATTCCGCGCGCGACGACCTCGGGCATTTCCTCGAAAACCTGCTGCCCCCACCAGGTGATCGCCATGTGAAAGGAATAGTCGCAGGCCGCCAGCGAGGACTTGTTGTCCCACATCGTGATCGCCTCGAGCAGAGACTGTCCCGGCGATGGCAGGCAGAAATCGACCACCATGGTCGTGCCGCCTGCAAGCGCGGCGCGGGTGCCGCTGGCGAAATCATCCGAACTGTATGTGCCCATGAAGGGCATTTCGAGATGGGTATGTGGATCGATGCCCCCCGGCATCACATAACAGCCGGTCGCGTCCAGGTCATGATCTCCATGCAGGTCGGGACCAATGGCCACGATCCGGTCCCCCTTGACCAGCACATCGGCCTTCCAGGTCCGGTCAGCAGTGACAATTGTCCCGTTTCTGATGGCTTTGGACATTCAAACGCCCTCCCTCACAACTCGAACTGCCCGGCCGCTGCCACAAGCGATCCCGGGCCCCATCTTCCTTCTTCGCGCGCAGATCCACCCCATCGTGCCCGAACGCGCAGAAGCCTCAGCCTATCCTAATCGATTTTTTCTACAAGACCACCCACATACGGAGCGGGATCCCCCACTCATCCCGCTCCGTACATGCAGGGCTCCCCGCCCCTTCTGGCCTGCCCCCGCCAGACATCAAGCCGCCTCCCCCCGGAACGGCCTATTCAACGATCTCCGCCACATCCAGTACCGCATGCAGCAGGACGTCCGTCCCCGCGGCTGCCCACTCCGGAAAGATCTTTTCCGCCTCATTGTGCGACAGCCCGTCGACACAGGGGCACATGATCATCGCCGTCGGCGCGACCCGCGAGATCCAGCAAGCGTCGTGCCCCGCGCCCGATATGATGTCCCGATGCGAATAGCCGAGCGTTTCCGCGGCTTTGCGGACTGCCGCCACGCACTCCTCGTCAAATTCGACCGGATCGAATCCGCCGATCTTTTCCAGCTCGAGGGTCAGCCCCATTTCGTCGCAAATCCGGGCTGCGCCCTCTGCCAGCCGCTGCTCCATGTCGCGGATCACGGCCAGTTCGGGAGAACGGAAATCGACCGTGAAGACCGCCTTCCCCGGAATGACGTTCCGCGAATTCGGATAGACCTGGATATGGCCGGCTGCTCCGACCGCATGCGGCGCGTGCGACCAGGCAATTTCATCGACCAGCTGAAGGATGCGCGCCATTCCGAGACCTGCATTCTTTCTCATCGGCATGGGCGTCGATCCTGTATGGGCATCCTTGCCCCCCACGGTTACCTGCGTCCATGAGAGCCCCTGCCCATGTGTCACGACGCCGATATCCTTGCCTTCTGCCTCCAGGATCGGTCCCTGTTCGATATGCAGTTCGAAAAAGGCGCGCATCCTTCGCGCCCCCACTTCCTCCTCCCCCTTCCAGCCAATGCGCTCAAGTTCGTCGCCGAACTTCTTCCCCTCCGCGTCTTCGCGCGAATAGGCGAATTCGAGATCGTGTATGCCCGCGAATACGCCGGATGCGAGCATCGCGGGAGGAAAGCGCGTGCCTTCCTCATTCGTCCAGTTCGTTACCACGATGGGATGCCGGGTCCGGATATTCAGGTCGTTCAGCGTGCGGACGACCTCCAGCCCTCCCAATACGCCCAGCACCCCGTCATACCGCCCTCCTGTAGGCTGGGTGTCCAGATGGCTGCCTACATACACTGGCAGCGCATCTGGATCGGTGCCTTCGCGCCGTGCAAACATCGTTCCCATCTTGTCCACGCCCGTCACGAGACCAGCCTCGTCGCACCAGCGCTTGAAAAGATGTCGTCCTTCCCCGTCTGCATCGGTCAGTGTCTGCCGGTTGTTCCCTCCGGCGACCCCCGGTCCGATCTTCGCCATCTCCTGGAGCGAATCCCACAGACGGTCTGAATTGATATGCAGATTCTTGCCCGATGCCGTCATTTCCTTCCTCCGAGAACCGACTTCGGTCGGGCACGTCCTCTCCGGTCTTGCCGGGCCTCCATAGACGCATCCCACCATATTTTTACCAACTGGTCAAGTTTCGTTTTTATTTTTTTGGAGTATTTTCGTGTTGATTCGATACAAGTGTTCTCCCCGGGGCCGCCATGATGACGACCCCGGCCAGGACTTCTCTCCATGCCGGATTTGATCACTCGATTTCGTTCAGGACCGTTCCAAGCTGGTCGACCAGCTGGTCGATATGCGACTTCTCAACGATCAGGGGTGGGGAAAGCGCGATGATGTCGCCGGTGGTACGGATCAGGCAGCCCTTCTCGAACGCCTTGATGAAGGCCGAGAACGCCCGCTTGGTCGGGCTGCCGGGGATCGGCTCCAGCTCGATCGCGCCAACGAGGCCGATATTGCGGATGTCGATGACATGCGGTGCATCCCGCAGCGAATGCAGGGCATCTTCCCAATAGGCGGCAAGCTCCGCCCCGCGGGTCAGCAGGCCTTCCTCGCGATAGGTGTCGAGCGTGCCGAGCGCGGCAGCGCAAGCCATCGGATTGCCCGAATAGGTATAGCCGTGGAAGAATTCGATCAGATGCTCAGGGCCGTTCATGAAGGCATCATGGATTTCCTTGCGCACGAACACCGCCCCCATGGGAATGACGCCATTGGTTACGCCCTTCGCCGTCGTGATGATGTCAGGAGTAACCCCGAAATAGTCGGCCGCAAAGGGCGTTCCCAGCCGGCCGAACCCGGTAATGACCTCGTCGAAGATCAGCAGGATGCCATGCTTGTCGCAGATCTTGCGCAGGCGCTCCAGATAGCCCTTCGGCGGGATGAGCACGCCAGTCGAGCCCGCCACCGGCTCCACGATCACGGCGGCAATGGTCGATGCGTCATGCAGGGCGACGATCCGCTCCAGCTCATCCGCCAGTTCGGCGCCATGTTCCGGAACCCCGCGGGTAAAGCGGTTCTTTTCCGGCAGATGCGTATGCGGCAGATGATCGACGCCCGTCAGCAGCGTCCCGAACATCTTGCGATTCGAAACAATGCCGCCTACCGAAATGCCGCCGAAATTGACGCCATGATAGCCCCGCTCGCGTCCGATGAGCCGGAAGCGCGAGCCGTCTCCCCGGACCCGGTGATAGGCAAGCGCGATCTTCAGTGCCGTTTCCACCGATTCCGATCCGGAATTGGTGTAGAAGACGTGGTCCATGCCTTCCGGAGCAACGTCCACCAGCCGGTTGGCCACCTCGAAGGCGATCGGGTGCCCGATCTGGAAGGCGGGCGCGTAATCCAGTTCCGCGGCCTGGCGCTGGATCGCCTCGGTGATCTTCGGGCGGCAATGTCCAGCATTCACGCACCAGAGGCCCGAGGTTCCATCGAGCACCTGCCGGCCATCGACAGTCGTGTAGTGCATGTCGCGCGCGCCGGCGAACATGCGCGGCGCCTGCTTGAACTGACGGTTGGCGGTGAAAGGCATCCAGAATGCGCTTAAATCGTTGGGCGTGACAGAGTGACGGCTGGACACGGTATTCCTCCTGCTCCGAGAGACTTGGATCTAGCTCTCGCATACCTCATTTGCCAGCGAAATGCAGCCGGCAACATTATTAAGTTGATTTTTGACCGATTGGAAAAATAATATCATGCGCAAACACCGGGTCAAGGCGCATGACCGCCACCAGAGGAAGTGCCAATTCTTGAGGCAGAAATATGAATGAACCGATCAGGCGCACGCGCATCCAGATCGAAAAGAGCCGACAGATCCTTGACGCTGCGCTCGAAGTCTTCTCCGCCCATGGCTTTCGCGGCACCACGGTGGACCAGATCGCGGAAGCCGCCGGCATGTCGAAACCGAACCTGCTCTACTATTTCCGCAGCAAGGACGAGATCTATTCCATCCTGGTGAACCGGCAGTTGCACAGCTGGCTGACGCCGATGCAGGGCATTGACGAGCATGGCGAGCCGCTGGAGGAGATTGCCGGCTATATCCGGCTCAAGATGGAGATGGCCCGCGACTTTCCGCGTGAGAGCCGGCTGTTCGCCAATGAGATCATCCAGGGCGCGCCGCAGATCCTCGGGCTTCTGAAGGGTGAGCTGCGCAAGGAGGTGGACCGCATCGCTGCCCTGCTGCAACGCTGGATGGATGCTGGCCACATCGCCAGGGTCGATCCCTACCATCTGATCTTCTCGATCTGGGCCACTACCCAGCATTACGCGGATTTCGACGTGCAGGTGCGCGCCGTGCTCGGCCCGAGAAGGGGTGGCGAGCGCCGCTTCGAGGACGCAGCGAATTTCCTCGTCGATCTCTATCTGAAAGGGCTGATACCGAGATAGCGCAGGTTCCCGGAAAGTGGTCCCCGCTTTCCGCACAAGAACCTGCGCCAACAGGAAATCAGGTTCCCGGAAAGTGGTCCCCCCTCCCTATTCGAATACGATCGCCGGACCGACCTCCGAGCCGCGTTCCGCCTGCAGGCGCTGCCAGACCTTGCCGGCGATTTCGCGGTAGATTCCGGCCACCTGCCCGTCCGGTTCGGAGACGATGACGGGCATGCCGCTATCGGAGGTTTCTCGAATCACCATCTGCAGCGGCACTTCGCCGAGGAACGGCACGCCAATCCGTTCTGCTTCCCGGCGCGCCCCGCCATGGCCGAAAATGTCGTGGCGGTTGCCGCAATCGGGGCAGATGAAATAGCTCATGTTCTCGATCAGCCCCAGCACCGGGACATCGACGCGGCGGAACATGTTGAGCCCCTTGCGCGCATCGATCAGGGCCAGATCCTGCGGGGTCGAAACGATCACCGCCCCCGCCAGCGGCACCTGCTGCGCCATGGTCAGCTGCGCATCGCCGGTGCCGGGTGGCATGTCGACCACGAGCACGTCAAGCTCGCCCCACGCAACCTCGCGCATCATCTGGGTCAAGGCCGAAATGACCATCGGACCGCGCCAGATCATGGGCGTATCTTCCTCGACAAGGAAGCCGATCGACATCACCTTCAGCCCATGGCCCTGCATGGGCACCAGCGTCTTGCCGCCGATCATCTGCGGACGGCCGGTGATGCCGAGCAGTCTCGGCATGGATGGGCCATAGATGTCCGCATCGAGAATGCCGACCTTGAGGCCGTTGAGGCTGAGGCCGAGGGCAAGATTGACCGAGGTCGTGGACTTGCCCACTCCCCCCTTGCCGGAGGCGACGGCGATGATGGTTTCGATCCCCGGGATTCCGGGCTTGGCAGGCGCGGAGCCCTGTCCGTGCGCCGGCTGCGCTCTCGGCGGTGATGGGTGCGCATTGCCATTGCCGCTACTGCCGGCCCGTCTTTCGGCAGTCAGTGCGACGGCAACGCTCGACACGCCCGGCAGGGTTTTCACGGCTTCCTCGGCGCCCTGTCGCAGCGGTTCCATGGCCTGCGCGCGATCCGCGGGGACCGTGATGGAGAAAAAGACCTTCCCGTCGGCAATGAAGATTTCGGAAACCATGTTTGCCGAGACGATGTCGCCCTGCCCCCCGGACACCCGGATCTGCCGTAGCCGCTCCAGGACCTGTTCTTTCGTGACCGTCATTGCGTACCTGTCTACCCTTTCCGGAACCTGCGGCCCTGGCCTGGCGCGCGCTGCTTCCTTCAGACACCTTGCGTCAGCGGGCACCAATCCTCAAGGACAAAAACCTGGGGGCCGCAGCCGCTCAGGGCAGATCGATGGTCCCCTCCACCACATGTTCGAGGTCGCTTCCTTCCGGCCTGAGCACCATTCTCAGTTTCAACGGGCCGTCGCCGAAACGTCCCTCGCGCACCCATTCCTCGATCTGGTGCTGGGAAGTCACTCCCACCTGCTTGAGGAACTTGCGCAGTGACATGTTGAAGGCTTCCTCGCTCATGATCGTCTCCCTGACCCTAGGTCATGTTGCCGTCTTCAGAAGGCCGGTGCTGCTTTTCGGGATGATGCCCTAATAGTCCTTCTCGAAAAAGATGCCGAGGCTGGAATCGCCATCCGTACCCGTCGAGCCCTTCGCCTTCAGGTCGCCGGTGAGATCGATATTGACCGTGGCCCGCGTTTCGCCGCCGGCTCCGGCCTCGACGCCCAGATAGATGTTGTCGCGGATATACCTGCCTGCGCGCAGAGCGGGGTTGCCGCTGCTGTCGGTGATGACGTCCAGCTCATCCAGCCCGGTCGCCTGGCGGAACCCATCCATGAGCGAGCTGTTTCCGCCCCCGACCAGCGAGGCGGCCGCTGCTGCGAGGCGCGCCATCTGCAGGACCGAAAGCTCCGAGATGCCGCGGCCGAAGATCAGCCGCGCAAGCACCTCGTCCTGCGGCAGTTCCGGCTGCGAGGAAAAGCGGATCTCCGGATCGGACACCCGCCCGGCGACCGAAATCATGACGACGACCTCCCCCGCATCGGAGGTCGCGAGGAAATCGACAAATGGATCGAGATCGCCGACCAGCGTCACTTCGCCGCGGTCAAAGACGATGCGCTTGCCGAGGATGGCAAGCCTGCCCCGGACTAGCTGGAAGCCGCCTGTTGGCTGGATGTCGGTAATCGGACCGGTAAGCCGGACAGAGCCGCCGAGCTCGGCATCGAGGCCGCGTCCGCGCAGGAAGATCCTGTTGGCTGCCACTACCGCGACATCCAGCCGTGCGACGCTCGGTCGGCTCGAGGGCACGGGCGTACCGTCATCGGCATGCACAAGCGCGAGCGTGCGCTGCACGTCGCGCGGCGGATTGACATGTCGGACATCGATTGCCGAAAGCGCGCCGCCAAGCTGATCCGGAACCAGGATTTCGGCGCGATCGATCCGGATGGAACCGGAGATCAGCGGGTCCCGGGCAAGGGCGCCGGAAACCGCGAGATCGCCACTGAGCGTTGCCGCGACCATCGTGCCGTCGACATAGCGGGCCTGATCGAGCCGGATTGCGAGGTCTGCCGGAAAGCCGGCATCGGCATCGAGCTGCAGGCTGCCGCGCGCGGTTGCGAACCCGCCTGCATTCATCGCCGCGCGCGCCGATTCGATCACGACGCGATTGCGATCGATGCTCGCATTGACGGAAATGTCGCGCATGGCGACCTGAAGCGAGGGGTCGGAATAGCCCGCGCCGCTTGCCGTCACCCGGCCGCTGATCTCCGGATCGGAGAGACTGCCCGCGATGCGGCCCTTGAAATTCGCCGCCCCCGTGGCAGTTGCGCCGCCTGAAAGGAACCGGTTGGCAAGCCCCAGGGGCGCGGTTGCGTCGACAGCAAGGTCAAGCCCGCGTCCGCCGATCGGAATCCGGCCGCTGGCGGTGGCATTCAGCCCGTCGGGGCCGCTGGCGCGTAGCGCGCTCAGCATCACCATGTCTTCGGCGAATGTACCGGATGCTGACAGTTCGAGCGCGCCGATCCCCGCATCGGAAAGCATGCCGGCGCGCACCCCCGTGCCCTGCAGGTCGAACTGCGCTTCCGGCCGCTGCAGCGTGCCGGCGATGCGGGCCGTGCCCGACAGGTTGCCGGCAAGGCCTGGCGCCATCCGGCTCATCAGCGCGAGCGGGAAGGACCGCAGTGACAGGTCGAGCGCCAGGCGGCCATTGTCGAGCGGGATGGCGCCCTGCAAGCGGGCATCCATGCCGTCCTGGCCGGCAATTCCCGCATTCAGCTGCAGCTGACGTCCGTCGGTCCTGCCCGTAGCCCGGATTTCGAGCGGGGGAATCCCCGCTTCGGCCAGCACGCGCGCGCCAAGGTTGCGGCCCTGAAGGTCGAGCTGCACGTCGGGGCGGTCACGCTGTCCTCCGATCGTCAGCGTTCCGTCGATCACGCCGGAAAGTCCGAGATCGGGAACGACCGAATTGGCGGTCGCCAATGGAACATTGCTCAGTTCGACGGCAAGGTCGAGAGCCTGTGCGAGGCTGCCCTGCGCCCGGACACGCCCGCCATCCACTTCCAGTTCCAGCGCATCGATCCGCAAGGCATCTCCGGCAAGCAGGATCGACGCCGGTGTCGCAAGGCGAGCGAGCACCCGGTCACGCACGAGATCGAGATTGAAGACGTCCAGCCGGAAGCCCTCGCCGATCCGGGTCAGCGCCCCCGCGGCAGCAAGCGATGCGCCGTTTTCAAACCGTGCGCCTGCCTCGAACCCGGTCCGCTCCCCTTCCTGCCTAGCATTTGCCGTGATTGCCTGCATCTCTACGCCGAAGGCCCGGACATCGCTTGCCCGTAACGTGCCGTCGCCTCCCGGGACGCCGAACAGATTGGTCAGTCGCGCGTCAATCTCGGCGGACGCGATACGGATGTCGCCCGTCTCGATCTGCGAGAGCCTGCCATCGATCCGTGCGTTCTGCTCTTCATTTTCAGCGGAGAGAAGAATCGTCGCGCGGGCGCTGCCGGTCGCCTCTGTCAACAGAAATGCGGAAAGCGTCGCCACATCCGGCGCATCGACGGCCAGCGTGCCGCGAAAGAAGCCATCGGCCTCCCGGCCGATCTCGCCGCGAATGCGGCTGAGGCCCGCCTGGAAGTCGAGATTGTCGAGGCGATAGCCCTCCTGGCTCCATACGACATCGGCGGACATGCCCACCCGTTCCCCGTCGAGGAAGCCGGATCCCGACACTTTCCCCGACAGGATCCGGCTGTGCAGCATTCCGGCAAAGCCAAGCTCCCCCTGGCGCAGGGACTTGCCGGACAATGTTCCGTCAGGCAGGCTGAGCGCGGCGTTCAGGCCGATGCGTCCGCCCGTGCCGCTTGCTTCGATTTGCGCTTGCATCGGGCCGGACATCTGCCCGGACACTCGCGCAAGATCGGCAATTTCGGCCTTCAACTCGAAATCCGCGGTCTCTGTCCCGAACAGGCCGTGGGCCCGTGCCGTCAATCCTTCGCTTTTGACGACAAGATTATCTGCCCCGATGCCGCGCTCGTCGCGCATCGCGCGGCCCGTGAGCGTCGCCTCGCCGGAAATCAGCCCGTCGATCGATGGCGTGCCTGTGGCAAAGCCCTGCAGCCGGCCATCGAGTTCGAGATCGAACGCGCCGGAAACCGGAGCAATCCTGCCGGTGCCGGAAAGCCTGACCGTGCCTTTCAGCGGCCGGTCCATGGCATCGGCAAGCACGGATGCATCGGATGTGGTCAACAGGAACCGCCCCTCGAACTGCCCTTCGCGGACCTCGCCGGCGAGTTCGGCATCCAGCGGGCGGGTTTCGAGCGATGCGGCTTCGATCCGGAACGGTTCGCCGGACCGCCACGCCGAGCGCATTCGTAGCGTCGCATTGTCCCCGATCGCCTGCTGCAGCTCCGGTTTCTCGGCCGAAAGCCCGGAAGCCCGGCCGAGAAGATTGAGGGTCACTTCCCGGCGAGCCGGATCTGCAAGGTGGTTTGCGGCGCCGTCAAGATCGAGATCGAACCGCTCGGCGGCATATCCGGCGGTCGAAAAGCCTTCCATCTGGATGCCGCCGGTCCACGAACCGACTTCGCCGCCGCCGAAGTCGAGATGCAGCGAAGCATTGCGCAGGGCTGTCGCGCCACCGGGTACCGGCAGGATGACCTGCTCGCCATCGGCGGATGCAATGCGGCCTTGCAGTTCGATGCGGGTGGGAAATCCGTCAGGGCTGGTCTGGGCGGAGCCGTTCAGGGCCAGCGCGCCGCTTTCGATCTCGAAACGCGAGACGGTCAGGCCACCGCCCTCGCGCCGCGCCCCTTCGAGGGCAAGCCGGCTATTCTCGCCGAAGAGATCGCGCAGGGACGGCACGACCAGTTCTCCGATTGGCCCTTCCGCCGCAATGGTAAAATGGTTGGCGCCACCTGCCCCTTCGAGCCTCGCCGTTCCGCTGAGCACGCGCTGCGCGTCGGCATCCAGTCCCAGCCTGAGTTCGAAATCCTCGACGGGGCCCGAACCGGTCAGGTTGAGCGCGACTGCCGGGCGGCCATAGAGATTGAGCAGATTGGCGATGACGCCATTTTCTGGCTCGTCGAGCTGGAAATCGACCTCCAGCATGTTGTCCGCCTCATTGTAGGCGGCCGTAAGGTCCAGCGTTCCACCTGGTCCGTCGAGGCGCTCACCGTCCAGTTCGGCCGCGAACGTCCCTTCGTCAAGATGAAGGCTGCCCGACAGGGTCAGTTCGGAGGCCAGCCCGAATGCGGCTTCGGCGAACACGATCCGGTCGATGTCCAGCTCATCCAGCGCGACCGAGACCGGGAGATCGGGCAGCGAGAATCCGCTGGCTTCGGGCGATGGCGCGGCGCCTTCCGCGGGAAGCGGACGCCGGCTCATCTCGATGCGCCCCGCCGCCAGCCGGTCGACTGCAAGTCGTCCCCGCAGCAGCGCGGTGCGCGTCCAGACGATCTCGGCATCCTCGATCGTCAGCCAGACGCCCTCGCGGTCGGCAATGGTGATGCGTCCGACGCGGGCATTCGAGGACAGCACCCCATCAATGCGCGAAATGCTGATTCGCCGGTCCGGTGTCGAGATCTGGTTCTCGACCCAGTTGAGAAAGGCGGATTTCTCTTCCTCGGCATCGACATTGTCCTGCGCCAGAGCGGGCAGCAGGAACGCCAGGAAAAGAAAGGAGAGGAGATAGCGCTTCAAAATGCCTGTCCTATCCCGATATAGGCCGCAACCGAAGGATCGCCGGGCCGGCGATCCAGGGGCACCGCAACATCCAGCCGGATCGGCCCGAGCCCCGTATGATAACGCACGCCGCCGCCGACGCCGACAAGGAACGGGCCCGAAAAGTCCGGCGTGGCCGTATCGCCGACCTGCGCCGCATCGACAAAGCCCACGATGCCGATTGATTCGGTAATCCTTGCCCGGACCTCGGCCGAGGCCTCGATCAGCGAGAGCCCCCCTGTGGTGATGCCGCCATTGGTGACGCCGATATTGTTGTAACCGTATCCGCGCACCGATCCGCCGCCTCCGGCAAAGAAGAGCTTGTCGGGCGGCGCCTCGGCGATCGGCACGCCCAGCAGCGTCCCGATCTTGACCCGGCCTGCGAGGACGAAGCGATTATCGTCCCCAAATCCGACATATTTTCGGCCTTCGACCGTGGCGCGCATGCCCGTATTGCCGAAGCGGAACTCGTGGAACGGTTCGGCGGTCACTTCCAGCAGGTGCCCCTTCGTCGCATCGGCCGCATTGTCGCGGCTGTCATGCGTGATGGCGCCGACAAGGCCGGCGGAGAAGAATTCGCGCGTGCCGAGCACGTCCTCGAATTTGTCGAGCGCCGTCCTGAACAGGAGACGGCCGGAGAGCTGCTTGTTGACGATATGGGTGAAGCCGGCCTCGGCGGCGACCCCGGTGCGGGTGTAGAGATCGGGAGATTCGCGCAGGGCCGAAATCGACGCAATGAAATTGGTGTCGGGGGTGAACACGCCCGGCTTCACGAAACTGGTGCCGATACGATAGGTCAGCTCGTCCGGCTTGAGGGTCTGGCCGATGCCGGCAATTCGCGCATCGAAGCGCAGGCGCTCCGCGCGCCCGAACAGGTTGCGATGCTGCCAGAATGCCTCGACCCCGGCGCCGTCGATCGTCGAAAGGGTCCCGCCAATGCCGAACCGGCGCGGCAGTCTTTCCTGCACGATGAAGGAGATCGGCAGGCTCCCGCCCGGCCCGACCTTTTCCGCCTCCACCGCCCTTGCGGAGGCAAAGACTTCGAGGCGCTGCAGGCGTTCCTCGGCCAGGGCGAGATCGTCCGGATCGAATTCCGCGCCCTCCGGAATATCGGCCATGTAGGCAACGAATTCGGCATCCATCCGCTCGGTGCCTTCCACCGTCACGGGCCCGAACTGCGCTTTCGGCCCCGGATCGATCACCAGGGTCACCTCGATCAGGTTGCGGTCGTGCAGGGCCTCCACACGCCGCTCGGCAAGTTCGGCCTTCGGATGGCCCTGCTGACGCCAGGCCTCCACCTCCAGGCGGCCCGCGGCGCGAATGACCCCGGAACGCGCCACCTCGCCCTCGGCGAAACCCTCCGCTTCCTTGCGATCGATCTCGTCCGCTTCGCTCAATGCGGGTGGCGCCGGATTGACGATGTTCAGCCTTCCGAACCGGAACTGGGGTCCCGGATCGACGACGATGCGGACCTGCGCCGAATCGGCCAGCGAGGCATCCGGAAGCAACTCGCCCGCCTCCCTTCCGTCGATGCGGATGCTGATCGCACCGCCATAATGCCCCGCGGAATACAGCGCGGCGAGAATTCGCGCGTAATCGGCGTTCGCCTTGGCAATCAAGCCGGCGGCGCCCGAAGCGGGATCGTCCTGGTCGGCCACCAGGCTCGAAGCATTCTCGACCAGCTTGCGAAGATCCTCGTCCTCGCCGCCGATCTCCGTTTCGACCGCATAATGCTGCGGTTCGCCGATGAAATCCTCGGGCACATCCCTGGAGCCGCCAAAGAGCTTCAGTCCGAACAGTTCGAACGCCCCGGCAGGAGCTGCGGAGCATGCCAGGGTGGCGGCGAACAGTGCCACCGGCGCCAGACGCAGCAAACTCAACCCTACACTTCCTTCTTTCATTGCCGGCGGGCGAAATTCGGCCGGACCATGAAGACACGCCGGATCCGTCCGCCGATACCGGCTCCGGATCCACCTGCCAGCATATCCCGGCAATGATGAAGAAAACACCAAGAACCTGAACTTCCCTTCCGGCAACATCCTTTCCGCGCCATTCCCTTCCCGCTACACCTGCCGGACCGGCGCGATCGGCATACAGCATAGCAGCCCGCGTGACGCGGCGTGAACAAGCTTGTAGGGGCCCTCCCATGTCTTTCGAACACAAGAAATTACAATTGAAATCCGTCGCCTTCCCGCCGCCGCTGCTACCTGGGCA
This sequence comes from uncultured Rhizobiaceae bacterium, assembly GCA_964383325.1. Lineage (GTDB taxonomy): Bacteria > Pseudomonadota > Alphaproteobacteria > Rhizobiales > Rhizobiaceae > CAYLGY01. Next base: position 16,897 of record CAYLGY010000046.1, read on the forward strand.
GCCTGCCTGCAACCCGGATGGCCGGCACTTCTCAGGCCGTGACGGCCTTCTCCATCTCTTCCCGCAACCGTTCGGTTTCCGCCGCGCGAGGGCGCGAGAGCCCGGCGAGCAACAGATAGGCGACGGGCGTCAGGAAAATGGTAGCGGCCATTGCGAGGCCGAGCCCGCCGACAATGACCCAACCCAGCGCGATACGCGCTTCCGCGCCGGCCCCGGTGGCGAGGACCAGCGGCAGCCCGCCGAGCACGGTCGAGATCATCGTCATGGCAACGGGTCGCAGGCGGCGCAACGATGCCTCCTCGATTGCCTGCCGCACCGACCTGCCGCGGTCGCGCAGCTGATTGGCGAATTCGACGATCAGGATGCCGTTCTTGGCCATGATGCCTACCAGGAGCACAAGGCCGATCTGGCTGTAGGTATTGAGGCTGATCCCGGTCATCCACATTGCAAGCGCCGCGCAGGCGAGGCCGAGCGGTACGGTGAACATGATGATGATGGCGCTGAGGAAGCTCTCGAATTGCGCCGCGAGGACCAGCAGGACCACCACGATCGCGAAGAGGAACACACGGCCCATGCTGCTCGAGGCCTCCTCCAGCGAGGCTGCCTCGGCAAGCGGAATGATGCGCGAGCCGGCGGGAAGATGCGGCGCGGCGATCGCCTTTGCCTGTTCGAGTGCCTCGCCAAGGGCAAAATCGGGGTCAAGGCTCGCGGTGACGGAGACGGCGCGCATTTTCTGCTGGCGGTCGAGCGAGGGCGCCACCGCCTTCTCCTCGACGGTTGAAATCGCCGAGAGCGGCACGATGCGCCCATCCCCCGTCTTGATGAAGATGTTTTCCAGGTCGGTCGGGTCATTGACGGGCTGCGTGGTCGAGACCAGCTTGACGTCGACCGCGCGGTCATTGACGAAGACCGAACCGATGCTGCGCCCGTCGAGCATGGACTGCATGACTGCCGCCAGCCCGTCGATTGGAACCCCGAGCAGGGCGGCGCGCTCCCGGTCGATGGCAACCGTGAGCTGCGGCTGGGTCGTCTCGTAGGACAGGCGGACCAGACCGAAGCGGCCATGCTCTTCCAGGCCCGCAATGACCTTGTCGGCCGAGGCCGCCAGCTGGTCATAGTCATCGCCGGCGATCGCAAATTGCAGGCCCGAGCCCGCGCCGCGGATGCCGAGGCTGTTGGGCTGGCTGATGAAGGTGCGGATGCCCGGAATCGTTCCCGCAAGCCTCGCGATGTCGGCACCGATCTCCTGCTGGGTACGCTCGCGCTCGTCCCACGGCGCCAGCGTGAAGGAGATGAACCCGCCATTGGTACCGCGCCAGCCGGCAATCGAGAAGGTGTTGACGATCTCGCCCGATTCGCGCAGCGGCGCTACCAGCTGTTCGAGCTGGTGCATGCGCGTGGCGGTATAGTCGAGGCTAACCCCCTGCGGAGCGGAAATGCTGGCGAAGATCAGCGCGCGATCTTCCGGCGGCGTGAGTTCGCGGCGCAGGTCCGTGAAGGCCGACCAGGAGAGGACGATGACGAGAACCGCTAGCGCGAGCACAACGGCCGGATTGTCGAGGCAGAAGCGCAGCAGGTATCCGTACAGGCGGACGCCAGCGGCTCCGACGCGCTGAAATGGCCCGTTGCCCTTCCTGTCTGCATCCAGGTCTGTCCTCGACCGGCTCAGCATGCGCGAAGCCAGCATCGGGCACAGGGACAGGGCCACGATCGAGGAGAGCAGCACGGCGATGGTCAGCGTATAGCCGAATTCGCGGAACAACCCGCCGGTCTTTCCGGGCAGGAAGGCGATGGGAATGAATACGGCGGCGAGCGTCGCAGTCGTCGCGAGCACTGCAAAGAAGACCTCGCGCGTACCGACCACTGCCGCGGCGCGCGAGCCGAGACCGCGAACCCGATGGGTGACGATGTTTTCCAGCACGACAATGGCGTCGTCGACGACAAGACCCGTCGCGATCACCAGCGCCAGAAGGGTAAGGATGTTGATCGACAGTCCGGCGATCCAGATCCCGGCAACCGCACCGATCAGGGCGACGGGGAGCGTGATGGCGGGAATGATCGTGGCCCGCACATTGACAAGAAAGACATAGATGACGCCCACAACAATGGCGATCGCCAGCAGCAGGGCCTCCAGCACCTCGTCGATCGACTGGCTGATGAAGGTGGCGTCGTCGCTGGTGACCGCGATCGTTACCTCTTCCGGGAGAATTTCCCGGATCTCCTCGACGGCTGCGCGAACCCCCGCGGAGATTTCCAGCGTGTTGGATCCGGCCTGCCGGACGATGCCGATCCCGACACCTGTCCGGCCATTCGCCCGCAGCGCCGATTCGCCGAGATCGGGGCCGAGCGATACGCTCGCCACGTCGCCCAGCCGCGTATGGCCGGATAGGATGGTGGCCTCGAAGGCTTCCGGCGTGGTGATGGTCGCCGAGGCGCGGACGATCAGGTCCTGCGACTGGCTGGTCAGCGTTCCGGTCGGCGCGTCGAAGGATGCATTGCCGATTGCGCTGGCGATATCGGCGACCGTCAGGCCCCGGCTCGCCAGCTTGGCCTGGTCGACATCGACGCGGAAGATCCTGTCGCGATCGCCATATACCGAGACATCGGCCACTCCGGGCACGGCGGAGAGTCGGTCGACGATGACATCCTCGACCAGGAGGGTCAGTTCCTCGACCATCATTTCGGCGGATGTCACCGCAATGCGCATGACGGCCTGGGCATTGTCATCCGCCTTGATGACGCGCGGATCCTCAGCCTCTTCCGGCAGGTCGCGCGAAATGCGGCTGATGGCGTCCTTCAGGTCATTGGCGGCAACGTCGATATCTGTCGATTCGCTGAACTCGACGGTAACGCGGCTCCGTCCGAAGGTGGAGGAGGACGAGATCGAGCGCACTCCCGCAATTCGCCCGGCCGCCCCCTCGATACGCGCCGTGATCTCCCGGTCGATGGTTTCCGGCGCCGCGCCGGAATAGGTCGTAACCACCGTCACGACCGGACTGTCGACTTCCGGCAATTCACGGATCTCGATGGCAAACAGGGCCGCCAGTCCGGCGACCACGATCAGCATGCTGACGACAATGGCCAGCACCGGCCGGCGCACGAACAGCGCCGCAAGGCCACCCGTGTCGCCCGTCATTCCGTGCTGTACCGGAACCTGCGACACTCAGGAGCCCTCGCTCGTGACCGGCGCCGCGCTGCGGCGCGTGATGGTGATGGCCGAGCCGGGCCGCAGCGTCTGGATCCCCTCGATGATCACCTCGTCGCCGACGCGGATATCGCCGGAAACCAGCACGTAATCGGCATTGCGCTGCACGATCGTCAAATCGACCCGTTCCGAGGTGTCGCCGGCATTCTTCCAGAGATAGGGTCCGCTTGCGCTCCACTGGATCGCCAGTGGATCCACGGCAACATAGGGCACACCCTCGAAATAGAGATTGACGCGGAAGGACATGCCGGGCCGCAGCCGGTCGTCGCTATTCTCGATGCGCGAGCGGATCTGCAGCGTGCGGCTGACGCGGTCGATCCGGCTGGCCACGGCGACCACCACGCCAGGATAGACGGCGCCCGGCATGGCGATCGGCTCCGCCTCGATTGCCTGCCCCACCACCACCAGCGGCGCAAATCGCTCCGGCACCCAGAAATCCACCAGAAGGCTGCTCCGGTCGTCGATCGTGGCAATCTCCGTCTGGTCGCGGACATGATCGCCCGTTCCCACTGGCAGGATCCCCACGCGGCCGGCAATCGGCGCGACGATCATCCGCCGCTCCAGGGCAATCTCGGCCTCGCGAAGTGCCAGGCGGGCGCTTTCCAACTCGTGCCGGGCCTCGATGAGCTGCACCTCGCTGGCGGCGCGGGACTGCACCAGCCGTTCGATGCGGCGGACCTTTTCCTCCGCGATCCCGACCGCAAGCTGGGCCTGGTCCCGGGCGATCGACTGCAGTTCATAATCCAGCACGGCCAGCACCTGCCCCGCCTCGACCTGATCGCCGGGGCTGACGCGGATCTCGGAAAGCACGCCCTCGGAGCGGGGGTAGACCACGACGGAATGCAGGGCTTCGCCGTCACCAATGGCAGAGACCCGGTCATGAATTGCGGCCTCTCCGGCGGCGGAGGTCACGACCGGCGTCTGCAGGCCCGGTGCCGATGGCCCTGCACGAGGCGCGACGGGCATATCGCTGCCGGGTTCCGGGCGAATGAGACTGACCAGCCCGTCGGGCACGCCCCAGCCTGTCGCCTTCTCACCCGCACCAGGGTCGAAGCGGATCCACAGGACCGCCGCGAGCACCGCGATCCCGCAAATGATCAGCGCCTGTCTCAGCCAGTTCATCTTGCCTCCATGTTGGCCGCTGCATTCACCGTCTGCAGGAAGAAGCGAGCCACCACGCCTTGCATCGGAGAAACGCAAGATAGGCCGATAATCCGCCAGTTCCAGTTAAAAAAAAGTCATCTGGTGCGGAAGCCGGGGTCTTCCTGCCCCCTTGCCCCGTGCCTGTGCCGCATGTACAGCCAGATGGAGACGAGGAGAAGACAGGTGACGCTGGAACTTGCAGACGTGATGGCTGCACGGCGCAGGATCGCCTCGACCGTGGTCCGCACGCCGTTGATCCCATCGGCGGCATGTCCCGGCTGCGACGTGCTGCTCAAGCTGGAGAACATGCAGCCCACCGGCGCCTTCAAGTTGCGCGGCGCCGCAAATGCGGTGTTCTCCCTGCCGGAGACGGCAAGCGGCGTGGCCTGTTGTTCGACCGGGAATCACGGTCGCGCC
>CAYLGY010000047.1:0-8922 GCA_964383325.1 uncultured Rhizobiaceae bacterium
GACGATGATGCGCGCGTCGGGATTCTCGCGCCGCGCCTTGCGGATCGCCTGCCTTGCCTGCCGCACCGCTTCGCCCGTCACCGCGCAGGTATTGAAGACGATTGCGCCGCCTTCGAGCCGGTCAAGTCCGGCCGTCGCGGTTTCGCGTCGCATGACCTCGGACTCATAGGCATTGAGGCGGCAGCCGAATGTGACGATCTCGACGCCCATCAGGCTACTCCCGGCGCATCGGCACGTTCCCAGCGTCCCGTCGCAGGATCGAGCCTGCCATGAAACTCGGTTTCCGCGGGACCGGTCATCCGCACATGGCCATCGTCCTGCCAGTCGATCTCCAGCACGCCACCCGGCAATGTGACGCGAACCTGTCTCCCCGTGCGCCCCGTTCTCGCGCCGCAAACCGCAGCCGCGCAAGCGGCAGAGCCGCATGCCTGCGTCAGCCCGGCGCCGCGCTCCCATGTCCGCAAGGTGATGGCTTCAGGGCTTTCCACGCGAGCGATGCTGATATTCGCCCGTTCCGGAAACATTGGATGAAACTCGAGTTCGGGACCGAATCGCTCGAGCGGGTAGGACCAGACGTCGCCGGAAACCCAGAAGATGACATGGGGATTGCCCATCGATACGACTGAGGGCGAGTGGATCTCGGGTTCGTCCGCGACGGCGAGCTCGATGCGGCGCGTATCGGCGAACTCCTGGCTGAGCGGGATTTCGTTCCAGGCGAAGCGCGGCACCCCCATATCCACGGAAATGCGACCGTCCCCATGGTCGAGCGCCTCCAGGACCCCGGCGAGCGTTCCGAACCGGAAGTGGCGCCGGCCCGTTTCCCTCGAAAGCGCGGCGACGACGCAGCGCATGCCGTTGCCGCAGGTTTGCGCTTCCGAACCGTCTGTATTCAGGATCTCGACATGAAAATCCGTGCCGGGCTGTCGCGGATCGTGGATTGCCATGATCTGGTCGAACCGCGTGGCGGGATCCTGTGCAAGGGCAAGCGCTGCCCTTTCGGTGACGCGATCCGTGCGGCCGCGCATGTCGGCAACGAGGATTTCGTTGCCGAGCCCGTTCATCCGGATGAAGGGGGCAAGTTCGTTCATGACCTGTGCGATCGCGAGTACCTTCGATTTCGTCGTGAAGCCTATATGGCGGATCGAGGGTCAAAATACCAGACGCAGCGGCGGCGCCATTGCGCCGGTTCCCGGCCGCTTGCTTGCATGGGCGACAAATTGCTGGAAAATAGCCGAAGTTTGAACCCTGTGGGCTGGACATTACCGCAAGATTGCCATCTTTGCGGAATTGAACCGCGGGAGCGGACCGGACCCTGTACGGGATTCGCGGGCCCGGAATGTGCGCTGGTAAGAAAACCGGAACGGAGGCAGCATGATGACTGGCAAGAGAACGGCACTACTGGCGCTCTGCGTCGTGACGCTCGCACTGGCGGGCTGCCAGAGTTCCCGGATGACCTATGTCGGTGGACGCGCTCCTGCGCCCGCACCCCTGCCGCCGGCGCCGGCCGGCAATGTCCAGGCTGCGGAGCTTCCGCCTGCTGGGGGCTTCGCCACCGCACCGCAGCAGGAGACGTCCGCGGCAGATCTCGAGATTGCGGCCGCCAGCGCGCCGGAAGTCAGCCAGACCAGCGTGGTCGGCTCCTGGAAGACATCGGCGGCGGGCGTCAACTGCCAGATGTTCCTGACCCTCACCAAATACGGCGCAAACTCCCGTGGCGGCACGCGCGGCTGCCAGGGCGATCTTGCCGCCATGCGCAGCTGGAGCGTTTCCGGCAAGCAATTGCAGCTCTATGACGAGCAGGGAGCGCAGATCGCCACGCTGTATTCCACGGGCGCAGAACGCTTCGAGGGCCGCACGACCGGAGGACAGGCAGTCAGCCTGTCTCGCTGAGTGCCCCGCGCACGGGATCTGCGGGCATGACATCGGACCGGCTGGACACGCTGAATTCGGTTTCCGAGGCCTATCTGCAAAGGGTCGAGGAGGGCAGCGTCCGCTATGATCCGATGCAGGCGGTCATCGCCGCCCGGCTCGACAATGTCCTCGCCGAGATCAACGCGAAGCGCCTGGCGGAGAAAAGGCGCGCGCTCGGCTGGCTGTTCGCGCGCCGGGTGCACAAGGTCAACGGGCTCTACATTCATGGCGCCGTCGGCCGCGGCAAGACCATGCTGATGGACCTGTTTCACGAGCGCGTGCCGGGCGAGCGCAAGCGGCGCGTCCATTTCAATGATTTCATGGTCGAGGTGCATGACCGCATTGCCGCGCAGCGCCAGGCCGACAGGAATGGCGCCCGCAATGGCGACCCGATCCGGCCTGTTGCCGCTGCGATCGCCGCCGAGACCGCCGTGCTTTGTTTCGACGAATTTGCCGTCACGGATATTGCCGATGCCATGATTCTCTCGCGCCTGTTCACGGCGCTGTTCGACGCCGGGGTCATTCTGGTGGCGACGTCCAATGTCGCGCCGCGCGATCTGTACCGGGACGGACTCAACCGCGGCCTCTTCCTGCCGTTCATCAAGGTGCTGGAAGCGCATGCCGAGATCGTGACGCTGGACACGGACCGGGATTACCGGCTCGAAAAGGCGGAGGTGTTGCCGGTCTATCTGTCGCCGCTGGATGCCGATGCCGCGCTCGCAATCGAGCGGAGTTGGGCGGGACTGACCCGAACGACCCCGGAAAGGCGGGAATGGATCGAAGTGGCGGGCAGGAAGATCGAAGTGCCGCGCAGCGCCGGCCGGGCGGCCCGCTTCACCTTCGCCGAGATCTGCGAACGGCCTCTGGGCGCGCGCGACTATCTGGCGCTTGCCGAGCGGTACGATGTATTCGTGGTGGAGAATGTGCCCGTAATGGATGAGGCAAGTCGCAACGCGGCCAAGCGCTTCATCCTGCTGGTCGACACGCTCTATGACCGCAGGTGCCGGCTCATCCTCAGCGCCGAGGCGACGGCAGATGCGCTCCATGTCGGAAAAAGTGGCAAGGAGGCATTCGAATTCGAGCGCACCGCCTCCCGCCTGGCCGAGATGCAGCGGGCCGGCTGGCCTGGCTCCACTTCCACAAACACGCCCGAATTCAGTGACGCGGCATCCTGAATTCTTACGTTTACGTAAATATAAAATATGCTAAGTACTTGAAAATAAAGGAACAGAAAAAATCGGTTGAATTTTTTGGTCCTGGAGGGTAAGGCAGGTCCGGCGAGGCGGTTCTGGCGCCCCGTTTGGCACAACCGGATGGCGTGCGCCAAAACGCATGCCTTCGCTTTCTCAAGGGATTTTTCCGTCCATGGCACGTAACAAGATCGCGCTTATCGGCTCCGGCATGATAGGCGGCACACTCGCGCATATGATCGGCCTGAAGGAACTTGGCGACGTCGTTCTCTTCGACATTGCAGAGGGGATCCCGCAGGGCAAAGCTCTCGATATTGCGGAGTCCTCGCCCGTGGACGGGTTCGATGCGCATGTCATCGGCGCCAATGACTATGCCGCGATCGAGGGAGCTGACGTCGCCATCGTCACTGCCGGCGTGGCGCGCAAGCCGGGAATGAGCCGGGACGATCTTCTCGGAATCAATCTGAAGGTCATGGAGCAGGTTGGTGCCGGGCTGCGGAAATACGCGCCGAACGCATTCGTGATCTGCGTGACCAATCCGCTGGATGCGATGGTCTGGGCGCTGCAGAAATTCTCCGGCCTGCCCGCCAATCAGGTCGTCGGCATGGCCGGCGTGCTCGATTCGGCGCGGTTTCGCTATTTCCTTGCCGATGAGTTCAAGGTTTCGGTCGAGGACGTGACGGCCTTCGTCCTTGGTGGACATGGCGACACGATGGTGCCGCTGCCGCGCTATTCCACGGTTGGCGGCATTCCCCTGCCGGATCTGGTCAAGATGGGCTGGACCACGATCGACCGCATCAACGAGATCGTCCAGCGGACGCGGGATGGCGGAGCGGAGATCGTCGGCCTGCTGAAGTCGGGTTCGGCCTATTATGCTCCGGCGGCATCGGCGGTCATGATGGCCGAGTCCTATCTGCGCGACAAGAAGCGGCTCCTGCCCTGCGCCGCGCATCTGACCGGCCAGTACGGCGTCAAGGACCTGTATGTGGGCGTGCCCGCCATCATCGGGGCTGGCGGCGTCGAGCGCATCATCGAGATCGGCCTGAACCGATCGGAGCAGAAGATGTTCGAGCATTCGGTCGAGGCCGTGCGTGGCCTGTGCGAGGCCTGCACGGGGATCGCCCCCAATCTTGCCGGAAAGTGAGGGCCGCGCGCGATGAATATTCATGAGTATCAGGCCAAGCAGCTTCTGCGGGAATATGGCGCGCCGGTCGCCGAAGGTGTCGTCATCCAGCAGTCGGACGAGGCGGAAGCGGCGGCGCGCAGCTTGCCCGGGCCGATCTATGTCGTGAAGAGCCAGATCCATGCCGGCGGGCGCGGCAAGGGCAGGTTCAAGGAACTGCCGGAAGACGCTGCAGGCGGGGTCCGTCTCGCGCGCAGCCCGGAGGAAGTGGCCGCCCATGCCCGCGAGATGCTGGGCAGCACGCTGGTGACCCAGCAGACCGGCCCTGCCGGACGCAAGGTTGGCCGCCTGTACATCGAGGACGGTGCCGACATCGAGCGCGAGCTGTATCTGTCCGTGCTGGTTGACCGGACGGTCGGCCGCAATGCCTTCGTCGTCTCGACCGAGGGTGGCATGGATATCGAGACCGTGGCGCATGAGACCCCGGAAAGGATCGTCACCCTGGCGATCGATCCGGAGGCCGGAGTGACCGAGGCCGACGCCCGGCGGCTTTGCGAGGCGCTGAAGCTGCAAGGCGATGCGGCTGCCGACGGCATGAAGCTGTTTCCTGCCCTTTACCGCGCCTTCGTCGAGAAGGATATGAGCCTCCTGGAGATCAATCCGCTGATCGTCATGAAGAATGGCCGCCTGCGCGTGCTCGACGCAAAGGTCTCGTTCGACAACAATGCCTTGTTCCGCCATCCGGAAATCCTGGCGCTGCGCGACCTGGGCGAGGAGGACGAGAAGGAGATCGAGGCCTCGAAGCACGATCTCGCCTATATCAAGCTCGACGGCACTATTGGCTGCATGGTGAACGGCGCCGGCTTGGCGATGGCTACCATGGACATCATCAAGCTCTACGGGGCAGAGCCGGCGAACTTTCTCGATGTCGGCGGCGGTGCGTCAAAGGACAAGGTGACCGCGGCATTCAAGATCATCACTGCCGATCCTGCCGTGCGCGGCATTCTGGTGAATATTTTCGGCGGCATCATGAAATGCGATGTCATCGCCGAGGGCGTCATCGCCGCGGTCCGCGAGGTCGGGCTGAACGTGCCGCTGGTCGTGCGACTGGAAGGGACCAATGTCGATCTGGGCAAGGCGATCCTGAACGACAGCGGCCTGAATGTCATTGCCGCGGACGATCTGGATGACGCCGCGCGCAAGATCGTGAAGGCAGTGGAAGGGAACTGAGCCGAATGTCTATCCTGATCGACAAAGACACCAAGGTCCTGGTCCAGGGGCTGACCGGAAAGACAGGCACGTTCCATACGGAGCAGGCGCTTGCCTATCACGGTACGCAAATGGTCGGCGGCATCCATCCGCAAAAGGGCGGAACCAGCTGGAAGGGCGCGGGCGGACACGAGTTGCCGATATTCGCCAGTGTCGCGGAGGGTCGCGAGGCGACGGGCGCCAATGCCACGGTGATCTATGTGCCGCCGGCAGGTGCCGCGGAGGCGATCATTGAGGCGATCGAAGCGGAAATCCCGCTGATCGTCTGCATCACCGAAGGTATTCCCGTGCAGGACATGGTGCGGGTCAAGGCGCGGCTCGACCGGTCTTCCTCCCGGCTGATCGGGCCGAATTGCCCGGGTGTCCTGACGCCCGAGGCATGCAAGATCGGTATCATGCCCGGCAATATCTTTCGCAAGGGTTCGGTCGGTATCCTGTCGCGTTCGGGAACACTCACCTATGAGGCGGTGTTCCAGACGACGAATGAAGGCCTTGGCCAGACGACGGCAGTCGGAATTGGCGGTGACCCGGTCAAGGGTACGGAGTTCATCGATGTGCTGGAAATGTTTCTTGCCGACGACGAGACCCAGTCGATCATCATGATCGGCGAGATCGGCGGCAGCGCCGAGGAAGAGGCGGCGGAGTTCATCGCCAGTGAGGCCCGCAAGGGCCGCTCGAAGCCCATGGTGGCGTTCGTGGCGGGGCGCACTGCGCCTCCCGGGCGCACGATGGGCCATGCCGGCGCCGTGATCTCGGGCGGCAAGGGTGGCGCCGAGGGCAAGATCGAAGCACTGGAATCGGCTGGAATCCGGGTTTCTCCCTCCCCGGCGCGGTTGGGCAAGACCCTGGTCGAAGTGCTTCGCGGCTGAATGCAGATCGAGTGTCCCGGCCGGGCAGAGCCGGCCTCTTACAAGGAGATGGTGCGGTGAGTTCTTTGCCGTATGATCGCGCTTCCCGATCGGGATCGGACAATCTGGTGGACGAAGCCACATTCCTTCATGGCGGCAATGCCGCCTATCTTGACGAGTTGTATGCGCGGTTTCTTGAAGATCCGGCATCTGTCGATCCTTCCTGGCAGGCCTATTTTTCCGGCCTGAAGAATGGCGCCGAGCTCACCGGCGAGGAGCTGCGGGGTCCGTCCTGGCGGCGTGATGACTGGCCGCCGCGCCCCGCCGAAGTGCAGGGTGACCGGATGGGCGCGGCGGAGCTGCAGGCCCATATGGGAGCCCGGATCGAAGCCCGGCTTCGGGCCAATGGCAAGGCGGTGCAGGCCAGCGAGATCGAGCAGGCCAGCCGCGATTCCGTTCGTGCCATCATGATGATCCGCGCCTACCGGATGCGCGGCCATTTGCACGCGGATCTGGATCCTCTCGGCATTGCCCACCCGCAGGAAGACTATAACGAGCTTTCCCCCGAGGCCTATGGCTTCACCGAGGCGGATCTGGATCGCCCGATCTTCATCGATCATGTGCTGGGCCTGGAATATGCCACGGTCCGCGAGATGCTGGCGATTCTGCGCCGGACCTATTGCTCGACCCTCGGCATCGAATTCATGCACATCTCCAATCCGGAGGAGAAGCAGTGGATTCAGGAGCGGATCGAGGGGCCGGACAAGGGCATCGAAGTCACGACCAATGGCAAGATCGCCATCCTGCAGCAGCTGATCGAGGCGGAGGGGTTCGAGCAGGTCATCGATGTCAAGTACAAGGGCACGAAGCGCTTTGGACTGGACGGCGGTGAATCGGTGATTCCCGCGCTCGAGCAGATCATCAAGCGGGGCGGGCAGCTCGGCCTCAAGGAAATCGTACTCGGCATGGCGCATCGCGGCAGGCTCAATGTCCTGAGCCAGGTAATGGGCAAGCCGCATCGGGCGATTTTCCACGAATTCAAGGGCGGCTCCTTCCATCCGGACGATGTCGAGGGCTCAGGCGACGTCAAGTACCATCTCGGCGCCTCCTCCGACCGTGAATTCGACGGTAACCGGGTCCATCTGTCGCTGACTGCCAACCCGTCGCATCTGGAGATCGTCAACCCTGTCGTCATGGGCAAGGCGCGTGCCAAGCAGGACCAACTCTATGGGCGCGCGCGCGACGAGATCGTGCCGCTATCGGAACGGGTGAAGGTCCTGCCGCTCCTGCTGCATGGCGATGCCGCTTTTGCCGGCCAGGGCGTGGTGGCAGAATGTCTCGGCCTGTCGGGCCTGCGCGGCCACCGGGTCGCGGGCAACATCCATTTCATCATCAACAACCAGATCGGATTCACGACCGATCCGCGCTACTCGCGCTCCTCCCCCTATCCTTCCGATGTCGCGAAGATGATCGAGGCGCCGATCCTGCACGTCAATGGCGACGATCCGGAGGCGGTGGTCTACGCGGCCAAGATTGCGATCGAATTCCGGATGCGGTTTCACAAATCCGTTGTAATCGACATGTTCTGCTATCGGCGGTTCGGTCACAATGAGGGCGACGAGCCGTCCTTCACTCAGCCGACAATGTACCGGGCCATCCGGTCGCACAAGACGATCGTGCAGCTCTATGGCGAGAAGCTCGTGGCGGAAGGCGTCATCACGGAAGCCGAGATCGACCGCATGAAGTCGGATTGGCGGCGGAAGCTGGAAGCAGAGTTCGAGGCGGGCGAATCGTACCGTCCGAACAAGGCGGACTGGCTGGATGGCGCCTGGAGCGGCGTGCGCATGGCCGACAATCAGGACGAGCAGCGGCGCGGCAAGACCGCGGTACCGATGCGAACCCTCAAGGAGATCGGCCGCAAGTTGACCGCCATCCCGGCCGATTTCGAGGCGCACCGGACGATTCAGCGGATCTATGATGGCCGGCGCAAGATGATCGAGACCGGAGAAGGCATCGACTGGGCAACCGCCGAATCGCTTGCCTACGGGTCGCTGCTGCTGGAGGGCTATCCGGTTCGCCTTTCGGGGCAGGACTCCGAGCGCGGCACCTTCTCGCAGCGCCATTCCGTCCTCTATCACCAGCAGGACGAGAGCCGCTACATCCCGCTCAACAATCTCGGCGGCGGGCAGGCGCATTACGAAGTCATCAATTCGATGCTGTCGGAAGAGGCGGTGCTCGGTTTCGAATATGGCTATTCCCTCGCGGACCCGAATGCGCTGACGCTCTGGGAAGCGCAATTCGGCGATTTCGCCAACGGCGCGCAGGTCGTGTTCGACCAGTTCATCTCCTCGGGCGAGCGAAAATGGCTGCGCATGTCCGGGCTCGTCTGCCTGCTGCCGCATGGCTATGAGGGGCAGGGGCCGGAACATTCATCGGCGCGGCTGGAGAGGTTCCTGCAATTGTGCGCCGAGGACAACATGCAGGTCGCCAATTGCACGACGCCGGCGAACTACTTCCACATCCTGCGGCGTCAGCTGAAGCGGGACTTTCGCAAGCCGTTGATCCTGATGACGCCGAAATC
>CAYLGY010000047.1:8932-21061 GCA_964383325.1 uncultured Rhizobiaceae bacterium
CTGCTGCGCCACAAGCGCGCGGTTTCGACCCTGTCGGAGATGGCGGGCGAATCCTCGTTCCATCGCCTGCTCTGGGACGATGCGCAATATCTGAAGGACGAGCCGATCCGCCTGGTGACGGACTCGAAGATCCGCCGGGTCATCATGTGTTCCGGCAAGGTCTACTATGACCTGTACGAGGAACGCGAGCGCCGGGGCATCAACGACATCTACCTGTTGCGGCTGGAGCAGCTCTATCCTTTCCCGGCCAAGGCGCTGATCAATGAACTCTCGCGCTTCCGCAACGCAGAAATGGTCTGGTGCCAGGAAGAGCCGAAGAACATGGGCGGCTGGACGTTTGTCGAGCCCTACCTGGAATGGGTCCTGGCCCATATCGGGGCAAAGCACGGGCGTGCGCGCTATGCTGGCCGCCCTGCGGCAGCCTCGCCCGCAACCGGCCTGATGTCAAAACATCTGGAACAGCTGGCGGCATTCCTCGAAGATGCGTTGGGCGGCGAGTAACAAGGAAGGGATAGCACGATCATGGCCACGGAAATCCGCGTTCCTGCCCTGGGCGAATCGGTATCGGAAGCCAGTGTTGGCAGATGGTTCAAGAAGGCCGGCGACACGGTTGCCGCCGATGAGGTTCTCGTTGAACTGGAGACCGACAAGGTGACGCTGGAGGTCCCGGCGCCCGCGGCGGGAGTTCTGGGCGAGATCCTTGCCCCGGAGGGCGCGACGGTGGCCCCCGGCGCGGTGCTGGGGTCGATTGGCGAGGGTGGGGGCGGTGCCGCCGCCCCCAAGGCTGACGAAGCTGCCGCGGAGCAGCCGGCGCCGGAAAAGTCTACCGCTTCGTCCGGAGATGCGCCGAAGCCGGCGCCCGCCGCCCAGAGGCTGATCCGGGAACAGAATCTGGACTCTTCCGCGATCCAGGGCACCGGGCGGCGTGGCCAGATCCTGAAGGAGGATGTTCTGGCGAGGGCGACCGCACAGGAACCTGTCGAACCGGCTCAGCCGGCGGTTGCCGCGCGCGCGCCGTCGCGGGCGGAGGATGCGCCTAGGGAAGAGCGCGTGCGCATGTCGCGGTTGCGCCAGACCATTGCGCGCCGGCTGAAGGATGCGCAGAACACGGCGGCAATGCTGACGACCTTCAACGAGGTCGACATGAGCGCCGTGATGGAATTGCGGACGCGCTACAAGGATCTCTTCCAACAGAAGCATGGCGTCAAGCTTGGCTTCATGGGCTTCTTCGTCAAGGCAGCATGCCATGCGTTGAAGGAAATTCCGGAAGTCAATGCCGAGATCGACGGGCAGGAGATCATCTACAGGCAGTATTGCCATGTCGGGGTGGCCGTCGGCACGGATCGCGGGCTGGTGGTTCCGGTCGTGCGGGACGCCGATCAGCTCTCCATCGCCGCGGTGGAGAAGGAGATCGGCCGTCTCGGCGTCGCGGCGCGCGAGGGCAAGCTGGCGATTGAGGACATGCAGGGCGGCACCTTCACCATCTCCAATGGCGGTGTCTATGGTTCGCTGATGTCCACGCCGATTCTCAATGCACCGCAATCGGGGATTCTCGGCATGCACAAGATCCAGGAACGGCCGGTGGCGATCGGCGGCAAGGTCAGGATCCGGCCGATGATGTATCTGGCCCTTTCCTATGATCACCGTATCGTTGACGGTCAGGGCGCCGTCACCTTCCTGGTGCGAATCAAGGAAACGCTGGAGGATCCGGAAAGGCTGGTCCTGGATCTCTAGAGCCATTCTTGTTGAAAAGGAATTGTTTGGGCGCCGGGAATTTGTGTCCAGGCTCGGAGCGGAAATCGGGAATGGTTCCCGGATCCAACCGACGCATGCAAAGTGGCAGAGGGTCCCTCTGCATCCGGAACGGCGCGCGGCGCTACGGCGCCTCAAGGCAAGGGGAAATTCACTATGTCTTATGATGTCGTCGTCATCGGGAGCGGTCCGGGCGGATATGTCTGCGCCATCAAGGCCGCCCAGCTCGGGCTCAAGGTTGCCGTAGTCGAGAAGAATCCCACTTTGGGCGGAACCTGCCTGAACATTGGCTGCATTCCGTCCAAGGCACTGCTGCATGCGACGGAAATGTACCACAAGGCCGGTCACGAGTTCGAGGCGCTCGGCATTGTCGGGGGCAAGCCGGAATTCGATCTGGCGAAAATGATGGGCCACAAGGACAAGACGGTCGAAGCGAATGTGAAGGGCGTCGAATTCCTGTTCAAGAAGAACAAGATCACGACGCTCAAGGGCACTGGAACTGTACTCGGAGCCGGCAAGATTCGTGTTACCGGTCCCGACGGCAGCAGTGAAGAGGTCGAGGCGAGAAACATCGTCATCGCCACGGGCTCGGATGTCGCCGGCATTCCAGGCGTCCCGCTGGAAATCGATGAGGAGCGCATCGTCTCGTCAACCGGCGCGCTTTCCCTGGCCACCGTTCCCGCCGAGATGATCGTCGTCGGCGGCGGGGTCATCGGGCTGGAACTCGGCTCGGTCTGGGCAAGGCTGGGCGCGAAGGTGACGGTCGTGGAATATCTCGGCAGCGTCCTCGGTGGTATGGATTCGGAGATTACGCGACAGTTCCAGCGCCTGCTCGCGAAACAGGGGATGCAGATCCGCACGGGCGTGAAGGTTACCGCAGTCAGCCGCGACGAGAAGGGCGCCAGCGTGACCATCGAGCCGGCCAAGGGCGGCGATGCCGAAACGCTTTCGGCCGAAATCGTACTCGTCGCGACCGGCCGCAAGCCTTATACCGAAGGTCTGGGGCTGGAACAGGCCGGCGTCGTGCTCGATGAACGCGGCCGGGTCCGCATCGACGGGCATTTCGTTACCAGCCTGCCGAATGTCTACGCCATTGGCGACGTGGTTGCCGGGCCGATGCTCGCCCACAAGGCGGAAGATGAGGGCGTCGCCGTCGCCGAGATCATTGCCGGGCGCGGTGGCCACGTGAATTACGATGTCATTCCCTCGGTCGTCTATACCAGTCCGGAAGTTGCGTCCGTGGGCAAGACCGAAGACGAACTCAAGCAGGAAGGCGTGGAGTATCGCGCCGGGAAGTTCCCCTTCACCGCCAATGGCAGGGCACGCTCGATGCTCGCGACGGACGGCCTGGTCAAGGTCCTGGCGGACAAGAATACCGACCGGGTCCTTGGCGTGCACATTCTTGGGTTCGGCGCCGGCGAATTGATTCACGAAGCCGCTGTTCTGATGGAATTCGGAGGGTCGGCCGAGGATCTGGCGCGGACATGCCATGCCCATCCGACGCTCTCGGAAGCCGTAAAGGAAGCGGCACTGGCGGCCTTCGAGAAGCCCCTGCACATGTAGGGGCAGGACGCGCGACTGCAATCACGGGTCCTGGCTTGCTACAATTCCTCAGGAC
Source organism: uncultured Rhizobiaceae bacterium (assembly GCA_964383325.1). Classification (GTDB taxonomy): domain Bacteria; phylum Pseudomonadota; class Alphaproteobacteria; order Rhizobiales; family Rhizobiaceae; genus CAYLGY01. The sequence continues at coordinate 12,303 of CAYLGY010000047.1, forward strand.
AGTCGGATACCTGCGGCCCTCGCGGGCCACAGTTCGGATTTGCGGCAATGAAGGATCAGGAGCCGGTCGGCAGGGTCTGATCCGGCGCCTGGGTGATCCGGTCCGGCTGTTCCTTTCCCGCGGAATGGCCGGCGCAGCCGGCAAAGGCGAAACTGGTTGCAAGGCCCAGCGCCGCGAGCGTAGCGAGTACGAGTTTCATGGCAGGCTCCTCCTGTCGGTGTCACTCCGCCAATGATCCTACCAGCTTTCTTGCGCTGCCGCGACAGAAGCTGCGACAATTTGTCATCACTTTTTGCTGTTCACGGCGCGGGGATGGGCGGAATCGTAGATTTCCAGCAGCTTTCCTGTGTCGACTGAGGTGTAGACCTGGGTCGTGGACAGGCTGGAATGGCCGAGCAGCTCCTGGATTTCCCGCAGATCGGCACCGCGGCCGAGCAGGTGGGTGGCGAAGGAATGGCGCAGCGCATGCGGGGTCACGCTCTCCGGCAGATCCAGCGCTGCCCGCAGCCGGCGCAACTCACGCTGGAAGACGCCGGGATTGAGCGGTCCGCCGCGGGCGCCGCGAAACAGGGGCTCCCCCGCAGGCAGCGGATAGGGGCACAGGCGCCTGTAGGCCATCACGGCGCTCGTCGCGGCCGGGAGCAGGGGCACAAGGCGGGTCTTTCCGCCTTTTCCGGCAATGATCAGGCGCCGGGTCGAGGCGCTGCAAAGCTCTCCCGCAGTAATGCGCAGGGCTTCGGAAATGCGCAGTCCGCAAGCATAGAGGAGCGTCAGCAGGGCCGCATCCCGCGCCGCGATCCAGGGTTCTTCATGCAATTGATGTCCGGGATCGACGAGTTGGCGCGCATCCTTCACGGCAAGCGGACGCGGCAGCGATCGGGATTGTTTGGGCGCCCGGGCAAGGGTCGCCGCAGCCGTCGGGGCATGGCCGTGGCGCTCGAAATGCCGCAACATCGAGCGAATGCCCGCCAGGCCGCGCGCCAGCGTCCGTGCCCCGGCCCCGTCATTACGGCGGGCGGCGAGAAAGGCGCGCAGATCCGCCGTCCGCAGGCCGGCAATCATGCCCATCGTGACGGCGCCGCCATGATGGCCTGCCAGGAATGTCAGGAACTGCCGGCTGTCACGCTCATAGGCCTCAAGGGTTTCCGGCGACAGCCGGCGTTCCGAACGCAGCGATTGCAGCCAGGCGGCGCGCAGCCTTGCGAGTTCATGGCTCATCGGGACGAGCAAGTTCGTGCCGGCCTTGACCAGGGTCATCCTCATGCACTCCATCTCCAGTCGCATTCTGTGCGCCAGGTGTTACCATCTCGTTGCGGGCGGGCGGTAAAATGCTCTATGGCAGGGGCATGAACGGAAACCCATCGGATGATCCGGCCCGTCGGCAGGTCGTGCTTGCAGTGATCGGCGCGGCGCATGGCATTCGCGGCGAGGTACGGGTGCGTAGCTTCACCGGCGAACCGCTGGCGTTCGCCGGATACGGGCCATTGACGGGGTCGGACGGATGCACCTATCGCGTCCTGTCCGTCCGCATGGGATCGGGCGGGCCGATCGCCCGGCTGGCGGGCATCGAGGACCGGACGGCGGCAGAAAGCCTGCGCGGCATCGAATTGTCGGTGCCGAGATCAGCGCTCGATCCCGTGGAGTCCGATTCGGACGAATTCTATTACGCCGATCTGATCGGGCTCCGCGCCATCGATGCTGCCGGGATCGACCATGGCAGGGTCATTGCCGTCCACGATTTCGGCGGCGGCGCGATGCTGGAACTCCGGCGGGATGGCGAGCCTTCCCGCATGATTCCCTTCACCCGCAGCGCGGTTCCGTCCGTAGAGATCGGGGCCGGGCGGATCCTCGTTGATCCGGCGGGGGCTGGCCTGCTCGAGATGGACGAAGAAAAAGAAGAAGAGTAGGTCCATGGCCTTTGCCGCAACGGTGCTGACGCTGTATCCGGAGATGTTCCCCGGTCATCTGGGGTTCTCGCTTGCGGGGCGGGCATTGGCGCGCCAGGACTGGAGCCTGACCAGCGTGCAGATCCGGGAATATGCGCTGGACCGGCACCGGACGGTCGACGACACCCCTGCGGGCGGCGGTGCGGGGATGGTGATGCGCCCCGATGTTCTGGCGCGCGCCATCGATGCAAACACAAATGCGCAGGATCCACGTCCGCGTCTGCTGATGAGCCCGCGCGGCAAGCCGCTCGACCAGAAGCGTGTGCGTGAACTTGCAGCAGGCGAGGGCGTGATCCTGGTCTGCGGTCGTTTCGAAGGCGTCGACCAGCGCGTCATCGAACAGCGCGGCCTCGAGGAGATCTCCGTCGGCGACTATATCCTGTCCGGCGGCGAGCCGGCGGCGCTTGTCCTCCTCGATGCGGTTGTGCGCCTGCTTCCCGGCGTCATGGGCAATGCAAGTTCGGGAACGGAGGAGAGCTTCGAATCGGGTCTGCTCGAATATCCGCAATATACCCGGCCACGCATTTTCGAGGGCGTGCCCGTTCCCGATGTTCTGCTGTCGGGCGATCATGCGCGCATTGCCGAATGGCGACGGCAGGCGGCTGAGGACCTGACCCGGCGGCGACGCCCGGACCTGCTGGCGAAGCGGGAAGTGGAGGACGGGAAGGGTTTTCCCCGGCGAGGGTGACAAGCGGGAAATTTGGGTGTATGAGCCTGCCACCCCGGCAAAGGCCGGCTCCGTGAATCAAGACCGTGAATCCGCCCCTGCCGGAACATTTCATGTGAAGGCAATGCTTTGCGGCAATGATGCTGCATGCAGGCGCCGGGCGCTCTGGCTGTCGGAAGAACAAGAAGGAACTGTGACGATGGATATCATTCGTCAGCTCGAGGCCGAGCAGGCTGCCAAGATCGAGGCACAACGGAAATTGCCGGAATTTTCTCCCGGCGACACGATCCGCGTCCTGGTGCGCATCACCGAAGGAGCGCGGACTCGCGTCCAGGCTTACGAGGGCGTGTGCATCGCGCGTTCCGGCAGCGGGCTCAACGAGAACTTCACCGTTCGCAAGATTTCCTATGGCGAAGGCGTGGAGCGGGTGTTTCCCACCTATTCGCCGATGGTGGAGGGCGTCGAGATCGTCCGCCGCGGCAAGGTGCGCCGCGCGAAGCTCTATTACCTTCGCGACCGCCGCGGCAAGTCCGCGCGGATCAGCGAGAATACGGGCGCCCGGGCACGCAAGCTGAACGAGGCCGATCGCCAGGCCGCCATCGCCGAAAAGAACCGGATCGAGGCGGAGCGAGTCGCGGCTGCCGAGGCTCTTGCCGCCGAGAAAGCTGCCGAGGAAGCGGCCAATGCGGCATCCGCGGAGACGCAGGCCAGCGAGTAGGCCTGGCCAGCTGCAGGCAGGGGCCGCGCCGGCGACGGGCGGCATCTGCTTGCTTGACCTTTCGCGCGCCAAGGGCATAGAACGGCATGCCCAATGACCGAACAACAGGGATTGCGACGCGATGACTGGACCTCGCACGCTTTATGACAAGATCTGGGATGATCATGTAGTCGATACGCAGGATGACGGAACGAGCCTCATCTATATCGACCGTCATCTGGTTCATGAGGTGACCAGCCCGCAGGCATTCGAGGGGTTGCGCCTTGCAGGCCGCAAGGTACGCCACCCGGAACGGACGCTTGCGGTCGTGGACCATAACGTGCCGACGACGCCGGACCGGATTTTCGGCATCCGCAACGAGGAAAGCCGCATCCAGGTGGAGGCCATCGCGAAGAATGCCGCCGATTTCGGCATCGAATATTTCGACGAACGGGATGAGCGCCAGGGTATCGTGCACATTGTCGGGCCCGAGCAGGGCTTTACCTTGCCGGGCATGACCATCGTCTGTGGCGACAGCCATACATCGACCCATGGCGCGTTCGGTGCGCTGGCGCACGGCATCGGCACCTCCGAGGTGGAGCACGTGCTCGCCACGCAGACGCTGATCCAGCGCAAGGCGAAGAACATGCTTGTGCAGGTGGACGGCCAGTTGCCGGAGGGCGTGACCGCCAAGGACATCATTCTCGCCATCATTGGCGAGATCGGGACTGCCGGCGGCACCGGCCATGTGATCGAATATGCAGGCGAGGCGATTCGATCGCTGTCGATGGAAGGCCGCATGACCGTCTGCAACATGTCGATCGAGGGCGGCGCCCGAGCCGGCATGATCGCGCCGGACGAGAAGACATTTGCCTATATCAAGGACCGCCCGCGCGCGCCGCGTGGCCGGGCCTGGGACATGGCGATGGAATACTGGGAGACCCTGCGCACCGAAGAGGGCGCTCATTTCGACAAGGTTGTAACCCTGCGCGCCGACAATCTGCCGCCGATCGTCTCCTGGGGATCATCGCCCGAGGATGTGGTCTCGGTCACGGGGACCGTGCCGGATCCGGCCCTGATCCCGGATGAGAACAAGCGCGTCTCGAAGATGCGGGCGCTGGAATATATGGGGTTGACCCCGGGCACGAAGATCACCGACATCGAACTCGACCGCGTTTTCATCGGCTCGTGCACCAATGGCCGCATCGAGGATTTGCGCGCGGTAGCGAAAATCGTCGAGGGCAGGCAGGTTTCCAGCCGCGTCAACGCAATGATCGTGCCGGGCTCGGGACTGGTCAAGGCGCAGGCCGAGGCGGAGGGCCTCGACCGCATCTTCAAGGCGGCTGGATTCGACTGGCGCGAGCCCGGCTGCTCGATGTGCCTGGCCATGAATGAAGACCGGCTGAAGCCCTATGAGCGTTGCGCTTCGACCTCGAACCGCAATTTCGAGGGTAGGCAAGGGTTCAAGGGCCGCACGCATCTGGTGTCGCCGGCAATGGCGGCTGCCGCGGCCATTGCCGGCCGGTTCGTCGATATTCGCGACTGGAAGTGACGCTGCGGCGGGTTGCCGCAGTCCAGCCGCTTCGGGGCCGCTTCACCGGGAATGGCTCCAGCCCGAGGCGCCCCGAGGGGTCGAAGCGTCTCGGACGATCCGGAAGTCTGCTTTTCCTTTCCGGATCGTTGCGCTAGACAGGGCAACCGTGTGCAGGGGTCGCGGCGCGGTCGCGAGCGAGAATACGGAAGGGGACTGTATGGGATCGATGCAAAAGAGTGCCGCGTCGCGGCCGAGGCCATTATCGCCTCATCTTTCCGTCTACCGGATGATCCCCACCATGGCGATGTCGATCCTGCATCGCATTACCGGTTGCGCGCTGTATTTCGGCGTATTGCTGTTCATCTGGTGGATTGCGGCCGCAGCCGCTTCGGCCGATGCCTTCGCCCTGTTCCAGGGCATTGCGGGCTCGTGGCTGGGATTGCTGGTCCTGCTCGGTTTTACCTGGGCGCTGTTCCATCACATGCTTGGCGGCATTCGTCATCTGATCTGGGATACGGGCAGCTGGCTGGAAAAGGAAACCTCGACGCGGCTAGCCTGGGCGACGTTGGCCGGTTCGGTCGTGCTGACGGTTCTGGCCTGGGCCGCCGGCCTGCTGCTGGCGTGAGGGAGGCATCATGAAGAAGGATCTGCGCACACCGTTGGCCCGCGTTCGCGGCCTGGGCGCCGCGCGCGGCGGTACAAGCCATTTCTGGCGTCAGCGCCTGACCGCCATGGCGAACATTCCGCTCGTGCTCTTCCTCGTCGGGCTGGTGATTTCGATGCATGGCGCCGGCTACGAGGAAACGCGCGCCGTCCTGTCCAGCCCGTGGGTCGCTCTTCCCTTGCTGTTGCTGCTGCTTTCGGTGCTGGTGCACATGCGCCTCGGCATGCAGGTGGTGATCGAGGACTATGTTCATGGCGAAGGCGCCAAGATCGTGTTGCTGATGCTCAATACCTTCTTTGTCTTCGTGCTGGGCGCGATTGGCGCATTTTCCCTACTCAGACTGGCGTTCGGAGGCTGACCGGCGGACATGGCAACCAACAGAACCACAGGGCCGGCTTATCAATTTGTCGACCATAGTTACGATGTCGTCATCGTTGGCGCCGGCGGCGCCGGCTTGCGGGCAACCCTGGGCATGGCGGAGCAGGGGCTGAAGACCGCCTGCATCACCAAGGTCTTCCCCACGCGCAGCCATACTGTCGCGGCGCAGGGCGGGATTGCCGCTTCCCTGCAGAACATGACGCCCGATTGCTGGCAATGGCACCTGTTCGACACGGTAAAGGGCTCGGACTGGCTCGGGGATCTCGATGCCATGCAATATCTGGCCATGGAAGCGCCGGCGGCGGTCTATGAGCTGGAGCATTACGGCGTGCCGTTCAGCCGCAATGAAGAAGGCAAGATCTACCAGCGCCCGTTCGGCGGCCATATGCAGAACTATGGCGAGGGACCCCCGGTGCAACGCACCTGCGCGGCGGCCGACCGTACGGGACATGCGATCCTGCATACGCTGTACGGGCAGAGCCTTCGCCATAATGCGCAGTTCTTCATCGAATATTTCGCGCTCGATCTTCTGATGGAGGAGGACGGGCGCTGCACGGGGGTCGTCGCCTGGAATCTGGAGGATGGGACCATCCATCGCTTCGCCGCCAAGATTGTGGTGCTGGCGACGGGCGGTTACGGGCGCAGCTATTTTTCCTGTACCTCCGCCCATACCTGCACCGGCGATGGCGGCGGCATGGCGGCGCGGGCCGGCCTGCCCCTGCAGGACATGGAATTCGTTCAGTTCCATCCGACCGGCATTTATGGTGCCGGTTGCCTGATCACGGAGGGCGCGCGCGGCGAAGGCGGCTATCTCGTCAATTCCGAAGGCGAGCGCTTCATGGAACGCTATGCGCCGTCGGCCAAGGATCTCGCCTCGCGCGATGTCGTTTCGCGCTGCATGACGATCGAGATCCGCGAGGGCCGCGGCGTCGGCAAGGACAAGGATCATATCTACCTGCATCTGGATCATCTGGATCCGGCAGTGCTGCATGAACGCCTGCCGGGCATTTCCGAGAGTGCGAGGATTTTCGCTGGCGTGGATGTCACGCGGGAGCCGATCCCGGTCCTGCCGACGGTGCACTACAATATGGGTGGCATCCCGACAAATTACTGGGGCGAGGCGCTGCGTCCCACCCCGTCGGATCCGGATGCAGTCGTGCCGGGGCTGATGGCCGTCGGGGAGGCTGGCTGCGCCTCGGTACATGGCGCCAACCGGCTCGGCTCCAATTCGCTGATCGATCTGGTTGTGCTCGGTCGCGCCGCCGCAATTCGCGCCGGACAGGTCGTGGATCGCGATGCGCCCGCGCCCGCGATCAACGAGGCGGCATCCGAAGCCATCATGAGTCGTTTCGATCGGATCCGCCATGCCAATGGCGCGGTGCCGACCGCGGCGCTGCGTGAAAGGATGCAGCGCGCGATGCAGGAGGATGCAGCTGTATTCCGGACCCAGGAATCGCTGGACAGCGGATGCCGCCGCATCTCGGAGCTCTGGAAGGAATTGCCGGATCTGAAAGTCCATGACCGCTCGATGATTTGGAACACGGATCTCGTCGAAACGCTGGAACTGGAAAATCTGATGGCCAATTCCATTACGACCGTCCATGCCGCCGCGGCGCGCAAGGAAAGCCGTGGCGCGCATGCGCGCGAGGATTTTCCGGACCGTGACGATGCAAACTGGCGCAAGCACTCTCTCGCGACGATCGACGAGAATGGCCAGGTTTCACTGGCGTACCGGCCGGTGCATACCGAGCTGATTGCGCCGGGCATCGATCTGGAGAAGATTGCGCCGAAGGCGCGCGTATACTGAACGGGAAGGCGACGAACGCCATGGTTGAATTCACGTTACCGAAGAACTCCCGGATCCAGGAGGGGAAGACCTGGCCAAAGCCGGAAGGCGCGACGAATATTCGCGAATACCGGATCTATCGCTGGTCGCCGGATGATGACGAGAACCCCCGTATCGACACCTATTTCGTCGATCAGGACGATTGCGGGCCGATGGTCCTCGATGCGCTTTTGTGGATCAAGAACAAGGTAGATCCCACGCTGACCCTGCGCCGTTCCTGCCGCGAGGGCATTTGCGGATCGTGCTCGATGAATATTGACGGCGGCAATACGCTGGCCTGCACGAAGGCGTGCGATGATATTGAAGGCACGGTGAAGGTCTATCCGCTGACGCATATGCCGGTGGTCAAGGACCTCGTGCCGGACCTGACGAATTTCTATGCGCAGCATCGGTCGATCGAGCCCTGGCTGCAGACGGTTTCTCCCGAACCGGCAAAGGAATGGCTGCAGAGCCATGAAGATCGCGAGAAGCTTGACGGGCTTTATGAGTGTATCCTCTGCGCCTGCTGCTCCGCCGGCTGCCCATCCTACTGGTGGAACAGCGACCGGTATCTCGGCCCCGCAGTGCTCCTGCAGGCCTATCGCTGGATCGCGGACAGTCGCGATGAGGCGACCGGGGAACGTCTCGACAATCTTGAAGATCCGTTCCGTCTCTATCGCTGCCATACGATCATGAACTGCACGCAGACCTGCCCCAAGGGCCTGAATCCCGCCAAGGCCATTGCCGAGATCAAGAAGCTGATGGTGGAGCGCCAGGTCTGAACCTGGCCACGCAGAATCCAGAGCGGGATACCGAGCGCAGGTTCGGCATCTTGCTCGCGCAGGCTTCTTGCCAGAGGCCTGAAAGTTGAAACGGAATCGTCCGGGTGCCGGGAGCTGATGACCGGGCACGGAGCGGAAGGCGACGCGGCCGCTAGCCTTTCACGACGATGTGTCCCAGTCTGCGCTTGATCTTCTCCGGAAAGCGGATGCCACTTTCCGGGATCATGGATCTTCGGGTGGCGCTTGATCTTCTCCGGAAAGCGGCT
>CAYLGY010000048.1:0-20721 GCA_964383325.1 uncultured Rhizobiaceae bacterium
ATCGCCCACGAAGGCAGTGACCACGCGGTCCTCGCCCTTCAGGGACACCGCCTGCGCGGCGCCGACGGCCAGTGTCACCCCGTCGGCTAGAATTCCATTCGCACCCATCATGCCGACGGAGAAGTCGGCGATGTGCATCGATCCTCCCTTTCCCCGGTTCGTCCCCGTGCTTCTGCCAAAGAGTTCGGCCATCATTGCTCTCGGACTCGCCCCCTTGGCGATTGCATGGCCATGCCCCCGGTGATTCGAGTGTATGAGGTCGTCGGTGCGCAGGTTCGCGCACACACCCACGGCGACCGCTTCCTGCCCGATTGACTGGTGCACAGGACCGGAGATGAAACCGGCGGTCGCCGATCGCTGGGCCTCCTCCTCGAACTCCCGGATGACCAGCATCGACCTGAACATCCGACGAATACGAGGCAGAGAATCGGTCGCCTCATGAAGTCTCTGCTCTGCAGCCAATTCGTCTCCTCCCAAATGGATTGCAGTTCAAAGTATTGATCGTGTTTGATCATCAAGCATCGGAGTCCACGAAGATGCTCGTGGTGTGAGCGATCGGTGACCGTGGTATCCCGCAGAATATTTTCGAGTATTCAGAGAGTGGGTCTGCCATGAACTTGATGCCATCTGAATTAGCCGGTAGCCAATCTTTCCAGCTGGCGTTCGTCCACTTCCACCCCGAGGCCCGGACCATCCCGGCTGTAGGCGCGGCCTCCAATCAATTCGATCCGGTCCTTGACCGTGTCCGTCGCCAGATAGTTGTTAGTCAGACTCAGTCCCCAGCTGGGCTGTCCCCAGACCGCTGCGACCGCCAGGGTCGCTGCATTGGCTATGCTGGATTCGCCCAGCTTGCCGGAAAGGTTGATTTCTCCACCCAGCGCATGAGTCAGGCGGCATGCATCCAGGCATCGGACCAAGCCGGCGAGCTTCATGATCTTGAACGAACCGCCCAGTGCCCCTTTCGTCTCGATGAGACGACGGATGTCAGCGATGGAGTGGATTGCCTCATCGGCAGCGATGGGCAGGTGGCTGGCTGCCGCGACCTGTATCATGCCTTCATAGTCTTCCGCTGCAACAGGCTGCTCAATGAATTCCGCCGCACTCTCTCGAGCGAGGCTCATGAAATTGGAAGCTTGGCCCCTTGACCATCCACCATTGGCGTCGGCACCGAGCATGATGCCGTACCCCAATTGCCGGCGAAACGCGACCAGCGTCTCAGCTTCTTCGATCAGGTTTCCGTTGGCAACCTTGTATTTGAGCGCGGTATAACCTTCGTCTACCTTGCTGCGGGCCTCGGCCAGATCAAGCGCCGGATCCCCATTACCCAACAGATGGAGGCATTGGAATTCGCTGGCGCGACGCCCGCCCAACAAGGCATGCAGCGGCAAGCCGGAATTGCGTCCCACAGCATCGAAAGCGGCCACTTCGACCGAAGCCTTTGCCGCGGGATTCGCAGCCATGGTGGAAGCGATGATTGTCCCGACCCGCCCGAGATCACGCACATCCGTGCCGATGAGGGCATCGGCGAGCACTTGCACGGCGGCGACAATGCCGGGCACCGTCTCACCGGTCAGCATCGGGGCGGCAGAAGCTTCACCCCACCCGGCGTCCTTTCCCTCCGTCTCCATCCGCACGATGACGGATTCCAGCCGCTCGAAGGTGCGGCCAGCCATACGCATCGGCATGCGCAGCGGCAGGGAAATCGGGATCGGCTGGATATGCTTGATCTTCATTGATGGAAGGACCTATTTGCCTCTGGCAGCCTGACGCTCGCGCGCCGCCTGCTTGAGCTCGGTTTCGTCCGAACGATCGACACCCGCGAGATATTCCTCGACGATCTCCTTGTTGCGCATCCGGAACTGATTGAAGTCCGGTTCGCGCTTTTCGACAAAGGCGTTCATGCCTTCCATGGCCTCATCCGAGCCCCAGACATGGGCCAACAGTTCCATGCCGGCGCGCCAGGAGGCGTAGAGGTTGTCGGACTCGTGGTTGAGCGAGGTCTTGGTCATGCGGATTGTCTGTGAGCTGTGCGACCGGATCCTCGCGCAGATTTCTTCGGTCTTCTTCCTCAGCTGGTCGCGCGGCACGCAGTGGTTGATGAGACCGATCCTGACAGCTTCCTCAGCTGAAAAGCGACGGGCACCAAAGATCATCTCGCGCGCGAGACGCTCGCCAATGATGCGGGGGATGTATTGCGTCGCGCCTACCGTGGGACAGGCCCCGACCTTGGCGCCCGTCTGGCCGAATACGGCATTCTCAGAGGCGATGACGATGTCGCACCAGAGCGCCAGCTCGTGGCCGCCGCCCATGCACCAGCCATTGACCATGGCGATGACCGGGATAGGGACGCCGCGCAGCGTCATGGCGGTGTTGAGCATCCGGTCGTTCCAATGGCTTGCAGCGACCCAGTTGAGGCGCATCATTGAGCCAAAATCACCGCCCGAGCAGAATGCCTGGTCGCCCGAACCAGTGATCACCACCGAGGCAATGGATGGATCGCTCTTGGTTGACTGAACCGCATGGGCAATTTCATCGAGCGTCAATTCGCGGCAGGCATTGAACACATGCGGACGATCGATGGTAATCCAGGCAGTCTGGTCGATTACCTCGAAGATGATGTCCTTGTAGGGAGTGCTGACGGCTTGAGTTATGGAGAGCATGGCAAGAAATTCCGTTGGTCATTGAGTGAGATTGAGGCGACGGTCGAGTCCGGCGGGGCGGCCGTTATGCAGGACGTCCCAAAACCAGTCGGCGATGGCGGGATAGGCATCGGCGACGATTTCGCCACCGGGATGGAACACGTCCTCGTAGAGCCAGAGTTCCTTCGGACAGGTCAGACTGTCCATGAAGGCGTGGATGTCTTCAGGCGGGCACAATTCGTCCATGTCACCCCCCACCAGCAGATATGGGCATCTCATCCTGGCGGATTGTTCGACGAAATTCGCATCCATCTGGTCGATGAACTCGTCGAATGAGGCCTCATCCTTGATGTTGGTCATGTACATGTGGATGCGCTTGAAATTGGGCTGCGCCTGATTGAAGATCACGTCGCTTGGGCCCACGCTCGGCATCTGGCCTGCCACTGCCTTGATGCGGCTGTCGCCGGCAGCAATCTCGACGCCATAGCGGGTTCCCATGCTGGTACCAAAGATGCCGATTCGGTCGGTATCGACCTCGGGAAGGGTGGAGATGAAGTCGACCACCGCCTTGCCGGCCCGGGCATAATTGCCCACTTCGAGCCAGGTCTGGTTGATGTTGCACTCGGCTTGGCCCGGACCATCCATGGCCACGATATTCATGCCGCGACGGGTGAACTCGTTGTTGAATGGATTGGGGAAGTCTTCCTTTGCCGCGTCCATGCCAGGCGTATAGAGGATCGTCGGCTTGGGGCCGGGTCCCGGTGCGCGATGAAAGACGCAATAGACGTTCTTGCCGTTCTCGAAGGGGATCACGTGCTTGCTTACCATGCCGTCCATCAGCGCCATCATCTCGGCGTAGCAGCGCTGCATGCGCGCATGCGCCTCGATCTTCCTGGGATCGCCGTCGACCGGGATCAGGTGCTGCGCGCGCCCCCAATAGAGAGCGGCACGGTGATAGTGCTGGGATGCGGTGACAGTCTTGCCCTCGGCCTTTGCCTTGTCGCCAAAGGCTTCCTGCTTGGTGGCTTCGCGTGCCCATTCCCGCGGAAACGCGCGGCGACCTTTCACCCGATGGAAGACGCGTTCCATGTCGGCATATTTGAAGCCGCGTTCGAGGCGTACACCCATCATCCCGGGATGCAGGATGTCCTCATTGTCGGTGAGCTTGATAAAGTTATCAAAAATCCAGTTTTGACCTGAGCGTGGTGCCTGTCGACGCATGGGGCAAGAATACCTTTTTCAGTGGGAATGACTGGCGGGCTGACCCGGCACCCTGGTTGCGGACACGCTGCCAAATGCGTGCCGCAACTCTTCGACACTGCCGGGATTGGAGAGGGAGGTCAGATCGCCCGCTGGCTGGCCCAGGGCGATGGAACGGATGACCCGTCGCATGACCTTCTGGTTGCGTGTGCGCGGCAGGTCGCTGGCGAAGACAATCTTCTTTGGCCGGTAGGGTGCGCCAAAATCGCGCGCCAGCGCATCAGACAGCAGTTCGGGCAGTCCTTCGGCATCGGGATTGTTGACTACACAGACGCAAAGCAGTGCAGAGCCAGCGATCGCGTCGGGGATGCCAACCACGGCGACATCGGCCACCAGCCCCGTCGCCATCAGTGCCGCCTCTAGCTCGGAGGGGCCAGTGCGCTTGCCGGCAAGCTTGATCGTATCGTCGGAGCGGCCGTGCAGATACCATAGTCCATCCGTGTCGCGCGAAGCGAGATCCCCCTGCACCCAGACGCCTTCGATCTGGCGCCAGTAGCTTTCGACATAGCGCTCGGGATCCTTCCAGAGGCCGCGTGTTCCCCCGATCGTCGGCCGCCTCATCACCAGCTCGCCCATTTCGCCAACTGGCAACGAGATGCCATTCGCATCAACGATATCGACGCCGCCACCGGGAACCGGACCGCCGAAGGAGCAGGGCTTGAGTGGATGATGGTGGGTGCCGATGAGAATGGCGCCACCGCATTCCGTGCCGCCTGAATAGTTGAGGATCGGCACCCGGCGCTGGCACACCGTTTCAAAGAACCAGTTCCAGGCTTCCGGCGTCCAGGGTTCGCCGCTGGAAATGATGGTTCGAAGCCGCGACAGTTTCAGACCGCCCTCTAGCGGGTCGATGCCCGAGCGCATCATCTGACGGACCGCAGTCGGTACAATGCCGGCGACGGACACGCCGTGGCGCTCACAGAGGCGCCAGAGCCGATTGTGCTGCGGCCAGTCCGGCGTGCCCTCGGCCAGTACCAGGGTGGCGCCCAGCAGGGTGCAGCCTATGGAAACCTTGGGACCGACAATCCAGCCCATGTCGCTCATCCAGATCAGGCTGTCGCCTTCCTTGACATCGAGGCAGAGCCCCATGTCGAGGGCATTCTTGACCAGCATGCCGCAATGGGTGTGTACGGTGCCCTTGGGTCTGCCGGTCGTGCCCGATGTGTACATCAGCATGGCCGGCGTTTCGGCATCGAAGGCCTCCGGCTCGCGAGTGCGCGGCGCGGCCTCGGCGACCGTTGACCAGACCGCATCGAGCGGGCCGGCAGCATTTGCATCGCCTGTACGGTCGAGCAGAATGATGTGCTTGAGGCCCGGCGATGTCTCTGCTGCCTCCAGCACGGTCCGGTGCATGGGGATGTTCTTGCCGCGCCGCAGGAACGAGGGGCAGGTCACGACCGCAGTCGCACCTGCATCCCCGAAGCGCTCGGCCAGCGGACGCCGGCCAAAGCCGGAAAACAGTGGCATGACGATTGCCCCGATCTCGACAATCGCGAGGAAGGCCGCGACAGCTTCGGGGACCATGGGAAGGTAGAGGCCGACGACATCACCTTTCCGGATGCCGAGGTTTCGGAGAAGGTCGGCCAGTCTGGCAACTTCGGCGTCAAGACGCGCAAAGCTCCACCGCACGACTCGCTCGTCTTCGCCTTCCCAGACCACTGCGTCGGTATGCCAGCGATCGGTATCGCGGTGACGTCCGAGACAGTTCCAGCTGATATTGGTAGTGCCACCAACGCACCAGCGCGGCCATTCCACCCCTGAACGCTCGTCAAGCGCCTGGCTGTAGGTCCTGTCGAAACGAATGTCGAAATGACGGATCAGCGCGTCCCAGTACCATTGCGGATCACGATCGGCACGCTTCAGCAGCTGGTGGAAATCCGTCAGACCATGCTGGATGAAGAATGACGTGAGGGTCGTCCCTGCCATGAGCTCAGGCGTCGGTTCCCAGGCAAAAGATCCCATGCGCGACATCCACCAACCAGACTTGCGGTATGGCAGGATGATATTGATAGATCCGTCGGGTGGGAAAAGCCCGTTTGGCATGGCGCACCATGCCAAGTTCGTCATGCCTCGTCGGCATCGCTCCGTTTGCGCGATCGGGCAGGCCTGGAATCCCGTGGCATGGCCGTGACCTGCAGCCTGACGGCGCAATCTGCGATAACCTGCCGTACCGTCTTTATCGCCGGTGAAACCGGAGTTCGGGACAGATTGGCAAGCACCAGGTCTCGCGTTATCGGCGGATCAACCAGTGGAACTGCAGCCAGCAGCCCGTTCTGCACGTCCTCGTGAACAAAGCCGTAGGGCACGATCGAAAAGGCCATTCCCTTCGACGCCAGTTCCTTGATCAATGCGACGCTGTCCACTTCGATGATGGTGTTGAGATTGATGTCGAGCTGGCTGAGCCATGGTTCCATGACTCGCTTGAAGCCATCCGCCATGGCAAGAGGCAGCGAAGCCACGTCAGCGATTCGTACCCCGGTCTTGTCCGGCGGCATTTGCCCCGGCAGACCGATCAGCACCATTTGTTCACGCACGAGCGGTGTGACATCCAGATTTGCGGCCGCCGAAGGTCGGGTCAGTACGGCAATGTCAATCTTTCCCTGTCCGACCCATTCCTCCAGGAAGATGCTCAACCCTTCGGTGATCCGAAGGGAGACGCCAGGATAGTTCTTGCGAATTTCATCGATAAGGGCCGGCGCCAGCATGCCGGACACGGACTGCGGCATGCCAACGACCACATCACCCCGGATCTCGGCAGGAGATGCTTCCACCTCAAGATGGATCTGATCTACGAGATCGAGCAATGAACCGCCCAGTTCCACGAGTTTCTTGCCAGCCTCCGTCGGAACGACGCCCCGGGGCGTCCGGATCAGGAGCGTCGTCCGGAGCTGATACTCCAGGGACTGGATATGCCTGCTCAACGCGGGTTGCGCGA
The DNA here is from genome assembly GCA_964383325.1 of uncultured Rhizobiaceae bacterium. Classification (GTDB taxonomy): domain Bacteria; phylum Pseudomonadota; class Alphaproteobacteria; order Rhizobiales; family Rhizobiaceae; genus CAYLGY01. The sequence continues at coordinate 6,835 of CAYLGY010000048.1, forward strand.
TATTGAGTGCACGTGCTGCCTTGCTCACGCTCTTCAGACGAACGACCTTGATGAAATACCGGATCTGTCTGAGTTCCATATAATGCTGACCTGCTCGCTGTCCGTCGTCCGGGCATCCGTGACCAGTGACGCTCTGATGCAAAGGGGGGCTCTGGCCCCTTGAACGGTCATTTTACGGGACGACCTTGCGATGTAGCAAGCGGCGTTGCCGGACGGTCTCGCGTTCGATCCTGTCTTTCATGGCAGAACCGCTTGACTTCAAAATTGAACTCGCAGCATGAATCGAACATCTCGTCTCCCCGAGGTCGCGCCGCCAAATTCCAGACCTTCAAGCTACAACACCGCCAAATCCTGATACACGACAGTCGTAAACAAGGAGACCAGAAGTGAGTGGAAGGTTAAATTGCAAAGTTGCTCTTGTAGCTGGCGCCGGATCTACCGGATTATCCGGTCTCGGTAACGGAAAAGCGACTGCAATCACTTTCGCGCGGGAAGGTGCCGCCATCATGGCGGTTGACCTCGACCCTGCCGCAGCCGAGAAGACCCGCGAAATCATCGAAGCTGAGGGCGGCAAGTGTGTCACAATACAGGCAGATGTCAGCTCCCGGTCAGACTGTCAGCTCATTGCCGAAAAATGCCTTTCCGCTTTCGGCCGCATTGACATCCTGTTGAACAATGTCGGTGTCGAAACCACGAACCGCGGAGGCATTCTCAATACTTCCGAAGCCGAATGGGATCGGCTGATGGAAATCAACCTGAAGAGCATGTTCCTGACCAGTCAGGCGGTGTTGCCTGCCATGCTGGAACACGGCTCCGGGTCGATCGTCAATATTTCGTCCATTGCCGCAGAACGTTTCAGGCCGGGCGGATTTCTTTATTGCGTATCGAAAGCCGGCGTGAATGCGCTTACTCGATCTCTCTCGATTGATTTCGCGGATAAAGGCATCCGGATCAACGCCATCATGCCGGGGTTCATAGACACGCCGATGATCGATACCTACGGCGATGATCACGAGGCCAGGGCGGAGGCGCGGAGAATGCGCACTGCCCGCGTGCCGATGAAGAAAATGGGGGAAGCATGGGACGTGGCCAACGCATCCCTGTTTCTGGTTTCGGATGAAGCCAGATATATCACCGGTCATGTACTGGTGGTCGACGGCGGATTCCTGAACAGGATCTTGTAGGTCGCCGCCACTACCGCGCCACCTTCTGTTCCATGCCAGATCACCGGCGCCCGGATATTTCCTTATTCTCGAAGGTCAATTCGGGAAATAGCAGGCAGCGCGCCGCCCGTTATCATCTGTCAAGGGCGGGACTTCTTCCGAACAACGGGCTTTCGCGTTCTTGCATCTCGGATGGAATGAGCAGCCGGACGGCGCATTTACAGGGTCAGGGAATTCGCCGAGCAAGGCGAGATCTGGAAGCGTCTGATCAGGGGTCGGCGCAAGATTGCTGTCCAATAACGCCTTCGTATAGGGATGGCGGGGATGGTTGAATATCTCGCTGCTGCTGCCTTCCTCGACAATACGGCCGAGATACATGACGGCGACCTTTCGTGCCAGATGCTGCACAACCGCCAAATTGTGACTGATCAGGATGATCGATAGATCGAGGTCGCGGTGCAGCTGCTGCAGGAGGTTCAGGATCTGGGCCTGGACCGAGACATCCAACGCGGACGTCGGCTCGTCACAGACGAGTATCCTCGGCTCCAGCATCAGCGCGCGCGCGATCGCCACCCGTTGGCGCTGCCCGCCCGAGAGCTGTCCGGGAAAATTGTAGTAAAGCGCCGGCGACAGGCCGACCTTTTCCATCATTTCCTCAGCCCGCATTCGCCGCTGTCTCCGATCGCCCAGACCATGGATCACGAGGGGCATGGAAATAATGACCCCGATCGGCTGGGAGGGGTTCAATGACGAATAGGGATCCTGAAAAACCGGTTGGACGATTCGGGAAAGTTCCTTTCGGCTGATCTTCTCCAGGGCTCGCCCGAAGATCCTGATCGACCCGGAAGTCGGTTGCTCGAGTCCGAGGAGTATCTTGGCCAGTGTCGACTTCCCGCAGCCCGATTCGCCCACCAGTCCGACGACCTCTCGGTGTGGCAGAGTGAGCGAAACGTTTCGCACCGCTCTCAGCTCGTGCTTGCGTGACAGCATGCTCGAGCCTACCCGGTAGGTCTTGGCAATATCGAGCAGTTCCAGTGCGGGCAGGGGTCCGCTCATTGTGCGAGCTCCGCCACATGGGTCCAGACTGCCGGATCGCGCGCTTCCCGCGTCAGCGGTAACAGGCAACGGACCTGGCGACTGTCCTCGGCATCCCGCAAGTCGACCGGTCCCTGACGACAGGCATTGAAGGCATAGGGGCAGCGATCGACGAAGCCACACTGGCTGAGCTCGCCGAACTGCCGCGGCACCATTCCGCGGATCGTCCCGAGTGGTTCGCCGGCCGCAGTTCGCCCCGGTACTGGCAGGGCATGCAGCAGGCCTTCGGTGTATGGGTGAAGCGGCGCCCCGAATACCGCCTTGGCGGGCCCTGATTCTACAGCCTGCCCTCCATACATCACCATGACCTCGTCCGCGATGCTGGCAACGACGCCAAGGTCATGCGTAATGATCATCAGGCCCATTCCGAATTCCTGCTGAAGTGACGCAAGCAACCTCAGGATCTGCGCCTGGGTGGTGACGTCGAGCGCCGTCGTTGGCTCATCTGCGATAAGCAGGTCCGGCTCGCAGATCAGGGCCATGGCGATGACGATACGCTGGCGAAGGCCGCCCGAAAGTTGATGCGGATACTGTTTCATCCGGGTTTCCGGTGCAGTGATCCCCACCTTTGCCAACAGGTCCGCAGCCCGGGTCCAGGCGTCGGACCGACCAATCCTGCGGTGCTGCCTGAGCGTCTCCACCAACTGGTTTCCAATTGTGAAGCTCGGGTTGAGCGCTGTCATCGGATCCTGAAGGATCATCGCAATCTTGTCCCCTCTCAGCCGCCGGAACTCCCGCGCACTGAGGGCGAGCAGCGATTTTCCGGCAAAGTCGAGGCGTCGGGCGCTCATCTGCGCAGATCGCGGCAGGAGATGTGTGATGGCGAGGGCGGTCATGGATTTGCCGCAACCGGATTCTCCGACCACCGCCAGGGTTTTTCCGTGTGAAACCGTAAAGCTGATGCCCCGAACCGGGTGCAGCAGACCCTCTGCCACGGGGACATCTACCTTCAAGTCTTCCACCACCAACAGGTCCTGCAAACTATGCACTCCCATCTGTTGCTGTCACATCCCGGATTCCGTCGCCGAGGAGATTGATCGACAAGACCAACAGGACCAGTGCCGTGCCGGGAATCGCAACTACCCACGGGGCAAAGTACAGAAATTGCCTGGCCTCCGAGACCATCAGTCCCCAGGAGGGTAGGGGAGGCTGCACCCCAAGTCCGAGAAACGACAATGCGGCCTCCAGCAGGATGGCGTTGGTCATTTCAACGGTGACCACTACAATGAGGCTGTTGACGATGTTGGGGAATATTTCGCGAAAGATCAGGCGTGGCGTGGAGCACCCGATCGCTCTGGCGGCCGCGACGAAGTCGAGGCCGACGACCTGCTGAGTGGCACTCCGCATGACTATCGCGAAACGATCCCACAGCAGCAGGCCGATGACACAGATGATGACGGTCAGCGAACTGCCGATTACCGCCACCACGACCAGAGCTACAAGCACAACGGGAAGTGTCAGCCGGGTGGTGATCAGGTAGTTCAGAAAGAGGTCGACACGCCCGCCATAATAGCCAGCGACCACGCCCAATACCGTGCCGATGATGCCGGAGATCAAGGTGGTTGCGAAGCCGATCACCAGCGAGATCCGCGCTCCATATATCAGCCGGGAGAGGTAGTCTCTGCCGAAGGGGTCGGTGCCCAGGGGGTGCACCCAGCTGCCTGCCTCGTTCCACACCGGAGGGATGAGCCGCTTGTACAGGTCCTGGGCATAAGGGTCGTGAGGCGCCAGCCAGGGCGCAGCCAATGCGGCCAGCACAATTGCAAGGAGGATGCCTCCGCCCAGCAGGATGCTCCCGTGGTACATGGAACGCCTCAGGGCAAGCCCGGTTGGAGACAGGGGCTTGCGGATTGTCGCCGAGGGAGCAGGACCGTTCATTTCCGTCATCGATCAGCCCGTTCGAATTCGTGGATTCAGTACCGCATTGAGCAGATCGGCGAGGAGCGTCAGGACGCTGTAGATAACTGCGACAAGCAGCAGCAGCGCCTGAATGACCTCGAAATCAGCTCTTTGAATGGACTGCCAGGCCAGATGACCCAGGCCGCGGAGCGAAAAGACGGTTTCGATGACAACCGAGCCGCCGAGCATGAAACCAAGTTGCACTGCGGATAGGGAGACCACGGGGACAAGAGCGTTTCGCAGCGCATGCTTGAAGATGACCTTTCCTGCCGAAAGCCCCTTTGCCCGGGCCATCCGCACGTAGTCGGATGAGAGGGTAGCCAACATCCCGGACCGCGTGAGCCGCATGATGGCCGGAGTGGCATAGTAACCCAGGGCGATTGTGGGCAGGATGAAGTGCCGGAGAGTCTCGTTCCCGCTCACTGGCAGGACCCTGAACTGCACTCCGAATATATAGACAAGGATGAAGGCGACAAGAAAGCTGGGAAGCGACTGCCCGAACACCGCGATCATCAACGCAAGCCGGTCGATCAACGTATTGGGATACACGGCAGCGAGAACCCCGAGGGGGATGGAGAGAACCAGGGCGAAAACCAGCGCACTCAGACCCAGCCCCATTGTTATGGGCAAAGCTTCCCGGAGAACCTCCGACACGCTGGTCCGCAGAAATCGTGACCGGCCCAGGTCGCCGCTTCCGATCTTCTGCAGCCACTCGATATATTGGACCGAAAGCGGTCGGTCGAAACCGTACAGCTGTCGGATGTTCTGAATATCCTCCGGCGTCGCGTTTTCGCCCGCGATCACAACCGCCGGATCGCCTGACAGGTGGACGAGGCTGAAAGCGATGACAGATACGGTGATCAGGACCAGCAGCGTCATTGCCAGCCTCTTCGCGGCGAAAATCAGCATTGTCGATTATCACCAGGCGTCGAAGGAAAAGCGGCCATGCTCAACTCACGTGAGTTGAGACAGGGCAAGTTGACCGTTCCGGGTCCATTACCGGCCGACCAGGGTAACCTGTCGTCAGCCTCGCAGATCTGCGGAAAGGAAACCGGAAGCGGAACTTCGGCGAGGGAGGGCAGGGGATGGAGAAGTTCTTTGAACGGATTCCCCAGCTTCATGGATCCTCCCTTGGCAAAAATGGCTCGGTCAGTGCATTCAGCATTGCACCTGAGGTGTCATATCTTTTCCACGGGCAGTGAACAAATGCCAGAATGGCATAACTCGCGGATCGCGTTCATGCCGGAATGGCATAAAGTGCGTAAACACCCCGCCGCGAGCTGTTGCCGGCAAGATCAACGCAGGATCTTGAAAATGCCGGACGCCTTGGCGATGAGCTCCCCTTCTGCATCCCGGATCTCTCCGCTTGCGAATGCGAGATTGCGACCTGCATGTGTGGTGCGGCACTCGGCGCGGATCCTGCCCGATCCTGGCTTGATGAATTCAACGTTCATCTGGACGGTCGCGAAGGATGTGGCGTCGGCTGCGGCGGCGAGGACCGCCTGGCCTAGCGCGATGTCGAAAAGGGTCATGAGCAAGCCGCCATGGGCCGTATCGCGCGAATTGGTCAAGGGAGCCACAACATCCACGGCATAGACCGCCCGCTGTGATGTTACCTCGACGCGCTCGATCCGGCAGTGGTTCGCGAAAGGGATGCTCAGCATTGATGAAACTTCTCCGTGCCTCAACCTGGAGATACCACCGGGATAACGCTAGAACACATGCCAATCACGCATAAGGGTCGATACCGCAAAATGGTATTCCCCGGCATTTGTGCATGACCTAACGTTGTGCGGGGTGTCAGGCGCCGGTCTGACAATGTTTGTCGCTACCAAAGTAGCGTGGGAGAACTGGATATTCATGAAACAAGTCGTCCATGCACCTGACCTCGTTCCGATCCTGCCGCTATATCCGGTCGCGGTGAAGTATGACGGGCTTGTCTTTCTGTCTGGCGTACGCCCCGGCACGGCCGGCCGGCGGCCGAGCGGTTTCCTGGATTTGCCTGACGCAGGCCGGGCACGCATGCAAGGCTACAGGTTGACCGATTCAGTTGAGGGAGAAGTGAGCGCCGACGCCTGGGCGGTCCACTCGTCACTCGATGCAGTGCTCGCAGCCGCAGGCACGCGGGACAATCAGATCCTGCGCCAGCACGTATGGCAACGGGACAAGCGCTTTTTTCCATGCTACGAGAAGGTACGCGCCAATTTCCAGCCCAAGCCCGCGCCCAGCAGCGGGCTCGGTGTCGCCGAGATTGTCGGAGGTCCGCGTGACTGGATCGGCATCGACGCCATCGCAGTGGTGCCCGGGGAACATCCGTCCCGCCCCGACCGTGCGGTGATGTCTGCTGTCGACGACCCTCGCCTGCCGTCGGCTTCGCACTATTCGCAAGCGGTTGCCTCGGGCGAATTACTGTTCACGGCCGGTCATATTCCGATCAGGACCAGTGAACCGGGCAAGCCGCTAGTGCACGGTTATGATGACATCGCTGAAGAGGGCCGCTTCCTCGCAACAGGCCGCAGCCATCCGGACAGTCGCGACGGCCCGATTGCGGCCCAGACCTGGTATGTCTATGAGGAATTGCGCAAACTCCTGGCTGCCAATGACGCTGGGATGGAAGACGTGTTGCTGTCGACCGTATACCTCGCAGATGTGCGCGATTTCCCGGTCTTCCACCGCGTTCACCGCCACTTCTTCCCCAATGACGACGTTGCTCTGGCCGTCTCCGCATTCAACGAGGTCGGACACCGCGGCTGCAGGATCGAGATCGAACTGACTGCCGCGATCGGCAGGGGAAGTGAGCGCCGCCCGGTCAACTGGAGCATCCCTGCTCCGTTCGGCGCGCCGGCGGCTGTCGGCTATGGCTCGCTGCTGTTCTATTCCGGCGTGGTCGGTCTGGACGGTCAGGGCCAACTCGTCCGTGCTTCTTCCGATCTAGATGACAAGGCACGTCCGATTGTGGCGCGTCTGGAGGAAATCGAGACTCGACCGGGTTTTGCCGCACAGTGCTGGGCGGGATTCACGAGGCTCGGGGAATCCGCAAGGAGCGCCGGTTCCGATCTGGCCAGGCTACTCAAACTCACGGTCTACCTTCGCGCAGCGCAAGATCTGGCCGTATTCGAAGCGATCCGCCGCGAGTTCATCGCTGATGCCGACCTGCCAGCGCTGGAATGTGTGGCGATCTGCGGACCCGGTCCGGTCGAGCGCGCAGAAGTCCAGTTGGAGGCCATCGGAGGCATGTGATCGGCGAAGGGCGGACCGCGGGGGCGGCTGCCGTAGAATACCCCGGCTTTGCCTTTCAGGCTGATTCGCCAACGCAGGGCAGGAACTGACGCTGCTCTGCGATACCCGTGCGATGGCATTCTCGAATCTGAAGATCTGTGGCCGCATCTGAACGGCGGTGGCGCGCCCGAAAGGATTCGAACCTCTGACCCCCAGATTCGTAGTCTGGTGCTCTATCCAGCTGAGCTACGGGCGCGCATTGTCTGTGTGCGACGAAGGCTACGTAACGGCTGTGGAGCGCAATTGCAAGCGCTGAGCATGCAGATTTTCTGCAAGTTTCAATGTTGTGGATCCGGAGAGGCGCGGCCATCCATCCCGTCGGCATGCAGGTCGGGAAGGATGATGGCAAAGACCGTGCGCCCGCCCGTGCTTTCGAGAAGTTCCAGCGTCCCGCCATGGGCGCGCACGAGTTCATTGGCAATGGCAAGGCCGAGCCCGGTTCCGCCGCTGCGGGCCGAGCCGCGGAAGGCCTTGAACAGGTTTTCCCTCGCTGCCGCCGGCAGACCCGGCCCGGTATCCTCGACCCGGATCCGCACCGTGCCGGCGTCGCGTTCGGCGTCCACGGTCAGCCGGCGGATGACCGCATCGCCGGGATCCGTGAGCATTGCCTGCACCGAATTTCGGCACAGATTGGTCAGTACACGAAACAGCTGATCGGAATCGGCGGTAATTTCGAATGTCGACGCGACCCGGTTGATGAATTCGATCCTGTCCTCATGTCCGATCGCGAGCAGATCCTGCACAGCCGCCACGAGCTGGTGCAGATACAGCCTGCGCTTCGATGGCGGCGCCTCCTGCGCACCGCCATAGGCGAGGACATCTTCGGAATAGGTGATGGCGCGGTCGATGGTACGTACCAGTTTCGGGGCGATGGTCTGCACCGAGGGATCGGCCAGTTTGGCCAGGCGATCCGACAGGAGCTGGGCCGGCGCCAGAATGTTGCGCAAGTCGTGATTGATCTTGGAGACTGCCAGCCCAAGCTCGGCCAGGTGACGCTGCTGCGAGAGAGTCGCCTGCAGGCGCTCCTGCATTGCCGCCAATTGCTGTTCCGCAACGCCGATCTCGTCCGCCCGCCCGGAAGGCTGAATGATTCGCGAAGGATCCTCCGGCAATTGGCTGAAGGACAGCATCGATGCGGTCATGCGCCGAATGGGCCGGATCGTCATGCGGTTGATGGCATGAAAGAGCAGGGTCGCCGTGAACAGGGCGATCAGGAGGGAAAGAATGGCGGCGTTGCGCGAATATTCGATCATTGCCGTGCGCAATTGCCCGTCCTCGATCAGGATCTCGAACTCCCGGTCTGCCGTACCGACATGACCGTAGACGCGCAGGATTCGTTGCCCTCCCAGGAAAAGCGTGGAAAGCGCCGTCCCGATTTCGGGAAACAGGCGCCATTCGTCGAGCGCCACATGCTCATCGACCGCAACGGGTAGATCCGCGGCGATGAGCAGGCGAGATTCGCCTGCCTCGCGAATGGCAATGGCCCGGGCGCCGCTGGCTTTGAGCGCATCCCGGCTGACCTCCGGCGCCAGCCCCGCTTCGAATTCCGCGGCAAGCAGGACGAGGCTGGCCGTGGCCGCCATCGCCAGCCGATCCTGCAGCCAGTCGCGCTGGTATACTGCGATGGAGGGCAGAAAGATCAGCACTTCTGCGACGAGGATGAACAGGATGGTCAGCACGAGCAGCCGGGCCGAAAGACCGCGCGACAGTACAGCGGTCCCGGCCAGGGATGGCTTGCCGGACTGCGCTTGCGTCATGCGGCCTCCTTCCGGTTCCCTCCACGGTCGCGTGCGGTCATGTTCTGCCTCGCATGTCCGCTCATCTCAGCCCGCCAGCCGCAACATGCGGATCAGACGGCGCAGCAAGGGCTTGCGCGCATACCGCATGAAATGCGTCATCGCGGCACGCTTTCCGGCCTCCGCGAATGTGGGGTAGGGCAGCACATGGTCGATCATGTCGCGTATGCGCATCGACCGGGACATTGCGAGTGACCAGATGGCGATCTGCTCGGCCGCATCCGGCCCGACGATTCCGGCGCCGAGAATCCGGCCGCCTCTGTCGAGCAGGATCTTGACGAGGCCGCTCGTCCGCCGTTCGGCGACGGCCCTGTCATTGGCGGAATAGGGGAAGCGCAGGATCTCGATCCGGCCATGGCGTTGCCGGGCCAGCGCTTCCGAAAGGCCGACCTGCGCAATGCCAGGGTCGGTAAAGACGGTGCGTGGCACCAGGGCTGGCTCATGCCGGGCGTTCATGCGGAACAGGATCGAGCGGATGACGAGACCGGCATGATGCGCGGCGAGATGGGTCGAGCCCGAGCCGGAAACGACATCGCCAATGGCGTGAACGCGTCGGTTGGAGGTACGCAGGCGCGAGTCGACGCGGATGCCCTCCGGTCCGAATGCGATGCTGGCCGCCTCGAGGTCAAGTCCGCCCAGATTCGCCCTGCGGCCGGCCGCGACCAGGACGTGGGAGGCAGGGAGGGTCTGCGTGCCGTCAGGGCCGGTCAGATGTAGCAGGGCGCCTCCGGACTGCATCGCCTCCACACGCTCGATGTGGATGCCAGTGCGAATGTCGATGCCTTCCATACGCAACCGTTCCAGCGCGATGCGGGTGAGTTCCGGGTCGAAGCCGGCCAGCGGTTCGCCCGTGTCGAGAACCGTAACCCTGCTGCCCAGCCGCGCATGGGCCTGCGCGAGTTCGATCCCCGCCGGGCCGGCGCCGATGACAGCGAGGTGTTCCGGCCGCGCAGGCAGGTCGAACACGTCGTCGGTCGTCAGGAAATCGATCGTATCGAGGCCGGGAATGGCAGGTATTGCCGGCGTCGAGCCTGTGGCGATGATGTAACGTCTCGCCCGGATGCGCCATGCGGCAGCGACCACGGTGCGCCGGTCGGCAAAGCGGGCCTGGGCGCGGATCACCTTGACGCCGAGCGCCGTGAAGCGAGCCTGCGAATCATTCGGCGCGATCTCGTCGATTACGGAGCGAATGTGCTGGCGCAGCCGGCCATGGTCGACCTCCGGCATGCAGGCAGAGATGCCGAAGGCCCCGGCCGTGCGCATCGCCTCGGCGTGCGCTGCCGCCGCGATCAGCGCCTTGGAGGGGACGCAGCCGCGGTTGAGACAGTCGCCGCCCATCTCGGCCTTCTCGATCAGCACGACCTTGATGCCGAACGCCGCTGCCGCCGCGGCGGCGCTGAGGCCGCCGGATCCGGCGCCGATAATGCAGAGATCCGGCCTCAGCTCCGTCGCCATCCAAACCCTCCTCCGGACCGGCCGGCTTCCCGGCCTGGCTATTTCCCGCGCAGCCTTCTTACGATGGTTGGCAGGGTCGCGACAACCGCGAGCGCGGCAAATGCGATCAGGATCTGCGGCGTGACGATCTCCCGCAGGGTAACGGTACGGCCCGCCTCTGAAGCCGCGACAATGACGCTGTCGAGGCCGAGGCCGAGCCAGGAATAGGCGAGGGCGCCGGGAATGATTCCGATTGCGGTCGCAGCGACATAGGTGCGCAAGGGGACGTTGAACATGGCCGGGACGATGTTCATGAGGAAGAATGGCAGGACTGGCGCGATCCGCAAGGCGAGCAGATAGGTGAAGGCGTTTGCCTCGAAACCCATTGCAAACTGCGCCACGCGCCCCTGCACCCGGCCGCGCAGGTACCGGCCGAAGGCCGAACGCGCAATCAGGAAGACGAGTGTCGACCCGATGATGGCGCCCGTCATTGCCGCCGCCGCGCCCGCAAGCCAGCCGAACAGGAAACCGGCGCTGATTGTGAGGATCGCAGCCGAGGGCAGGCTGAGCAGGGTCGCGCCGATATAGATGCCGACAAAGGTCAGATAGGAAAGAACCGGCCGTTCCGAAACCGCTGCCTTGAGCCACATGCGCTGGCGCACGACCCATTCGAGCGACAGCACTTCGTGCCACCCCAGGGCATAGGCCGTCGCCACGCCCGCGCCAAGCAGGATCGCTGCCAGCAGCGCCGATCTGCGCGCGCGCCGCCGCTTCGGGAACACGGTACCGGGCCCGGGCCGGTCCCCTTGACGCCTTGCATTCATCCTGGCCGATCATGGTTTGCTGGCATGACGGTTCACTCTTGGCTGGGGAATGCATGGAAGGCAAGCGTCATGCCCGGGCCTCACCGGGAATTGACGGGTCAGGCGGCCGAAAGAGGCGGGTGACGCGATTGACTTGGCGCTGGCTTCTTTCTATAAGCCCGCCAAGTTTCGGGCCGCCTCCCGCTCCAGAAAATTGCCGGCTGGAGAACTGGCCCCCATTTCCGGCGATCATCGCAAGAAGGGCCGCAATTGCGGTATTCAGATCCATGAAAAAGGGTACCTATCAGCCATCCAGAATCGTGCGCAAGCGTCGTCACGGCTTTCGCGCCCGCATGGCCACCAAGGGTGGTCGCAGGGTAATCGCCGCGCGCCGGGCGCGTGGACGTATGCGCCTTTCTGCCTGAGCACGTGGAAAAGCCGGAAGCCTGCCGGCAGACCGAGAATGTGCCCGTCCGCTTGCGCAAGCGGGCGGATTTTCTGGCCGTGCAGCGCGGTGAAAAACGTCGCGGAAAATTCTTCCTGCTTGAAGTTCTCGATCGGGGTCGCCATTTCCCGCCACGAGCCGGCATCACGGTTACCCGCAGGCAGGGCAATGCGGTGGAGCGTAACCGGATCAGGCGCCGTCTGCGTGAAGCGGTCAGGACCGGCGCGGGCAGGGAGATGCGGTGCGGGCACGACTATGTCATCGTGGCGCGTCGTGAAGTCTTGAATGCGCCATTTGCCGAGCTGAAAGCAGAGCTGGCGAAGCGGATCGCAGCCGGACGGAAAGGCTGAACGAAAGTTCGATATGGAAAACAATCGCAATTTTCTGATCACCATCGCCATCTCGATCCTCATTCTGGTCGGCTGGCAGGTGCTCTACATGAATCCGCGCCTTGAGGCGCAGCGTGAGGCGGCCCGGATCGAGGCTCAGCAGCAGGCGGCGCAGCAGGAACAGGCGGCCTCTTCCGAGGCTGCGATTCCGCAGGCCGGAAGCCAGGGCGTTCCGGGCATGGAAGGAACGGCGCCTGGTCAGGTCGCGGCGGCAGCGCCAGCCGCGCCGCGCATCGCGATCGACACGCCGAGCCTCAGCGGCTCGATCAACCTGGCCGGCGCACGCATCGATGACCTGGTGCTCAAAGCCTATCGCGAGACGGTCGAGCCGAATTCTCCGAACATTACCTTGCTGGAACCCGTCCTTGGGGGCAGGGGGTATTTTGCCGAGCTTGGCTATGTCGGCAGCGAATCGAGCGGCGCGGTGCCCGATGCAAGCACGATCTGGTCGGTCGATGGCGAGCCGGTGCTGACGCCGGATTCTCCGGTCACCTTGTACTTCGTCAACGATCAGGGCCTGCGTTTCGAGCGGCGGATTTCCGTCGACAGCGAATATATGTTCACCATCGAGGATCAGGTCGTCAACGAGTCCGGCAATGCCGTGGCGCTTTCGGCCTATGGCCGCGCCACGCGCTACGGGCTTCCCGAGATCAGCGGCTTTTTCATCCTGCATGAAGGGCTGATCGGCGTGACCGGAGAGGAAGGCCTGCAGGAGATCGATTACGACGACCTTCAGGATGCCCGGACGATCGAACCCGGCAAGTCGAGTGATGGCTGGCTTGGCTTTACCGACAAGTACTGGGCCGTTGCGCTGGTGCCGCCGACGCAGCGTTCGTTCCAGCCCCGGTATGCATATTTCGATGGCGCCGCCAGCCGGTTCCAGGCCGACTACCTGACCGACAGCATCGTCCTGCAGCCCAATGCGAGCGAGAGCTTCACGACGCAGGTCTTTGCCGGCGCCAAGCAGGTCAGCGTCATCGATGCCTATGAGGAGCAATACGGCATCCGTCAGTTCGAACTGCTCATCGACTGGGGCTGGTTCCACTTCATCACCAAGCCGCTCTTCTATCTCATGGACTGGCTGTACCGGCTGCTGGGTAATTTCGGCCTCGCAATCCTGGCCACGACCGTGATCGTCAAGGCCCTGTTCTTCCCGCTCGCCAACAAGTCCTATGTCTCGATGGCGAACATGAAGAAGGTTCAGCCGGCGATGATGGAAATCCGCGAGAAGTTCAAGGATGACCGCATCAAGCAGCAGCAGGCGATGATGGAGCTGTACAAGAAGGAGCGAATCAATCCGCTGGCCGGCTGCTGGCCGGTGCTGATCCAGATTCCCGTGTTCTTCGCCCTGTACAAGGTGCTCTTCGTTACCATCGAAATGCGTCATGCGCCGTTCTTTGGCTGGATTCGGGACCTGGCTGCGCCGGATCCGACATCGATCTTCAACCTGTTCGGCCTGCTGCCCTACGATGTTCCCTCCTTCCTCATGATCGGCGTTTGGACGCTCATCATGGGAATTACGATGTTCCTGCAGATGCGGATGAACCCGACACCTCCGGACCCGACGAAGGCACTGGTGTTCAA
>CAYLGY010000049.1:0-20619 GCA_964383325.1 uncultured Rhizobiaceae bacterium
GAAGGAGATCACGGACCTCGGCGATGGCCGCAAGCGGGCGGTTGATACGCAGGTCTATGAGACCTACGAGATCGAACGCATCGCCGGCGTTGCCTTCGACCTTGCCCGGACGCGGCGCAATCATGTCACCTCGATGGAAAAGCGCAACGTGATGAAGACTGGCGTCTTGTGGAATGAAGTTGTGACGCAGGTCCACAAGCAGAAATATCCGGACGTGCAGCTGACCCACATGCTGGCCGATGCGGGCGGCATGCAGCTCGTGCGCTGGCCGAAGCAGTTCGACGTCATCGTCACCGACAATCTCTTCGGAGACATGCTTTCCGACGTGGCCGCCATGCTGACCGGCTCGCTCGGCATGCTGCCATCGGCTTCCCTCGGTGCGCCCGATGCGGCGACAGGTCAGCGCAAGGCATTGTATGAACCCGTGCATGGGTCGGCTCCAGACATTGCCGGCCGCGGCGTCGCCAATCCGATTGCCATGATCGCTTCCTTCGCCATGTGCCTGCGGTATTCCTTCGGCATGATCGAGGAAGCTGACCGGCTCGAGGCGGCGATCTCGGGCGTGCTGGAAGATGGCTTGCGCACACCCGACATCATGACCGAAGGCATGACGCAGGTGGGCACTTCCGCCATGGGCGATGCGATCCTGGCGCGGTTCCGCGATTGATGGGCATCGGCCGGGGCCGGCAATTGATCGGGCAATTGACTCGTGCCGGCTTTGGTCGCATAAGCAGCGCCCTGACGGAGTGGTGATGATGCAGGAAATCCTTGACAAGCATGGAGCTGGACTGGAGCGCTTCACGTCCGCGCACCGGTCATCCGTCGCATCCGCTAAAGCAGGCACGAAAACGACCTTGAAAACGGTCTGACGCGTCCGGCTTGCCCGAATCTCCCCGGGGCCTTGCCGGGGAGAGCAGAACCGCCGGCCTTCCGTGCGGAGACGAAAGGGGAGCCAGAAGGGATTGACTGAGATGGGTTTCAAGATTGCCATTGCCGGCGCCACTGGAAATGTGGGCCGTGAAATGCTGAACATTCTCGAAGAGCGGGGCTTTCCGGCCAGCGAGATCGTGCCGCTGGCATCGCGCCGGTCGATCGGCAGCGAAGTCTCCTATGGTGATCGCACGCTCAAGGTGCAGGCGCTGGAAAACCACGATTTCTCCGACACGGATATCTGCCTGATGTCGGCGGGCGGTTCCGTTTCGAAGGAATATTCGCCGCGCATTGCGGCAAGGGGATGCGTCGTGATCGACAATTCGTCGGCCTGGCGCACGGATCCGGATGTTCCGTTGATCGTTCCGGAGGTCAATCCGGACGCGATCGAGGAATTTCGGCGCAAGAACATCATCGCCAATCCCAATTGCTCGACGGCGCAGCTCGTGGTGGCGCTGAAACCCCTGCACGATCGTGCGACGATCCGGCGGGTGGTGGTGGCCACCTACCAGTCGGTCTCGGGCGCCGGCAAGGACGGGATGGACGAATTGTTCACACAAAGCCGCGCGGTCTTCGTCGCGGACCCGATCGAGAAGAAGAAGTTCACCAAGCGGATCGCGTTCAACGTCATTCCGCATATCGACAGTTTCATGGATGACGGCACGACCCGCGAGGAATGGAAGATGGTCGTCGAGACCAAGAAGATGCTCGATCCGAAGATCCGCCTGACCGCGACCTGCGTGCGCGTGCCGGTATTCATCGGCCATTCGGAAGCGGTCAACATCGAATTGGAGAAGCCGCTAAGCGCCGAGGAGGCGCGGGAGATCCTTCGCGATGCTCCGGGTTGTCTCGTCGTCGACAAGCATGAGGATGGCGGCTACATCACGCCCTACGAGGTGGCGGGCGAGGATGCGACCTATATCAGCCGGATCCGTGAGGATACGACGGTGGAGAACGGTCTCAATCTCTGGGTGGTCTCCGACAATCTGCGCAAGGGCGCCGCGCTCAATGCGGTGCAGATCGCGGAACTGCTGATCGCCCGCGGGTTGATCACGCCAAAGCGTCAGGCGGCGTAAGTTCGGGATCGGGGCGCACGAAATCCCCGGTCTGCGTATCCATGACCCAGAGTTCGCCGGTTGCAATGTCGAACCAGGCGCCGTGAAGGGACAGCTTGCCCTTGCGTTCGAGGATGTCGACGCAAGGGAAGGTCCGCAGATTGGCGAGCGAGAACCGGATCGAGATCCGCTCCAGGGCAGTCTCGCGTTCCACTGCTGTCATCAGGTCATTGGCTGCGACATTCTCCGCCGCCGGCTTCAGCATGCTCATCCACTTGCCGATGAAATCGCCGGGGGAAAGCGGGTTCGCATCATTTGACAGCGCCGCGCGGATTCCGCCGCACCTGCCATGACCCATGATGACGATATGCTTGACCTTCAGGCTCTGCACCGCGAATTCGAGCGCTGCGGAGGTCCCGTGGAAATCGCTGGTCGGCTGGTAGGGCGGAACCAGATTGGCGACGTTGCGGACGACAAACAGTTCGCCCGGGCCTGCGTCGAAGATCGTCTCTGGCGCCGAACGGGAATCGCAACAGGCGATGACCATGATCTCCGGCGTCTGGCCCCGCCGCGCCAGTTCGCGGTAGCGGCCGGTTTCGCTGGCAAATCGCCCGGCAATGAAGTTGCGGTATCCGGTCAGCAATCGTTCAGGCAGATGGTTCATGATCGTTTCCGCTCTACAGGCAGGAAAGAGGCGCGAGGCCGCGAAGGGCTCTTGCCGGTTAAACCGGAAATGGCGCGGCGGGGCAATCCTTCTTTGAGGTATGAGCGATCCGATTCCAGATCATTACGGTTATGTATTGCCTAAAGCCGCCTCGCGTGGATATGGTTGCAAGACGATGAAGACGCTGCTGATCGATATCCGTCCGGCAAACCGCAAGGATGCGGCCGCAATCGCGGACGTCCATTACGAAGCCTGGCTCGGCGCCTATAGCGGGATCATTCCGCATGGGGCCCTGCGGCGCATGGTGGCGCGTCGTGACGTCAAATGGTGGGAGAACGCCATTCGCCGCGGCTCGACCGTGCTGGTCGCCGAATTCGATGGTGAAGTTGTCGGCTATGCAACCATCGGCAAGAGCCGGGCGCGCGAACTGTCGCAGCAGGGCGAGATCTACGAGCTTTACATCCTGCCCGAATTCCAGGGCATCGGCCTCGGTACCCGGCTTTTCAGCGCCGCCAGAAAGCGATTGAACGCGCGGGGCCTGAGAGGGTTGGTCATCTGGGTGCTGGAAGACAATGCCAATGCCGTGCATTTCTACGAAAGCTCAGGCGGCACCGATTCAGGCGAGGGCATCGAGATCTTCGACCAGAGGGCGCTGAAGAAAATCGCCTATACCTGGGCATAGACCGCTCGCCGGCACGGGCAGCGGGGCTACCCGGCACGCGATGCACGATGACCTTGCACCAGTGCGTGCCGGCTCAGTCCGTCCGGAGAACCGGGCATCACCCCTTGCCGAGCTTGGCCAGATCATGCAGCAGGCCAGCCGCTACCGTAAGGCGTGACAGGGAGAGCTCGCCGCTGTCGGCGAGTTCGCCAATGCGTTCCGCCAGCCGCTTGCCCTCATTGCCGGTCGACAGCAGCCAGGCCACAACCGGATTCTGCGCAGCCGGGAAATTGCGCAGGGCGGCCACGGCAATGTGGCGGCGCGCCAGCGCCAGTAGATCGCCCGCCCGCGCCAGCGCAACGCCATCATAATAGTCCTGAACCGGAAGCGTGCGGATGGCTTCGGAGAATCTTGCGATCCGGAATTGTTCCGTGGCGGCGAAATAGGCCCGTGACGCGCGAACCAGATCGGCGACGGCGGCGTCGGCGACGGCGGCGATGTCCGGAATGACTTCGCTGATGCCGAGGATCGCGAGACGGTCTGACAGGGCATCGGGCGCGCCGGCACGCATGAAGGCTTCGCGTCGCTCGGCAAGACGCATCTTCATGAAGTCAGGCAAGGTGTCGGCAAGTTTCGGTTCCAGCGCCCGCCTTGCCCGCACCAGGGCATCGATGCGCGCGCCCAGCGGCGTCTGCGAACTGGAATTGCGCAGGAACCAGGCCGTGCTGACATAGGTCAGCCGTCCGACCTCGGCATGGAATTCCAGCTGGGCGGCGCCGCGAACCCGGTTGTCGAGGGCATCGATCTCGGCATGTACCTCTTCAAGCCCGAATCCGTCGCGGACGAGGACATAGGCTTCCGCGATCTCCGCTGCGCTACTGCCCGTCAGGTCCTGCAGGCGGCCGACGAATACCGGTCCGCCGCGGTTGATGACGTCATTGGCGAGGGCGGTGGCGATGATCTCGCGGCGAAGGCGATGGCCGTTGATGGCGGCGCGATATCTTTCCGCCATGACCTGCGGGAAATATCCGCTCAATTCCTCTTCCAGATGCTCGTCATCGGGCAGCGGGCTTTCCACCAGGTCGTCGAACAGCGCCAGCTTGGCATAGGCCATCAGCACGGCGATTTCCGGCCGTGTCAGGCCTTCGCCACGCTTCTGCCGTTCGGCATGCTCGCTGGCGTCGGGGAGGAACTCGACCTGCCGGTTGAGCCGGCCCCGCTCCTCCAGTGCCGTCATCAGGCGGCCATAATGTCCCATGTCGGCGACGACCCGCCGTTCCGCGAGCGAGATCGCCAGCGTCTGCCGGTAATTCGTCGTCAGGACGAGTGCGGCAACTTCATCCGTCATTTCCGCCAGCAGGCTGTTGCGCGCCGGGCGGGTCAGCCGGCCTGCGCGCATCTCCGAGGCGAAGGCGATCTTGATGTTGACTTCGAGGTCCGACGAATTGACGCCGCCGGAATTGTCGATCGCATCCGTGTTGCAGCGCCCGCCTGCGAGCGAATACTCGATCCGCGCCCGCTGCGTCATGCCGAGATTCGCGCCTTCGCCGATGACGCTTGCGCCGACTTCCGCGGCCTCGATGCGAATGGGATCATTTGCATGGTCGCCGACTTCGAGATCGGTCTCGTGCTTCGCCCGGACATAGGTGCCGATTCCGCCGAACCAGAGGAGATCGACCCGGCATTTCAGGATGGCGCGGATGATGGCATGCGGCGAATGGCTGCCGGCAGGCAGGCCAAGCAGGCGCGCCGCCTCTTCGGTGAGCTGGATGGATTTCTGCGCGCGTGAGACGATCATGCCGCCGGCGGAGAGCACCGACTTGCTGTAATCCTGCCAGCTCGAGCGTTCCAGTCCGAACAGTCTCTGCCGCTCGGCATAGGAGGTTTCGGGGTCCGGGTCGGGATCGATGAAGATGTCGCGATGATCGAATGCGGCGACGAGGCGGATGCAGCGCGATTGCAGCATCCCGTTGCCGAAAACGTCGCCGGACATGTCGCCGACTCCCGCGACGGTGAAGGGCTGCGTCTGGACGTCGTGGTCGCGCTCGCGGAAGTGGCGCTTCACGGCCTCCCATGCGCCGCGTGCGGTGATGCCCATCTTCTTGTGATCGTAGCCCGCCGAACCGCCGGATGCGAATGCATCATCCATCCAGTAGCCATGCGCCTGGCTGATGGCGATCGCTGTGTCGGAAAATGTGGCGGTGCCCTTGTCAGCCGCAACGACCAGATAGGGATCGTCGTCGTCATGGCGGACGACTCCCGGCGGCGGAACGAGCGTGGATCCGTCGAGATTGTCCGTGAGCGACAGGAGACTGGTGATGAAATTCTCGTAGGCAGCGCGTCCCGCTGCCTGGATGGCGTTGCGGTCACCATCGGCCGGCAGGCGTTTCGGGTAGAAGCCGCCCTTGGCGCCGACCGGCACGATCACGGCATTCTTCACCTGCTGCGCCTTGACCAGTCCGAGGACTTCAGTGCGATAGTCCTGCGCCCGGTCGGTCCAGCGCAAACCGCCGCGGGCGACCGGGCCGAAGCGGAGATGAACGCCCTCGACCTCCGGCCCGTACACGAAGATCTCTCGCCAGGCGCGTGGTTCGGGCAGGCCGATGAGCCGGTGCGGATCGAACTTGAAGGCGAGCGAGCGGGGCCGGTCGCCCTCCGGGGCGAAGAAATTCGTGCGCAAGGTCGATTCGATGCAGTTTCGGTACCGCCGGATGATGGTGTCGTCGACGAGGCTCGGCACCTGTTCCAGCGCCTCATTGATCGCAGCGCCGATGGATTCGGCCTTCTTGTCTGCCTTGGGGCCGCGAGCCGGGTCGAAAAGGGTGACGAAAAGCTGGTACAGGTTCCTGGCAATGTCGGGATAGCGGCGCAGCGCGTCGGCAATCACTTCCTGGCTTTGCGGAATTCCGGCCTGTTGCAGATAGCGTCCATAGGCACGCAACACGGAAATCCGCTTCACATCCAGCCCGGCCGAATGCGCGAGCGAATTGTACCGGTCATTGTCGGCTTCGCCGTTCCAGACCGACATGAAGACGTCCTCAAGCAATTGCCCGCCATCGCTCAGGTCCACGGCGCGTCCGTCCTCGGCTTCCAGCTCCATGTCGTGCAGGAAGTTGACCGATCCTTCCGGGCCGGCAATCTCGAAGGTCTGTTCGCTGATGACGCGAAAGCCCATATTCTCCAGCAAGGGGACGCGCTGCGACAGCGAGACGGGCCGCCCGTGATGGAGGATCTTGAGGCCGGCGGAACGTGCGTCGTGACCTTCGCGCCGCAGGAAATCGACCCGGATCGGATTGCCCGGCATGACGGTGCGGATGCGTGCGGCATCCTCCAGCGCTTCGCGGGCCTCGAAGGTTTCGCGGTAGATGGCCGGAAAGCCGCAGGCAATGCGGACGAGCTCGTCCTCGACGCCGAGATCGGCGGCAAGTTCCGTCAGATCGTCCTCCCATGTGCGGATGATGGCGCGGATGGCATCTTCGACTTCGGCGCGGGTCCGATCGGGTCGCGGGCCACGGTCGCGCCCGATGATGAAATGGACCCGGGCAAGCGTTCCTTCCGGAAAGGCCGGGTAGGATGCCGAAACGCGGCCATCGAAGGCCCGTTTCAGATAGTCTCCGATCCGTTCGCGCACGTCGCTGTCATAGCGGTCGCGCGGGACGAAGACGAGCACGGACATGAACCGGTCGAACTGGTCGGCCCGGATCAGCGCCCGCACGCGCGGCCGGTCGTTGAGGGCGAGGATCGTTTCGGCGTTCTCGCGCAAGGTTGGAATGTCGATCTGGAACAATTCGTCGCGCGGATAGGATTCGAGGACGTTGATCAGCGCCTTGCCGAGATGGTCGGCCGGATCGTGCCCCAGCGCTTCGATCACGGAGCGCGCCTTCGAGCGCAGATAGGGAATGTTCAGCACGGAGCGCGTGTAGGCCGTGGAGGTGAACAGGCCGACAATGCGCAATTCGCCGTCGAGGCGTCCGGCAGCGTCAAAGGTCTTCACGCCGACATAGTCCATGTAGGCGCGGCGGTGGACCTTCGATTTCGTGTTTGCCTTGGTGACGAGCAGCGGCTCCGGCCCGAGGAGGAAGGCCCTCACTTCCGGTGTGGTCTTCAGGGCCTCGTCGCCCTGCCGCAGGATGCGCACTTCCGGATCGGAGAGGATGCCGAGGGATGGGCGGTCGGCAAGCCGCAGCGTCCCCGATTCCCCTTCGCCCTCATAGTGGAATTCCCGCATGCCGAGAAAGGTGAAATTGTCGTCCCGCAGCCATTCGAGAAAGGCGATTGCCTCCGCCATGGCGGCAGGTTCGAGGCCGGGCGGGTTGTCGCGCCACGCCGCGATGGCTTCGTCAACGCGCGCGAGCATCGGTTTCCAGTCCGACACTGCGGCGCGGACCTGCGCCAGGAGGCGCTCCAGACTGGCGCCAAGCTCGGCGGCCGCCGCTTCCGAAAGGGGGGAAGTGTGCACGTGCACGACGCTGAGCCGCGTCGCGCCGGCTGCACCCTCACCGTTCTCTGCGGCAATGGGTGCCCCCGAAGCATCCGTATGGGCCGACAGGATCGGGTGGAGAACGAGGAACGGCTCGCCGGCGGCTTCGGTGATCTCGCCCAGGACCGAATCGAAGATGAACGGCATGTTCTCCTGGATGATGGTGATGACCGTCACCGGCCGCCCCTTGCAGCGCACAGGCGTGTCGCGCTCGATGGCAACGACCGTCTTGCCGGGCCGGTGCCGGCTGAAAGCGGTAAAGGCCAGCTTTGCGGCCTCGGTCAGCGACGCCTCGTCATGGCAGTCAAGATCTTCCTGCGCCGCCCCGCTGAAAAGGATTGTTCTGAAGTGACGAAACCCGTTGATCTCCGAGTGTTCGTTTGGGCGGGGACCCGTACGTTTCGATGCAGGCATTCCACTTTCCTCATGCTGTCCATGCGCCAGCCCAACCTATAGGAGACGGCAGGCCAGAGCCACAGTAGCATATGGTACGCCGGAGCGATTATTTGAAATATTCCTGCGCCGTATGGCGGGTTAATGAAACATTAAGCTTTATGTGCGTTAATCCTCGGTAATCCAGTCCTCTGGATTCCTGCCGGGTGGTTGGTGCCACCCTGTTTGACGCCTCCCTGTTTGACTCCAGAGCCGCTGCCTGCGGCTCTTTTTTTGCGCAACGCCCAGGCCGGTCCGAAGCTGGCGGTGCATAAGCTTCGCTTGCATTGCTCCCCTGACGGGCAGTATGGGTTTGAGGCGAAGGGAAGCAGACCGAATGGAAATGCCAGGCAAGCCAGATCAATCTCCCGTGCGGCTCGCGGAGCGCCGCGTCTTTTCGTCCTCCTTCTGGCCGCTCTACGAGATGGGCATGGGGATGATCGAGGAAGTGTCGGTCTATCTCGATGGTGAGGGGAGGCGGGAGGCCAGACGTCTCTCGGCGACGGCCGCTGCATTGTTCTCGGCTGAATCCATGCGCTTGACGACCCGGTTGATGCAGATCGCCTCATGGCTGCTCTTGCAGCGGGCGGCCCATTCCGGCGAGATGTCGCGCGACCAGGTGGCCGCCGAGAAGGCAAAGGTGAAGCTGGATACTCAATCGGCGGCCGCTGAAGCTCCCGGCTGGGACGAATTGCCGGAGAAGTTCACCGCGCTGGTTTCACGTTCGGTCAGCCTGCAGCGCCAGATCCGTCTGCTCGATGCGGATATCTATGGCTGCGGCGGCGAATCGGACGGGATGTCCGTCAATCCGGTATCGGAACAGATCCATCTGCTGCGCACCGCATTTTCCGGGTCCTGATTCGCGTCCCGCCAAAGATTCTCTTTGTGCCGGACAGGCGCTATGCTCGCCGGCATGAGAACTGCGATTCGAATCATCGGCATTGATCCGGGCCTGCGCCGTACGGGCTGGGGCATCGTTGATTGCGCCGGCAATCAGCTCGCCTTCATCGCCTCGGGGACCGTGCGCTCGGATGGCGATGCTTCGCTCGCCGAACGCCTGCGCCAGCTCCATGACGGGCTGGTGGCGGTGGTTGCCGAATATCGTCCGGAGGAAGCCGCGGTGGAGGCGACCTTCGTCAACCGGGATGCCGCCGCGACGCTGAAGCTCGGCCAGGCACGCGGCATCGCGCTGCTCGTGCCGGCGCTTGCGCACCTGACGGTCGCGGAATATGCGCCCAATGCAGTCAAGAAGGCGATCATCGGCGCCGGCCATGGCGACAAGCGGCAGATCGCGGCCATGGTGCGCATGCTACTGCCCCGTGCGCAGTTCGACGGGGCGGACGCCGCCGATGCGCTCGCAATCGCCATTTGCCATGCCCATCATCGCGGCAGCGCCGCCATCCGGACCGGATCCGTCGCATGATCGGCAAGCTCAAGGGTCTCGTCGACGATCTGGAGGCCGACCATGTGTTGATCGATGTCGGCGGCGTCTGCTATGCCGTGCACTGTGGCGCCCGTACCCTTGCCTCGTTGCCGGCGAGGGGAGAGGCCGCGGTTCTGCATGTCGAAACGGTGCTGCGCCAGGACCAGTTGCGCCTGTTCGGTTTCGCGACGCGGCTGGAGCGCGAATGGTTTCTCCTGTTGCAGACGGTGCAGGGCATTGGCGCGAAAGTGGCGCTGGCGATCCTGTCCACGCTGTCCCCGTCCGAACTTGCCAATGCCATCGCCTTGCGCGATACAGCGATGATCTCCCGCTCGCCCGGCGTCGGAAAGAAGGTGGCGGAGCGGATCGTGACCGAGTTGAAGAACAAGGTTCCGGCGCTCTCCGGCGAAGCGGGCGCCGCGCTCGAACTGAAGCGTGACCTTGGCGAAGGCGTTGCGCCGACCGCGATTGCCGATGCAGTTTCAGCGCTGGTGAATCTCGGCTATGGCGCCGACCAGGCGGCCAATGCCGTCGCGGCGGCGACCGGCAAGGCCGGTCCGGATGCGCCGGCCGCAACCCTGATCCGGCTGGGCCTGAAGGAGCTGGCGAGATGAACGATGCTTCCAGGCTGGTTGCGGCGGGCGAGCGCGGCGAGGATGCAGACGCGACGCTGCGGCCGCAGACGCTCGATGATTTTGTCGGGCAGCAGGCGGCGCGCGCCAATCTGAAGGTCTTCATCGAAGCGGCGCGCAATCGCGGCGAGGCCCTCGACCATGTATTGTTTGTCGGTCCTCCCGGCCTTGGCAAGACGACGCTGGCGCAAATCATGGCGCGGGAGCTGGGCGTGGGATTTCGTTCGACCTCCGGCCCGGTCATCGCCAGGGCTGGCGACCTCGCTGCCCTGCTGACCAATCTGGAAGACCGGGACGTGCTGTTCATTGACGAGATCCACCGGCTCAATCCGGCGGTGGAGGAGATCCTCTACCCTGCCATGGAGGATTTCCAGCTCGACCTGATCATTGGCGAGGGACCGGCAGCGCGTTCGGTGAAGATCGAGCTGGCCCGGTTCACGCTGGTTGCTGCAACGACCCGGCTTGGCCTGCTGACGACGCCGCTGCGCGACCGGTTCGGCATCCCGGTGCGGCTGGAATTCTATGCCGTGGAGGAACTCGAGCAGATTGTCCGCCGCGGCGCCAGGATCATGTCCCTTCCGATCGACGATGAAGGCGCGACGGAAATTGCCCGACGCGCGCGGGGAACGCCGCGCATTGCCGGCCGACTCCTGCGCCGGGTCCGCGACTTCGCCGATGTCGAGGGTGCGGGCAAGGTGACGCGCAAGCTGGCGGACCGGGCATTGTCGCGCCTCGAGGTGGATGCGTTCGGCCTCGACCAGCTGGATCGGCGGTATCTTGGCATGATCGCGCGCAATTTCGGCGGCGGGCCGGTGGGCGTCGAAACGATCTCGGCCAGCCTTTCCGAGCCCCGCGACGCCATTGAGGACATTATCGAGCCCTATCTGATCCAGCAGGGCTTCATCCAGCGCACGCCGCGCGGGCGGCTTCTGACTGCGCGGGCGTGGCGCCATGTCGGTCTGGAGCCACCCCCATCGGCCGGCCAGCCGCGCCTCTTCGAGGACGAGGAATAGGCAATTCCCGCCATTGCGGGTCGCCGAGTCCGCGTGGGGCGGCAATCCGCGCGGGCGTGGCGCCTATTGCAGATGTTCGCCGAGAAACTCGATGGTTCGTTGCCAGGCAAGCCGTGCGGCCTCGGCGTCGTAGCGCGGCGTGGTGTCGTTGTGAAAGCCATGATTGGCGCCGGCATAGACATGGGCCGTGAAGTCCTTGCCATGCTCCGTCAGCGCCGCCTCGAAGGCCGGCCAGCCTTCATTCACGCCGGCATCCAGCTCGCCATAATGCAGGAGGAGCGGCGCGGCGATGCGGGGCACATCGGCCGGATCCGGCTGACGGCCGTAGAAGGGCACGCCCGCCGCGAGTTCCGGATAGGCGACTGCGAGCGCATTGACGACGCCGCCGCCATAGCAGAAGCCGATCGCGCTGACCTTTCCGGTCGAATCCTCGCGGGCGACGAGGTATTCGAAGCCGGAGAAGAAATCATTCATCAGC
Source organism: uncultured Rhizobiaceae bacterium (assembly GCA_964383325.1). GTDB lineage: Bacteria > Pseudomonadota > Alphaproteobacteria > Rhizobiales > Rhizobiaceae > CAYLGY01. Next base: position 11,769 of record CAYLGY010000049.1, read on the forward strand.
TTGACCGGATCGACCTGCCGCTGCAATTCGCGCCCCTCGTCATCATTGCCCGGATAGCCGCCGACCGAAGTCAGCCCGTCAGGCGCCAGGGCCATGAAACCAGCCTTGCCAAGGCGGCGGGCAACGTCCTCGATATAGGGGTTGAGGCCGCGATTCTCGTGGATCACGAGGACGCCCGGCAAGGCGCCGTGGCGGTCTGCCGGCCGCACCAGATAGGCGCGCACCGTGCCGTTGCCTCGTGGCGAATCGTACTCGACATATTGCGTCGTGATCTCTGGATCGTCCGGGGATACCTGCTGCGCGAGCGCATAATCCGGGCTCATCATCTTCAGCAGCGCCATGGCGCTCAATCCGCCGACCGCATAGCTCGCGGCGCCGTCGAGAAACTGGCGCTTGGAGATGCGGCCATGCGCATAATAATCGTACAGCTCGATCAGCCGCGGGTGAAAATCCTTCGCTGTCAGACGCTTCGCCATTCGCTTTCTCCTGCTGACGCTTCCATGGCGACAGGATAAGGGCCCGCGACATTCTGTCAGTCCTCTTTGACACAAATTTTCGTGATGCGGCCCGGCATGTGCCGCGACCCGACCCGTGCGGGCGGAATGGGCTTGATCGAGCTGGCGGGATTTGCCACTTCCCTTGCCGGGACAGCGCTGGACAGCGAGGATCTGCAATGCGGGACGGGAACGAACCACTCTGGCCTCTTTCCGGCGTGCGCACCGCATCGGGGCATCGCCAGCTCGCCCGGGTATACTATGCCGACACGGATTTCTCCGGCGTGGTCTATCATGCCCGCTATCTGGAGTTCCTGGAGCGCGGGCGATCCGATTTTCTACGCGCCAGCGGCATATACCACGACGAGTTGCTTGCGGGCGAGACGCATGGCGAGCAGCTGGCATGGATCGTGCGCCGCATGGAGATCGAGTTCCGGGCTCCGGCACGAATCGATGACATCCTGACCATCGAGACGCGCATGCAAGGCGTATCCGGCGCGCGCGTGGTCATGCAGCAGCAGATCCTGCGCGAAGGCGAACTCCTCGTCGAAGCGCGGGTTGAAGCGGCGATCGTCGACGCGAACGGCCGCCCGCGCCGCTTTCCCAAGCAATGGATCGAGGCATTTTCCATTCAGGACATTCAGGAGAAGTAGGGACTCCGGCCGCACGGGGCCCGACATTGCTAACCATGCCTTAACCATGTTCCGGCATGAAAGGGGTATCGGGAGAATGCGGATACCGCGCCGCGCCTTCCTTTGACCAAAATTTGGCCGGAGAAGCCGGTCGTCGCGAATCGGATACGGGCTGGGTGGGGGCGCAGCCGCATCGATCCGGGCGGCAGATCCGATTGCGTGCGGAAACGGAATGGAAACTTGCGGCGCAGGAACTTGATTGCGTCGACCGGTAGGCAGGATTCAGGAATGGAAACACTGGCGGACGTACCAGGGCAGCTTTCGATCTGGGCGCTTTTCTGGCAGGCCGGCTGGGTGGTCAAGCTGGTCATGATCGGCCTGCTTCTTGCCTCGGTCTGGACGTGGGCGATCATCTTCGACAAGTCGTGGCGCTTCGGCCAGGTGCAGCGCAGCCTCAACCGTTTCGAGCAGACCTTCTGGTCCGGGCAATCGCTGGAAGAACTGTACCAGGCCCTGTCCGAGCGCAATCCGGGCGGCATGGGATCGATCTTCGTTGCCGCCATGCGCGAATGGAAGAAATCCTTCGAGAAGGGCGCCCGCTCGCCGATCAGCTTGCAGAATCGCATCGACAAGGCAATGGATCTTGCCCTCGCGCGCGAGGTCGAGCGTCTCGAGGGCAGGCTGGGCTTTCTGGCTACGATCGGCTCCGCCGCGCCGTTCATCGGACTCTTCGGCACGGTTGTCGGCATCATGACCTCCTTCCAGGCCATTGCCGGATCGAAATCGACCAATCTGGCGGTCGTTGCGCCCGGTATTGCCGAGGCATTGCTGGCGACCGCCATGGGGCTCCTCGCCGCCATCCCGGCCGTGATCGCCTATAACAAGCTGTCCGCCGATGCAGGCCGGATCGCTGCGCGGCTCGAAGGATTCGCCGACGAATTTTCTGCCATACTGTCGCGGCAAATCGATGAGAAAGTGGTTCCGCACAGGGATGGAGTCTGAGCGCAATGGGGGTTTCACTCTTGCAGGGCGGACGCGGTGGCCGGAGGCGCGGGCGCAGGCGCGCGCTCATGTCCGAGATCAATGTCACGCCGTTCGTCGACGTGATGCTTGTGCTGCTCATCATCTTCATGGTCGCAGCGCCGCTCCTGACCGTCGGCGTGCCGATCGATCTGCCCGAGACGCAGGCAAGAGCGCTCAATTCCGAGACGCAGCCGATCACGATCTCGGTCGATCCGGACGGGCGGGTCTTCCTTCAGGAAACGGAAGTGGCGCTCGACGAGATCGTGCCCAAGCTCGAGGCCATCGGAACGACTGGCTATGACGAGCGCATCTATGTTCGCGGCGACCGGGCGGCCGATTACGGCACCGTCATGCGCGTCATGGCGCGCATCTCGGCGGCGGGCTTCCGCAATCTCGGACTCGTGACCCTGCAGGAGCAGGATGGTTCCTGATGCGCAACGGGCTTTCGGCATCGTTGGTCCTGCACGCGGCGGCACTCGGCTTCGGACTGTTTTCCCTGTCGGGTCCGAAGGCGTTCGAAGTGGCCGATGTCGACGCTCTGCCGGTCGATATGGTCTCGATCACCGAATATTCGCAGATCGTGCAGGGCGATCGCAAGGCGCCCGTGGCTGAAACGCCGGCGCCGACGCCGACTTCGCGACCCGAGCCGGTCGAGGACGCCAGGAATGTCGGCGACAATCTCGTCGATCTGCAGAATGCGCCGACGCCAGACCCACGCCCGCGGCCGGTCGAAACCGCCGCGGCGCGCTCCGAACCCGAGCCTTCGCCGGTTCCGGTGCCGGATCCGGACCCTGCCCCGCCCGCCGAGGCGACGCCGGAGCCGCCAACCCCGAGCGAAACGGCAGAGGCGCCGGAACCCGAAGCGCCGCAAGCCGAGGCAAACCCGGAAAGCGAAGCCATGGAGCTTCCGGAGACGGCGCCGGTGCCGCAGGCCCGGCCCGCCAGGCCGCCGGTGCAGGCCGCCCGGAAGCTGGAACCGACGAACAAGCGGGAGCCCCAGCGTGAGGCCACCCGACAGCGCGCGGAAGATGCGCCCGAATTCGACGCCGACGAGGTCGCGGCACTGATCGACCGCGCCAAGGCATCGGGCGGCGGTGCGCTGCGTTCCGAACAGACGGCGGCCCTGGGAAATCGCCAGGACTCCGCTGCAACCCAGCTTTCGCAGAGCGAGATGGACGCGTTGAGGAGCCAGCTCGAAGGCTGCTGGAACCCGCCGGTCGGCACGCTCGGCTCCTCGGACTTCACCGCTTCGGTGCAGTTCCAGGTAGATGTCTCTCGCAAGCTGAGCGGCGCGCCGAGGATCCTGCATTCCAGCGGCAACCGGCAATTTGACGACAGCGTCCTGCGGGCCGTCCATATCTGCAATGATCGCGGCTTCCGGCTGCCGGAAGGCAAGCAATCGGTCTGGGCCGACATTGTCGTCAATTTCGACCCGAGCGGAATGTACTGAGCATGGATGCGGAAGGAACGGATTTCCGAATGACCCATCGAATCGCGATACGAGCCCTGCGCCTTTTCCTGTTGGCCATGGCGATGGCCAATCTGACGATCCTGCCGGCGCGCGCCGTGCTCGAGATCGATGTCAACAAGGGAACGATCGAGCCGCTGCCGATTGCAATCACCGATTTCCTTTCGGGGGATGGGCTGGGGGCCGAAATTGCCGCGGTCATTTCCGCCGATCTTCGCCGTTCCGGCCTTTTCCAGCCGATCCAGAAGGAAGCCTTCATCGAGAAGATTTCCAATCCGGACGTGGCGCCGCGTTTCGACGACTGGAAGGTAATCAACGCCCAGGCGCTGGTGACCGGCCGGGCGACGGCCGAGCCGGACGGCCGGGTGCGGGCGGAATTCCGCCTGTGGGATACTTTTGCCGGACAGCAGCTTACGGGACAGCAATTCTTCGCCAACCGGGAGAACTGGCGGCGGATCGCGCATATCATCGCCGATGCGATCTATGAGCGCCTGACGGGCGAGAAGGGCTATTTCGATACCCGGATTGTCTTCGTGGATGAATCCGGTGACCGTACCCAGCGGCGCAAGCGGCTGGCGATCATGGATCAGGATGGGGCCAATATCCGCTACCTGACCAATGGCGAGGATCTGGTCCTGACGCCGCGCTTTTCGCCGAACCGCCAGGAAATCACCTACATGTCCTTCGCCGGTGGCCAGCCTCGCGTCTATCTGCTGCAGCTCGATACCGGCCAGCGCGAGGTGGTCGGCAATTTTCCCGGCATGACCTTCGCGCCGAGATTCTCTCCCGATGGGCAGAAGGTCATCATGAGTCTCGGGCGCGAGGACGGCAATTCCAACATCTACACGCTGGACCTGCGCAGCCGGACGACGACGCGCCTGACCAGCACCAATGCGATCGACACCTCGCCCTCCTACTCTCCCGATGGCAGCCGCATCGTCTTTTCGTCCGATCGAGGCGGACGGCCGCAGCTCTATGTCATGAATGCGGACGGCACTGACCCGAAACGCCTTTCTTTCGGGGAAGGCTCCTATTCGACCCCTGTCTGGTCGCCGCGCGGAGATCTGATCGCCTTTACCAAGCAGAGCGGCGGCGGCTTTTCGATCGGCGTCATGCGTACCGACGGTTCGGGCGAGCGCCTCCTGACCACCGGCTTCCTGAATGAGGGGCCGACCTGGGCGCCCAATGGCCGGGTCCTGATGTTCTTCCGCCAGGATGCCGGCATGGCAGGGCCCCAGCTCTTCACGGTCGATCTGACCGGGCGCAACGAGCAAAGGATCGAAACGCCGAACTACGCTTCCGATCCCGCCTGGTCGCCCTTGCTCGAATGAGGCCGGCCCCATGGTTTGGCCGCATTTCCAGCCAAGGCTCGCGCCTTCTGCCTCATGCGAGGGCACCCCGTTTACCAATTGGAAACCCTGTTTCCTGAGCAACCGTTAATCTTGTTGTGGTTACTGTTCCGTCACCGATTCCAACTTCTTTTCAAGGAGAAACGGCCATGCGCCGCATGTCAGCATTCGCAGCCAATCCGATCGTCGTCGCCTTTGCAGTTGCGCTGACGGCGACCGCTTGCGCGTCCAAGAAGGTGCCGAACTCCGCCGCGGACCTGGGACTCGGCGCCGGCGCCGGCTCGCAGCAGCCCGGTTCGACGGGAGATTTCACCGTGAATATCGGCGATCGCATCTATTTCGACACCGATTCCTCCGTGATCCGTCCGGATGCGCAGACCACGCTCGCCAGGCAGGCGCAATGGCTGAACCGGTATCCGTCCTACACGATCACGATCGAGGGCCATGCCGACGAGCGCGGTACGCGCGAATACAATATCGCTCTCGGTGCCCGGCGTGCTGCCGCGACCCGGGATTTCCTTGCCGCGCGTGGGGTTGCGCCCAACCGGATGCGTACCATCTCCTATGGCAAGGAACGGCCGGTCGCGGCCTGTGACGATATTTCGTGCTGGACGCAGAACCGCCGCGCCGTGACCGTGCTTGGCGGGCAGGGAAGCTGATCGGCGCTGCGCGGAACCGGGTGCTCGACGGGCCATTGCCGCCCCGTTGCGCTTTTCGATTGACGTTCTCTCCAAAATTTGGCCGAACTCCTCACGCTGTATCGTAGGGGAAACCGCAACAGGGGACGCCGGGCCCGGTCGGCCGCGGCGAATGGAAGAATGCGTTATCGGAGTTGGATTGCCGCACTTGCCTGCCTTGCCTGGATGCAATTTTCAGGCGGGACCGCTGCCCATGCACTCCTTGCCGGCGATGCGGGGCCGGAGCCGACGCGGCGCCTGGAGGTCGAGGCCGGACCGTCGGCGGAAGCGGGCTGGATGGTCGCCCAGGCCATTGATCCTCGGGTCCCGATGCTGGAGGAGCAGGTGCGCCGCCTATCGGGCCAGGTAGAAGAGCTGAATTTCCTGTTGCTGCAATTGCAGGAGCAGTTGCGCAAGATGCAGGAAGACAACGAATACCGGTTCCAGCAGATCGAGGGTGGCGCGCCCGCTTTGCCGGAGCGCAGCGAGGCTCCGGCCGTGACGCCCTCGCAGCAGGCAGAGGCCGCGCCCGAGCCGCCTGCGGGTCCCGGAGAGCCGCCGCGCAATCTCGGCTCCATCATTCTCAACCCGGACGGCAGCATGAAGGACGTGACGCTCGGCGAGCCGATGGACCTGCGCGGCGCCCCGCCTGTGGATGCGGGGGCATTGCCGCCGCCCGCCACGGACGGCACGACGGTGGCGGCCCTGCCGGAGACCAGCGATCCGGAATTGCTTTACGCAAATTCCTATGAGTTCATCCTGTCCGGCGATTATCGCACCGCGGAGGCAGGATTTCGCCAGCATGTCGAGCAATTTCCGAACGATGCCCGTACCGCCGATGCGCGCTACTGGCTGGGCGAGGCGCTCCTGTCGCAGGACCGCCATGCCGAGGCAGCCGAAGTGTTCCTCGCGGCCAGCCGCGATTATCCCCAGTCGCGCAAGGCCCCGGACATGCTGCTGAAGCTGGGCATTTCGCTCGCGGCAATGGGGCAGAAGGAAGTCGCCTGCGCCACCTATCGGGAGGTGCAGTCGCGCTATGCGGACGCCTCCAGTGCGCTGCAGGAGCGCGTGCGCCAGGAATCGGCGTTGGCAGGGTGCTGAAGCCGGCGGCAACCGGAAATTTCGCGGAGGTTTTCGCGCGCATCGATCTGCGCCGGCGCCAGACCTTGCTGGTCGGCCTGTCTGGCGGCAGCGATTCCACCGCTCTGCTCGTCCTCGCGCAGGAATGGCTGCGAAGGCACAAGCCTTCGGTTTCGATCCTTGCAGTGACGGTCGATCACGGGCTGCGGCCGGAATCGGCGCAGGAAGCGGCGCAGATGGCGGGGTTCTGCGCCCGGCTCGGCGTTGCCCACCGCATCTGCCGCTGGACGGGCCCGAAGCCGTCGGCGGGCATCGCCGCCGCTGCCCGGGAAGCGCGCTACCGTTTGCTGGCCGAGGCGGCCAGGGATGCAGGCAGCGACCTCGTGCTGGTGGCGCATACCGCCGAGGACCAGGCGGAAACCGTGTGGATGCGGCTGGACCGGGCCGAAGGCGGCGGGCTGGCCGGAATGGCCCTCTCGACGCTCTATCTGGGACAGTTCTGGATCCTGCGTCCCTTGCTGCAATGTCGCCGCGAAAACCTTCGCGCCGAGTTGCGCCGTCGCCGGATCGGCTGGATCGAGGATCCGAGCAATGCGGATCCACGCTTCGAGCGGGTCCGCGCCCGTGCCGCGCTGCAGGATCCTGCGCGTATGCACGAGATGCTTGCACGTGCCGGCGCCCATCGCGCGCGCCGCGTTCGCCTCGACGAGGAGGCGGCGCAATACATCCGCAGCGATGCCCGCCGCGCCGCGCCAGGCCTCATCGAGATCGACCCGGTGTTTCTTGCCCCGGAGCCCGGTCCGCTGCATGCATTTCGCATTCTCCTCGCCTGCACGGGCGGGCGGAGCCATCTGCCGGGAATGGCGGCGACGCGAGCATTGCAGACCCGGCTTGCCCAGGGCAGGTCGGCGCTGGGCGGAACGCTGGTGACGCCCCGTCGCGGCCGTCTATACCTCCACCGGGAACTGCGTGATTTGCCGGAATGCGATGCCGGGGGCATCTTCGATGGCCGCTACCGGATCGAACCGGACATGGCGGCGCGGGGCTGGCGATTGATCCGGCGCCCCGGAGCCGGGAAAGATCTTGTCGGGGCGGCGCTCTCTGCCGAGCCGATCCTGCAGGCTCCGCCTGGCAGCGAGGACACGGCGCCGACCGTCATGCCGTGGCTGGCGCCGTTCGACCATTTTCTTTCCGGCTTCGATCTTGCGTCAGCCGGGGCCGCCGCCGACCTGTATGGCCGCTCGCCCTATCCCGCCTCTCCCTTGCCGGAAACGCCGGATTCGGCGTAATTTTAACGCATTTTGGCGTTTCGCCTTGGCAATGACAGGCACCACGCCTATCTTTGGTCCATATCCGCGGGCAAGGCTTGCGGACTGCTCCTTGCCAACAGGATGTCCGATGAATTCCAACTACCGAAATCTGGTGCTATGGGCGGTGATCGCAGTGCTGCTCATCGCGCTGTTCAACCTGTTCCAGTCGCCGCAGCAACGCGGATCGACGCGCGACATTGCCTATTCGGAGTTCCTGACCGAGCTGGACAATGGCCGCATCCGCGCGGTCACCATTTCCGGCAATCGCATTACCGGCAGCTATATCGACAATGCGGCTGGCTTCCAGACCTATTCGCCCGGCGATCCGACCCTGGTGGCGCGGCTGGAGGACCGTGGCGTGACGATCAGCGCCCGGCCCGAGACCGATGGCAGCAATTCGATCCTCGGCTATCTGGTTTCCTGGCTGCCGATGATCCTGATTCTCGGCGTATGGATCTTCTTCATGCGCCAGATGCAATCGGGATCCGGGCGGGCGATGGGTTTCGGCAAGTCCAAGGCAAAGCTGCTCACCGAGGCGCATGGGCGCGTCACCTTCCAGGATGTTGCCGGGGTTGATGAGGCGAAGCAGGATCTTGAGGAGATCGTCGAATATCTGCGCGACCCGCGCAAGTTCCAGCGGCTTGGCGGCAAGATCCCGCGCGGCGTGCTGCTCGTCGGGCCGCCCGGGACCGGCAAGACGCTTCTGGCCCGCGCCGTCGCGGGAGAGGCAGATGTTCCGTTCTTCACTATTTCCGGCTCGGATTTCGTCGAGATGTTCGTCGGCGTCGGCGCCAGCCGGGTGCGCGACATGTTCGAGC
>CAYLGY010000050.1:0-20082 GCA_964383325.1 uncultured Rhizobiaceae bacterium
GAGGATTTCGGTCGGATGGTTGACACGGCGCCATGCCATGTCGGTTACGTGTAGCAGACCGTCAATGCCGCCGAGATCCACGAAGGCGCCATAATCCGTGATGTTCTTCACCACGCCCTCGACCACCTGGCCTTCTTCCAGATTCTGCACGATTTCCGAACGCTGTTCAGCACGGCTTTCCTCAAGGACGGTCCGGCGGGAAACGACGATATTGCCGCGCCGCTTGTCCATTTTCAGGATCTCGAAAGGCTGCGGCGTATGCATCAGCGGCGTGACGTCGCGGATCGGACGAATATCCACCTGGCTGCGCGGCAGGAAGGCGACGGCGCCATCCAGGTCGACGGTAAAGCCGCCCTTGACCTGGTTGAAGATGATGCCCTCGACGCGCTCACCCTTGTCGAACTTCTCTTCGAGCTTGACCCAGCTCTCCTCGCGCCGCGCCTTGTCACGCGACAGGACGGCCTCACCCAGCGCATTCTCGATACGCTCGACCATGACCTCGACTTCGTCGCCGACCTTCAGGTCACCGCTCTTTGCCCGAGCGCCGAATTCCTTCAGCGGCACGCGCCCTTCCACCTTGAGGCCGACATCAATGACGGCCATGTCCTTCTCGATCGCCGTGACGATACCCTTGACGACGGAACCTTCCGCCGAAGCGTTCTCTGAAAAGCTTTCGTCGAGCAGCGCGGCGAAGTCGTCGCGCGACGGATTGAATTGTGACATGTAAACTCCTGAAACGGCCATCTGGCCGATATGCGCCGGGGTTGGTGCTGCGTTCGTTCTTCATCCGCCTCTCCGGTCCCTGACCGGTTCGACAGCCACCCTGGGGCAGGCTGTCCGGCGCTGGAAGACGGATTCGGAACAGTTCGATGCCTGTTTCAGTCCTTACGGCAGAGACACTGGTCAATGATGGCCCGAGCAGCCTGAAACGCGGTTTCTATATCCATTTCACTCGTATCTAGCAAGTGCGCGTCTGTGGCGGGACGCATCGGAGAATCCGCGCGCTCGGCATCGCGCATGTCACGCCGGCAAATATCTGCAAGGATTTCGGCAAGATCCGCTTTCCCTCCACCGGCCAGGATCTCTCGATGCCGGCGTTCCGCGCGGATTTCAGCACTTGCGGTTACATAAAGCTTCACGGCCGCATCGGGACAAACCACTGTGCCGATGTCACGACCGTCCAGTACGGCGCCGCCGGAGCGGGCGGCAAAGGCGCGCTGGCGCGCTACCAGCAGGCGCCGCACGCCCGGAAAGACGGCAATTTTCGACGCTGCCTCGCCGACGCCATGCGCAGAAAGGGCTTCACGGTCGAGTGTATCGAAATCGACGGAGCTGGCCGTCTCGACTGCCAGGGCCTCGTCATTTAGCGCCAAGCCACGATCAAGGAGCGCCTTCGCTACCGCCCGATAGGTCAAGCCGGTGTCCAGATGCGCCAGCCCGTAGCTCGCCGCGATCCTGCGCGCCAGCGTTCCCTTGCCGGAAGCCGCAGGACCATCAATGGCGATCACGGGGCTCATTCGATCCGTGCTCCGATGCTGCGCATCAGTGCCAGGAATTCCGGAAAGCTCGTGGCGATTGTTGCCGTATCGTCGACCCGGACCGGGCGCTCGCTCGCCAGCCCCATCACAAGAAAGCTCATGGCGATGCGATGGTCTAGCCGCGCCTCAACAACGGCCTCCGGCGCGACCGCGCCAAAGCCCTTGCCATCGGGTCGACCCCTGACCACAAGGAAATCGCTGCCTTCGCTGCAGTCGACACCGTTCAGTTCCAGCCCCCGGGCGATGGCGTCGAGTCGATCGCTTTCCTTGACGCGCAATTCCTCCAGCCCGTGCATGCGTGTTTCACCCTCGGCAAAGGCTGCTGCAATGGCGAGAACCGGATATTCGTCGATCATGGAGGGGGCCCGTTCCGCCGGCACGGTGACGCCGCGCAATTGAGAAGCGCGCACATGCAGATCGGCGACATCCTCTCCGCCAGCATCGCGCCAGTTCAGGATGTCTATCTTCCCGCCCATTTCCTGCAGCGTCAGCAGGATGCCTGTCCGCGTCGGATTCATCAGCACGTTCTCGATGATGAGGTCCGAATCGGGCGTGATCAGCGCAGCGACCAGCGGGAAAGCCGCGGAGGACGGATCCCCCGGAATGGTGACCGCCCGGCCTTCGAGGCGCGGCTGACCTTCCAGATGGATCGTGCGTGTGCCATCCGCGCGCTGGTCCACTTCGAGGCGCGCACCGAAACCCGACAGGATCTTCTCGGTATGGTCACGGGTTGCCACCGGCTCGATGACCGTCGTTATACCCGGCGTGTTCAGCCCGGCCAGCAGGATGGCGGATTTGACTTGCGCCGAGGCGACCGGAAGCCGGTAGGTGATGGGATTTGCAGTCGCGGGACCGCGGAGGGTCGCGGGGAGCCTGCCGCCCTCCGCCGCTTCGGCGCGCACTCCCATCTGTCGCAAGGGCTCCAGTACCCGGCCCATCGGCCGCTGGCGCAGCGAGGTATCGCCAGTGAAGGTCGTGGTCATGTCGTAGATTCCAGCCAGGCCCATCAGCAGCCGGCATCCCGTGCCCGAATTGCCGAAATCGAGAGGCTGGTCACTCTCCAGCAGGCAACCATTCCCGGTGCCGGTAACGCGCCAGCGCTCGCCGTCACGTTCCACGAGCGCTCCTAGCGCCTGCATCGCTCTTGCAGTGGCGAGGATGTCCTCGCTCTCCAGCAGGCCGGAAATCTCGCTCACGCCGGCGGCTACACCACCAAGCATGAGCGCGCGATGTGAAATCGACTTGTCGCCGGGGACGCGAATTCGGCCCGACAATGCCTCCGAACGGCTGGCGGTTGCGGAAGAGCGTGAAGCATTGTCCTGTTTCATGCGGGCTGCCTGTTCTTGCAAGATCGGAGACGAGTCACCTCGCCCAAACATGCAGCAGCCTCTATCACGGCTCGTCGGCCCGGTCATCCCTGGCAGGCTGGTCCGACTCTTTTCTTGCAGTCAAAGGCTGTTTATGGCTTTGACAGCGGGACGAGTTGAAGTTAAGGGGACCGGAAATTTCCGGCCGCTGACAGATTCCGTCACGCAACGCTTCACGCAAGGCGGTAAAGCACGAGGCAATTCATGGGCAAAGCTGAACTTGGCACCAAGCGGGTCGACCCCGAAACGGGCCGCAAGTTTTACGACCTGAACAAGGATCCGATCGTATCACCCTATACCGGCAAGTCCTATCCACGCTCCTTTTTCGATAATGACGTGAAGGTTATCGAGGAAGAGGAAGACGAGGCAATCTCCGAGGAGCTCGATGCCGAAGAGGATCTCGAGGTTGTTTCGCTCGAGGACGCAGAAGACGAAGAGACGGTGGCAAAGCCCGGCTCCCCGGAAATCGATGAGACGGACGACGACGTCATCGAACTGGATGACGAGGATGCCGATGACACCTTCCTTGCCGATGATGAGGAAGAGGAAGATGATGACGTCTCCGTCATCATCAAGGTTGGCAAGGACGAGGAGGATCATTGATCCCTCTTTCGTGGCAGGCGGCAGAATAATCCTTGATCTTGCCGCCGGCCTTCGCTAAAGCCCGTTTCGCACCGGCCGGTTTTCTGCAGCCGGGCACCCGGATGGGGCCATAGCTCAGTTGGGAGAGCGCTTGAATGGCATTCAAGAGGTCAGGGGTTCGACTCCCCTTGGCTCCACCATCGTTCGGGGGTACGGCCCGGAGACATAGGCAACGGAGTGCACCTAGGACATAGGTGACAACCTCGAGCCGAACGGGTTACCGAGTGCCCGCGGGAGCCCCTGTTGCAGATCGATATTAATTCCGATCCTCTGACTAGGTCACCAGCACCGCACGGATATCATTCACATTGGTGCCGGTCGGACCTGTAACGAACAGACCCTGCACGGCGTGAAGCGCATGCCAGCTATTGTTGGCGGCAAGCGCTGCGACCGGATCGATTCCAGCCGTATGCATCTTGCTCACCGTGGCGCCATTGACAAAAGCACCTGCATTGCCGCCGGTCCCGTCAATGCCATCCGTATCTGCAGCAAAAGCATGAATGGATTCGAAGCCCTGGATCCGCAGCGCCAGCGCGAGCGCGAATTCCGTGTTGCGGCCTCCCACCCCGCCCCCTCCCCGCAAGGTTACGGTCGTTTCCCCACCGGAGAGCATCAGGACGGGTCGTTTGAAGGGACGGTTGCGCTGTGCGACCTCCAGTGCAATTGCCGCATGAACACCCGCAACGTCGCGCGCCTCGCCTTCGATCGCGTCAGATAGAATTGCCGCTTCGATCCCCTGCGCTTCGGCGGTCTTTGCAGCTGCTTCGAGGGACAGGTGGGAAGAGGCGAGGATCCGGACCGAATTTGCGCTGAATCGTGGGTCTCGCGGGTCTGGCGCCGGGTCTGCCCCACTTGCAAGATGCTGCATCACCCTTTCAGGCAGCTGCACGCCCCACGCCTCAACCAGCCGCAGAGCATCCTTGACCCCCGCGGGATCGGCAATGGTTGGGCCGGATGCGACCAGGGCCGGGTCATCACCGGGAATGTCCGAGAGAATCAGGGTAACCACCGGCGCAGGATATGCAGCCAAAGCGAGTCGTCCTCCCTTGATCCTCGAGAGCTGCTTGCGGATCGAGTTCATCGCGGAGATCGGAACTCCAGATGCAAGGAGCGCTTCGTTGACCGCGATCTCATCGGCAAGGGCAAGACCTTCCGCAGGCGCAGGTAAAAGCGCCGAACCTCCCCCTGAAATCAACGCGACGACAAGGTCGTCGGCGGTAAGACCCTCCACTGCCTCGAACAAGGCGCGCGCGGCGGAAAGGCCCGCCATGTCCGGCACAGGGTGGGCAGCCTCCATGATCCGTATCCGCTCGCATGTCTCGGCATGGCCGTAGGGTGTGACCACTACTCCGCTGAGCGGACCATCATATGCCTGCTCAAATGCCGCCGCCATACTGGCGGACGCCTTGCCTGCGCCGATAACGACTGTGCGGCCACGAGGCCTTGGTGGCAACGCCCCGACGATGACACGCGCGGGGTCGGCCGCGGCAACAGCCGCATGGAACAATTTCACAAACAATTCCTGAGGATCTGCCATGGTTTCCGAGGTCCGAATAAGGCCTCCCCCGGTCGCCGCAAACCTATCACGGACAATTGTCAGTGGCCAGTTGCGTAATCAGGATCAGGACAATGAGAACACGGTGAGAACAGCGTTACACGCCAACAGACTCACGGCCCGCAAGGGCGGTGGCGCGTTCTTCCGCCGCCCTACTGATAGATGGAGAAAGTCGACGTCCAGATGATCAAGCCAATCACAACCACCATGATCCAGAACAAGGAGTTGATCAGCATGCGTACCAGGTCGCGATTCTGCTCGCGGGTGATTCCCAGAAGGTCGGACGCAATCTCGCCGGGTGCGAGGAACACAAACAGGATCCTGTCGATCAACTCACGCATCATTTCCGCCCTGCACCGCGCGGCGGTCGCATGGGAAACCGGCTGTGTTCATCTCCCCAAACAAGCGGCTCATCCTTGGCAGCGTCCTGGGAAAACTCGGGATGGCCGGCATATTGGGTGTCGCGCGGTGGATCCGTTTCTCCTCCCCGCCCTGCCGGGGGCGCTTCCCCCGGATCCGCGGAAAAGGCCGGATCGTCGTGTGGCGGAAAGACGGAGCGCGGCCTCCGCTCGCTCCCGGATTCCCGTACAATCCTGCGCGCTCTGGCCGCATGCTGTTCATGTTTCATTGCAAGCACTCCTGTCGGCAGATGTCAACGCGCAAAGCATCCGGAACGTTCCGTATCGTTCAGCGTTAGTTCTCCAGGAGGACAGCCCAATGGTCAAAGAAATGGAAACTGCCGAACAACGACATCGTCATCTTCAGGAAGGACGTGAAGGTGACCGGATTGCGGGCTTCGAGCCTGCGGCGGCTCCGATGGAGACGGATGCGCAAGCAGCCGGCCACGCAACAGAACGCCCGATCGTCCCGCCTCGCGACACGGATCCCGCTGCACCGAACGCGCCTTCGTTCGGCAATGCAATGCGACCCCCTCTTTCGACGCCGGAGAGACGGTATTTTACCCCCATAACCCTGGCGGTGATTGCGGTCGCGCTAATCCTTGCTGCCATGCTGCTCTGGTAAGTGAATGCAACTTCTCTGTACCAAATAATACAGTCACAATCTTGACCGTCCTGTAATGATGAAATGAATCATTGCGATAGGTCGGCGATTGACATAGACCGGCTGCGATATCTGGTGCGGAGGAGATTTCGGATGCGATGGAAAGTGGCGCTTGCGGTCCTGAGCGTAGCAATCATGATGCAGACATTCGGGGCACAAGCAGCATGCGACGAGGGTGAAACGCTCGTGCGCTTTAGCCATGTCGTAGCGGAAAGCGGTCACCCGAAGGGTGAAGCGGCCGCGCGACTGGCAGAGCGGGTAAACGAAGCGCTGGACGGCGATCTCTGCATGGAAGTTCATCCCGACGCATCCCTGTTCGAGGATGATGCGGCCCTCGAGGCATTGATTGCGGGAGAGCTGGAACTTGCCGCGCCATCCACCGCCCGGTTCGACAGATATACCGAACGACTCCGCCTTTTTGATCTTCCGTTTCTGTTTCGTGACGAAGCCGCCCTGCGGGATTTCGCCGAGGGCGATACCGGCCGAGAGTTGCTCGCTTCGCTGGAGAGCCATGGTTTGGTCGGACTGGAGTACTGGCTGGCCGGGTTCAAGCAGTTTTCTGCAGATCGCGCCCTGCTGTTGCCGGAGGATGCCCGGGGACTCTCATTCCGCACCCAGGATTCCGAACTTTCGGCAGCCATGATCGAGTCATTGGGCGCAACAGCGCGACCAATGCCGCTTGCAGATGTCCACGATGCACTGCGCGCCGGCGAGATCAACGGCCAGGAAAATACCTGGTCAAACATCGCCACGCAGGGATTCCACAAGGTTCAGGACGGCATCACCGAAACCAATCACCAAGCCTTTCTATATGTGGTCGTTACGTCGCGAAGTTTCCTTGACCGTTTATCGCCGGAAGTTCGGGATCGTTTTCTGAAGATTATCACAGAGACGACCCTTGAGGCGAATACAGAATTTGCCGAATACGAGGCGCGGAATCGCACCCGAATTGCCGAAACAGGGGCAGAGATCCGCACGCTGACGGAGGAACAGCGCGCACAATGGGTCGAGGCAATGCAGCCCGTGTGGAACCGCTTCGCCGACGCGATCGGTCGGGAGACCATTGAAGGAGCGAGAGATTCAGGGATTTGAGTGGGTAAACCACTCTTGCCTTTCCCGATTTGGAGCGGCTGGACCTGTTCTCTGTTCGCCAGAACCGCGGGGACCGAAACTCGCACTGAATCTCGCGAGCCGGGGTGCAATGCTGGTCCTGAGGCGTCCTGCAACGTGACTTCCTTGCCGGATTCCGCGTTCAAGACGCCGATTGGTGCCCCGTGAATCGTGCATGCATTGGCTATCGGTGCGAAGACTGCAAACACCATAAGCATGTGACGCGGAGAGCCGCACCGTGCAACGTTAAAGGGCTGTCCAAGGGGCTATCACCTTCGCACCGGTAACCTTGGCCCCCTGCCGGAATTTCCGCGGATCAAGCTGTAATCGTGCAATCCGGCCGCCTATCCCCAACTGGCGGGTTCAAACTGCTTCCATTTGAATATGAAAAACTCTAGGCTCCGGTTCCAACCAGGCGCAAGATCAGGGGTAAGCCATGAGAGGAACTGCATCTTCGTTCATCCAGAATTCCATCACACGCAGGCGGCTGCTGGGAAGTTCGGCGGCGGGTATCGGCCTGCTGGCAATGCCGTCCCTCATGGGCCGGGCCCTGGCTCAGGCCGAAAAAGTCAAGGTAGCAGCGGTCTACACCGTACCCGTCGAGCAGCAATGGGTCGGCCGGATCCACAAGGCCGCCAATGCTGCCGCCGAACGTGGCGAAATCGAATATGTCTTCTCCGAGAACATCGCCAATAATGATTACGAGCGCGTCATGCGCGAATATTGCGAGGCGGGCCATCAGCTGATCGTCGGCGAGGTCTTCGGTGTCGAGGAAGCGGCGCGGCAAGTTGCGCGCGACTATCCCGACCGGGCCTTCCTGATGGGTTCTTCCTTCAAGCCACAGGACGATGTGCCCAATTTCGCAACTTTCGATAATTACATTCAGGATGCTTCCTATCTGACCGGCATCATTGCCGGCGCCATGACACAAACCGGCAATATCGGCATGGTCGGCGGATATCCGATTCCCGAGGTCAACCGCCTTATGAATGCCTTCATGGAAGGCGTGCGGGAAACGCGTCCTGACGCGAAGTTCCAGGTTGCCTTCATCGGCTCCTGGTTTGACCCGCCGAAAGCCAAGGAAACAGCCTTCGCACAGATCGATTCCGGCGCTGACATCCTGTACGCCGAACGCTTTGGCGTTGCCGACGCGGCGAAGGAACGGGGCATCCTTGCCATCGGCAATGTCATCGATACGCAGTCCGAATATCCCGATACGGTGGTAGCTTCCGCGCTCTGGCACTTCGAGCCGACCCTGGACGCTGCGGTTGCGCGCGTGCGTGACGGCACGTTCAAGGCCGAGGATTACGGGGTCTACTCCTTCATGAAGGAGAATGGCTGCTCGCTGGCGCCACTTGGTACTTTCGAGGGCAAGGTACCCGAGGAAGTCATGGCCAGGGTCGCCGAACGGGAGGCAGAAATCCGCGCCGGCACCTTCACGGTAGCAATCAACGACGAAGAACCGAAGTCGAGCTGACATGCCCGATGCAGGGGGGACGGAGGCGCAGACGGTCCTGCGCCTCTCCGGCATTACAAAACAATTCGGCACGCTGATTGCCAATGACGACATTTCCTTCGAACTGAAGCGGGGTGAGATCGTCGCGCTTCTGGGCGAAAATGGAGCCGGCAAGACAACGCTGATGAACATCCTGTTCGGCCATTATGTCGCCGATGCAGGGTCCATCGAGGCGTTCGGCAAGCCGCTGGCGCCGGGAGACCCACGCGCCGCGCTCGATGCCGGCATCGGCATGGTGCACCAGCATTTCACGCTGGCGGACCAGCTCACCGTACTGGAGAACATCGTCCTCGGTACGCAGCCCTTGTCCCGGTTCTGGCTCGACCGCAACGCCGCCTGGAAGCGGATCCAGCAGATTTCCGCCGATTTCGGCCTGTCGGTGGATCCTTTTGCAGTGATTTCAGATCTTACTGTCGGCGAAAGGCAGCGCGTCGAAATTCTGAAGGCGCTGTACCGCGATGTCCGGATTCTGATCCTCGACGAGCCGACCGCCGTGCTGACGCCGGGCGAGACCGAGGTCCTGTTCCGGACCCTGAAACTGCTCGTGTCGCGCGGACTTTCGATCCTGTTCATCTCGCACAAGCTGCATGAGGTTCTTGCCGTCAGCGAGCGGGTGCTGGTACTGCGTCATGGCAAGCTTGCCGGTTCCGTCGCAACGCGCGAGACCAACCGGTCAGCCTTGGCGGCAATGATGGTCGGCGATGCGGTGGAAATGCCGGAAGTGCGCCATCGCGAGGTCGGTGCAACCCTGTTGGAACTACGGGGCGTGTCGGCGGCCCCATCCCGCGGCGGCACGCGCCTCGAGCAGGTGGACCTCTCCTTGCGCGCAGGAGAAATTACCGGAATCGCCGGCGTATCAGGCAATGGCCAGGCGACGCTTTCGGCCCTGATCGAGGGACGTATCGCACCAATCTCTGGCGAGATTCGCATTGGCGGGAAGGCGATGCAGCAATGGAGCACGCGCGAGGCCTTGTTTGCCGGAATCGGCCGGATTCCCGAGGATCGCCATGCCATCGGCATGATCAGCGACATGAGCGTGACCGAGAACATGATCTCGGAAACCTATCGCGAGCGTCGCTTCTCGCGGCGCGGCATCCTCGACTGGAAGGCGGCGCGCGGTTTCGCCGAAGCAATCATTGCAGATTACGAGGTCAAATGCCCTTCGCCGGATACCCGCGTCCGCCTGCTTTCCGGCGGTAACATGCAGAAGCTCATACTCGGCCGGGCTTTCGACGGCGATCCGCAGATCATCCTGGCCAACCAGCCGACGCGCGGGCTGGACATCGGTGCGGTTGCCTATGTTCATCGCCGGCTGATCGAGGCGCGCGACCGCGGGGTGGCCATTCTCCTGATTTCCGAGGATCTCGACGAGATTCTCGCTCTGTCCGACCGGATCATTGTCATGTCGCAGGGCCGGCTGTCGCCGCCCTCGGCTCGGGGTGAAAAAACAGTTCGCGAACTCGGAGAGGCCATGTCCGGCCACGGGTTTGCCCGTGATGGCCAAGATGCGGCTTGAGCCAAAACCTGCGCCCTCACTCGCCGCGACGCTGCTCTATCCGGCTGGCGCCATCCTTGCCACCATGCTGTTTGCCGCGCTGCTCGTCATGCTGGCCGGCGCCAACCCGCTTGCGGTATTCGGCCTGGTCCTGAAAGGTGCAGCTGGCTCGCGATTTGCCCTGATCGAGACCCTTACGCGGGCGACACCACTGATCTTTACCGGCCTCGCAATCGCCATCGCTTTCCGGGCGCGACTCTGGAATATCGGTGCTGAAGCCCAGCTCTATGCGGGCGGTGTCGTAGTTGCTGTGCTGGGCACGGGGCTTCTGCCTTTGCCGTCGCCCCTGCTCATTCCGCTCGTCGCAGCCATCTCCATGCTCGCCGGCGCATTGCTCCTGCTTGGCCCCGCAGTCCTGAAGGTCCGCTTTGGCGTCGACGAGGTCGTCACGACGCTCCTCCTGAACTTCATCATGCTGCTTTTCGTCTCGATGCTGCTGGAAGGGGTGCTGAAGGATCCGATGGGTCTCGGATGGCCGCAATCGAAACGCGTCATCGCCGAGATGCAATTGCCGCGCATCATTACGGGCCTCCGGCTGCATTTCGGCTTCGTGCTGGCGGTCCTGTCGGCGATCATCATCTGGTTCGTGATGAAGAAGACCGTCCTCGGCTATGAAATGCGAGCGGTCGGCCACAATCCGGAGGCGGCGAAATTTGCCGGCATCCAGGTCAACCGCGTCCTGATGAAGACAGCACTTCTGTCAGGCGGCATGGCAGCGCTGGCCGGGTTTTCGGAGGTAGCCGGGCTGAAAGGAAACCTGACGCTCGATCTGTCGCCGGGCTATGGCTATACGGGAATCGTGGTCGCCATGCTTGCCATGCTCAATCCGCTCGGCGTGGTGGCGGCAGCCATCTTCATCGCGGGAATCTTCGTCGGCGCCGATGCGATGAGCCGCAGCGCCGGCGTGCCGAATTACATTGCGCAGGTCATGGTGGCCACTGCCTTGCTGACCATGGTTACCGCAATCATGCTGTCGCGTTACCGCATCCGCTGGAGGTGAGCGTGGAAGCTTTCGACATCCTGCTCACGGCGACTTTCTGGACAGCAGCGATCCGGATCGCCTCGCCATTGATCTTCGCTACAATGGGCGAGCTGATTTGCGAACGCGCCGGCGTGCTCAATCTCGGCATTGAGGGAATCATGACGGCGGGCGCCTTTGCCGGCTGGCTTGCCGTCTATTTCGGTTTTGACCTGTGGACCGGCGTTGCGGTCGCAGCCCTGGCTGGCGCCCTGTTCGGCCTGCTGCATGGCACGCTGACCGTTCCGCTCGGCCTGTCGCAACATGTCACGGGCATCGGAATCACCCTGCTCGCCAGCAGCCTGACCTATTTCATCTACCGGCTTGCCCTGCCCGAAGTGACCTCGCCGCCGAAGATCGAACCTTTCCTGCCGCTGGCGATCCCCTGGCTGTCGGAGATCCCGATCGTCGGCCCGGCCCTGTTCCGTCAGACGGCCCTGACCTATCTCGCCTTTATCACCGTGGCAATCACGGCCTGGATACTGTATCGCACGCCCATCGGTCTCGCCCTGCGTGCCGCCGGCGAGAATCCGGCTGCGGTAGAGGCGCAGGGGATTTCCGTGACGGCGATCCGCATGGGAGCGGTCATGACCGGATCGGCGCTGATGGCCGTCGGCGGCGCGTTTCTGACCATGAGCGCCTTCAATTCCTTCTTTTTCGAGATGATCAACGGTCGCGGCTGGATCTGCATCGCCCTTGTCGTCTTCGGCTCCTGGCGGCCCGGCAAGGCCCTCCTGGGCGCGATCCTGTTCGCCGCATTCGACGCCTATCAGGTGCGCCTCCAGCAGGTCACGGGCGGCGTCGTGCCGTACCAGATTTTCCTGATGATGCCCTATGTGCTGTCGATCCTCGCGCTGATCGTCGTGGCGCGGCGGGCTACCTATCCGAAGGCCTTGATGATTCCCTACCAGAAAGGTGAGAGATGAGTTTCGATATCTTGCTGCGGGGCGGCACCCTTCCCGATGGCAGGGTTGCGGACATTGCCATTTCCAACAGACATATCGCAGCGGTCGAGCCCCGGATCGAGGCCGAAGCGCGCGAACTCATCGATGCGTCCGGCCTTCTGGTCTCTCCGCCTTTCGTGGATCCGCATTTTCACCTTGATGCGACGCTCTCCTACGGCACGCCGCGCGTCAACCAGTCGGGGCGCCTGCTCGAAGGAATCTCCCTGTGGGGTGAGCTGAAGGAGATGCAGTCCGTCGAGCAGATCATGGAGCGCGCCCTGGAATATTGCGACTGGGCGGCTTCGATGGGCCTCCTTGCGATTCGTACCCATGCTGACACCAGCGACGAGAACGGAATGAAGGGCGTCGAGGCACTGATCGAGGTACGCCGGCAGGTTAAGGATTACATCGACCTGCAGATCGTCGCCTTCCCCCAGGATGGTTTCTACCGCTCGCCGACGGCGCGGCAATGCACATTGCGGGCGTTGGACATGGGCGCCGATATTGTCGGCGGCATCCCGCATTTCGAGCGGACCATGGACGATGGCCGGCGCTCCGTCACCGAATTGTGCGAGCTTGCGGCGGAACGTGGACTCATGATCGATCTGCACTGCGACGAATCTGACGATCCGCATTCGCGCCACATCGAACAGCTTGCCTACGAGGCGCAGCGCCTGGGTTTGCAGGGACGGGCAACCGGTTCGCACCTGACCTCGATGCACTCGATGGACAATTATTATGTCTCCAAGCTTCTGCCGCTGATCGCCGAGGCGGGGGTCAACGCCATCGCCAATCCGCTCATCAACATCACGATCCAGGGCCGGAGCGACACCTATCCGAAACGCCGCGGCATGACCCGGGTGCCGGAAATGATCCAGCACGGCATTCGCGTCGGCTTCGGCCAGGATTGCGTGCTCGACCCGTGGTATTCTCTCGGCTCGGCAGACATGCTGGATGTGGCCTTCATGGGGCTGCATGTGGCGCAGATGACCAGTCCGCAGGAGATGCGCCATTGCTACGACATGGTCACGGGCGTGAATGCCGCCATCATGTGTCTCGAAGGTTACGGTCTCGAGAAAGGATGCCGGGCAAGCCTTGTCGTCCTTGAAGCCGGCGAACCGGTTGAGGCGATCCGGTTGCGGGCAGAGCGGCGCCTGGTTATCGCCAATGGCAGGATCATTGCCCGGCGCGAGCGCAATCCGGCCCGGCTGGACCTACCCGGCCGGCCTGCCCGCATCAGCCGGCGCCTCGGGGCGCTTGGTTGAACACCAAGGGGACTTGCACGCTTCGGCGTGCTCGTCCATAAGCGCGCCGATAGCATCCTGCCCACCGGACTGGTTCTCATGAGCTTCAAGCCACTCGTATTCTCCGGCGTCCAGCCGACTGGAAATCTCCATCTCGGCAATTACCTTGGCGCGATCCAGAAGTTTGTCGCCTTGCAGGACAGCCACCGCTGCATCTATTGCGTCGTGGATCTGCATGCGATCACGGTCTGGCAAGACCCGGAAGAGCTGGAGCGCTCGACGCGGGAAGTGACCGCGGCCTTCCTCGCCGCTGGCATCGATCCCGAGCGCCATATCGTCTTCAACCAGAGTCGCGTTCGCCAGCACAGCGAACTCGCCTGGATCTTCAATTGCGTTGCCCGAATGGGCTGGCTGAACCGGATGACCCAGTTCAAGGAAAAGGCCGGCAAGGATCGCGAGAACGCCTCGGCCGGCCTGTTTGCCTATCCGGCGCTGATGGCAGCGGACATTCTGGTCTATCGCGCCACCCATGTCCCGGTGGGCGAGGACCAGAAACAGCATCTGGAACTGACCCGCGACATCGCCCAGAAATTCAACAATGATTATTCGCGCCGCATCGCCGACCTCGGTTTTGGCGTGGAGATGCAGGCCGGCGATGAACAGGTGACAGGCTATTTCCCCCTGACCGAGCCGCTCATCGAGGGAGAAGCGAGGCGCGTGATGAGCCTGCGCGACGGCACGAAGAAAATGTCGAAATCAGATCCCTCTGACCTTTCCCGCATCAATCTGACTGACGATGCCGACGCCATTGCCCGCAAGATCCGCAAGGCCAAGACCGATCCCGCGCCCCTGCCGGAAACGCTTGAAGAGCTTCAGGGCCGCCCGGAAGCAGAGAATCTGGTCGGTATCTATGCGGCCCTCGCAGGAACAGGCCGGGCCGAGGTGATTCGTGATTTCGCCGGTAAGCCCTTCTCCGAGTTCAAGCCGGCTCTCGCCGATCTCGCAGTGGCGCGCCTCGCCCCGGTTGCCGAGGAAATGCGGCGAATTACTGCCGATCCCGGCTATATCGACCAGGTACTGGCCGATGGCGGCGCACGGGCGAGCGAACTCGCGGAAGCGACGATGCAGGACGTGCGCCGAATTGTCGGCTTGCTCACGAATTGATTGCGCCCGGGTGATCTGCTACTTCTCGGACCCATATCCAATGGCAGAGTTCCCGCCATACCGCAACAGGATGGCCGAATGGTATCGAAGAGGCTGAGCCACGAAGCTGGTCACCGGCGCAAGTTCCTGTGCGTGGTGGACGATACGCCCGAATCGGAAATGGCGATTGCCTATGCGGCGCGCAGGGCCAAGCGTACGGGTGGCGCGCTTGCCTTGGTCTACATCATCGAACCGGCTGATTTCCAGCACTGGATCGGTGTCGCCGAAATCATGCGCGAGGAAGCGCATGCCAATGCCGATGCGGCCATTCATGCATTCGCTGCCAAGGTGCGGGAAACGGTCGGGATCGAAGTGGAAGGCGTGGTCCGCGAGGGCGATCCGATCGAGGAGATCCACAAGCTCATCGAAGAGGACCAGGATATTGCCGTGCTGGTGCTGGCGGCCGGAACAGGAAAAGAGGGGCCGGGCCCGCTCGTATCCGCCGTCGCCGGCAAAGGTGCTGCATTCCCCATCCCGGTGACCGTGGTGCCGATGCATCTGTCGGACGAAGATATAGACAGCATGACCTGAATGGTCGCCTCGCCTTGCAATTGTCATCGCGAAGGCTTATTTTTCGGACAATGATTTTGAACGCTTCTAAAGTGAGCGTCTCACGGAAAGGCGAGCGATGTTCATCCAGACGGAAGCCACCCCCAATCCGGCCACGCTGAAATTCCTGCCTGGCAAGGTTGTCCTCGAAGAAGGAACAGCCGAATTCCGCGATCCCGAAAGCGCTGCGGAAGTGTCGCCCCTCGCGGCGAGCCTGTTTTCCATCCCCGGAGTCACGGGCGTCTTCTTCGGCTATGATTTTATCACGATCACGCGCGAGGGCGCAGAATGGCACCATCTGAAACCCGCCATTCTCGGAGCCATCATGGAGCACTTCATGTCCGGCGCCCCGGTCCTGACATCGCAGGCCCCGGCGGGCGAGCATTCGGACAGTGAGGAATTCTATGACCGTGCCGATGCGGATATTGTCGCGACCATAAAGGAGCTGCTGGAAACGCGGGTTCGTCCGGCCGTGGCTCAGGATGGCGGCGACATCACCTTTCGTGGCTATGAGAATGGCACCGTCTTTCTGAACATGCGCGGCGCCTGCGCAGGCTGCCCCTCGTCGACTGCCACGCTGAAGCACGGCATTCAGAACCTGCTGAAGCATTTCATTCCGGAAGTGCAGAATGTCGAGCAGGTGATCCAGTAGCGCCTGCCCGCGCATCGCTGCACAGGCAGACGTCCGGTTATCTCACGATCACTTTCGCGCCCTGTTCCGTGCGGTTGTAGAGATCGATGATGTCCTGATTCATCAGCCGGATGCATCCGGAGGACATCGCATTGCCGATCGACCACCATTCCGGCGTGCCGTGTAGCCTGTAGCCCGTATCGCCACGGGTATTGAACAGGTAGAGCGCGCGCGCGCCGAGTGGGTTATCAAGGCCAGGCGCCATCCCGCCGCGATATTTCGCCAGTTCCGGCTGGCGGCGAATCATCGGGGCTGGCGGAGTCCAGGTCGGCCACTCACGTTTCATCGCGACGCGGGCGGTACCGGACCATTCGAATCCCTGGCGACCGACACCGATGCCGTAGCGCATGGCCTTGCCTTCGGGCATGACGAAATAAAGGAACTTCTCGCGAGTATCTACAATGATCGTCCCGGGCTTCTCCCGGGTCTCGAAGTCGACCACCTGCCGATGATATTTCCGGTCAACCTTGTCGATCGGGATCGCGGGCAATTGGTAACCGGCATCATGGACCGAGCCATAAACGCCACTCAGGGTTGGAACCGATGTACAGCCGGCAAGGGCGAAAACTACGCCCAGGATGGAAAGAAGCAGGGGAAGTCGGAGTTGCATGATGCGCCATATCCTCAAATTGTGGCCGGGCGCCCGCTCGATACCGAATTTTCGCCCTAATTAGTGTCGTAGAAAAACATGGTTGCCAAGTCGTTAATTGAGAGGAAGGCCGCTGGTTCCTTCGGTTTTTTTCCTTCATTGCAACGCCGCAACAGCCCCTGTACAGGCAAATGGCTTGATTCCGGCTCGTAACCGTCGCAGAACCGTTCCCATGCCGATCATTGACCCCTGTGCGCGCAATCCGCTTGAGGACAGGCGCCAATCCGAGCGGGCGCTGCTGGTTCGCCGCGGCGTGCAGAAGCTGTTCCAGTCCATGGGCGTGCCGGTTCTGCCGGAACTGCCGCTTGCCAATGGACGACGCGCTGACCTTGTTGCATTGGGCGCAAAGGGTGAATTTCTGATCATCGAGATAAAGTCGTCCGTGGAAGATTTCCGCGCCGACCTGAAATGGCCGGAATATCGAATGCATTGCGATCGATTCTATTTCGCTACGCATCCGGAAGTGCCGAGAGAAATTTTTCCCGAGGATGCCGGTTTCATCCTGTCCGACGGCTATGGCGCGGAAATCCTGCGTGAATCCCCGGAGCACCCGCTGGCTGGCGCCACTCGCAAGGCAATGCTGATCCGCTTCGCCCGTACGGGTGCGGGGAGGCTGATGTTGCTGGAACGCGCGGGACTAACGGCATGAAGGGAAGGCACCGCTTCACTGCTGTGGTTGTCTGGCCTGACGGTTCCCGAAAGTCCTGACGGCGCGCGAAGGCAGGAGAGCAAGAAGGCTCAGTCCGCGCGTCAGCAGGAAGATGCATAGCGATGCCCACAAGCCGTGATTCCCGAATTGCTGACCCAGCGTCAGAACCGCCGTGAGATAGATCACCAGGGAAAGCACCATCATGTTGCGCATGTCGCGCGACCAGGTGGCACCGATATAGACGCCGTCCATCTGGAAGGCGAGCACCCCCGCAAGCCCGGTCAAGGCTGCCCATGGCAGATAGCGCCGCGCCTCCTCCTGCACCTCATGCGTCGTGGTCACGAGCGCAATGCACGCGTCGCCGAAATGCAGGAAGAGGATGGCGATGATCACGGCAAAGCCGAACCCCCAGAGCAGCGTCAGCTTCACCGCACGGTCAAAGGCCGGGCGGTAGACCGCACCCACGGCACGCCCGGCGATCTGTTCGGCTGCCGTCGCGAAGCCATCCAGCAGAAAACTCGCCAGCAGGAAGAAGTTCATCAACACTGCATTGGTGGCGAGCGTCAGCGTACCCAGCTGCGCACCTTGCCGCACCATGATCGCGATGGCGCCGATCAATATGAAGCTCCGGAGCATGATGTCGCGGTTCAGCGCAAACATGGTCTTGAGTGCGACCATATTCGTAACTGCGCCTGGACGCATGGCGGGCATGCCTCTGAATCGCCGGATGATGAGGAAGAATCCGGCCAGCGTTGCGAGTGCCTCGCCTCCCACGGTGCCCCATGCGACCCCCTCCAGTCCCCAGCCAAGCACAAGGCCGAGATAGACAGAGAGTGCGATATTGGAAACATTGAGCAGCATTTGGAGGGCAAGTCCGGTCCCTCCTTCGCCTCGCCCGAGCACATAACCGAGGAGCGCATAGTTCAAAAGCGCGAAGGGCGCAGAAACGAGGCGGATCTGGACATAGCCGGCCATGGCCTTCGTAACGCGCGGTCCGGCATCGAGAAACCACGTGCCGCAGGCGACGATCAGCGGTGTAGTAGCCATAAGTGCAACTCCGGCGATGAATGCAACCATGCACGATCGCCAGAAGATCGCTTGTTCTTCGCGTGAATCTCCGCGGCCGAATGCTTGCGAGACGAGGCCGGTCGTCCCCAGCCTCAGAAAATTGAAGGAGGTGAAAACGACGTCGAAGACAATGGCGCCCGCAGCCAGCCCGGCGAGTAGAGCCGCATCGCCCATTTGCCCTACCACCGCCGTATCCACGATGCCCAGCAAAGGGGTAGTAAGATAGGCCAGCGTCATCGGCAAGGCGATGGAGAGAACCATCCGGTGAGTGACCTGGAACGAGATGACGGCTCCCCACGATTCAGTAGGACAAGGCGATCAGGACCGGAAGGGACTGATCACCTGACTGCAGGTATCGGACGGTTATCCTGGTCCAAGCTTAGTCAGCGAGGTAGGCGTCCGGCATCATCCTTCCAATCCTGCCCATGTGCCCGGCCGGCTCGGGGCCTCAGAACTTCGGCAAGTGAACCGAGAACAGCGTTGTGTCCTCGCTCGCATGAATCTGGACTGGAGGATCGCTCGCCAATAGTTCAATTGCGGTTCTCGGTCCATAGGTTTTTCCATTGATCACCATGGAGCCTTCGCTCATGAAAAGGACCCGCAGCTGATCACATCTACCGGTATCAAAGGTCCCTCCCTTTGCGATACGTATGAAACCCATTCGGGTTTCCCGTTCGGTGAAAGTCCCAAGATGCTTGGTCTGCACCCCTTCCTGATGCGAATCGATCCAGGCAAAGGAAGCTGGCTCGAACACGATCACATCATCAAATCGGGGCGGGTGGAAAACCAGCTTCGTTCCCGTCGCTTCCTCGAAGCAGGCTGCCGAACCATCCTGATTATGCTTCCGGCCTTTTTCATCTACCCAGGTAAAGATTCCATCCTTGAACGTGCCTTTCGACTCCAGCGCCTTGTTGGCAGCTTCACGCCGGGCCACGGACAGGAACCCCGAGCCACTGGCACCACCGAACTGGATCACCATCATTTCGAGTCCTTCCGGACGGTCCTGGGGCCCGTAGTGCACGCTCTCCGGAAAGTAGGCCACCGAACCTTCCTTCATGATCTTGTGAGGTGAAACTGGATACTGCCCCTTGAGCACATATCGAATCTGATCGAAGTTATGACGGTGACGTGGCGTTCCCCAGCCCCCCGATCCGGTCAGCCCCACATTCAGCAGATAGTTGTTTGGTGAATCGTCGTCACCCTGAAGCAGGAATTTCTGGTCAAGCTTGCCGGAACGCATTGTTCCCACACTGCCGCCCTCGGCATTGGCTGCCTCTGCAATACGTCCGTTCCGCTCGACGAAGTCCCATCGCCACAGTTGAAACCCCGAGGATACAAAGGGCCAAGGACAGGATCCCCGGGAACATGCCAGGCCCCATGCGACTGAATTTACCGAGATCGTAGTTCTGCAGCGCATACAGACCCGCGAACAGGCCGATCACCAGCAGGATCAAGCCACCCACAATATCCGCTAGATTGCGTTCTTGCATGAAAAGGCCATTGTCCGGTACGAAAATTGACTGACAGAACGGCTCTACCAGATGCCAGGTTCATCGAGGTGGAAAGGTTGCGGGCGCGCTTTCCGGTGTCAACCCCCCAGCTTGCCCCAAGATCCATGAAATCTGCCTCCTTGATAGTCCTGAGATTGCGCTCGTCCGCCACTTTCGTGCAACGCGGTGGATCCTGGAGCGCCGCAACGACCTCTCGGTCCGATTCACTGGT
>CAYLGY010000051.1:0-3055 GCA_964383325.1 uncultured Rhizobiaceae bacterium
TCTCGAAATCGGACACCAGCACGTCGATGCGGACATTCCAGAGCCCGGGCAGGGGGAGCTGGACGTTCCCGACCCGCCATTCGCCATCGGCATCGCGGCTGGCTTCGCGGCGGAACGGCTCGATGCCAGCTCGCGGACGGGCGAAGAGAAAGCTGACTTCCTTCGCTTCCAGCGTTTCGAACTCACCGGTAAGGAGCATGGCGGAAACGCTGACGGTTCCGGCTCTGCCGGGCATGATGGTCAGGTCCGCCATGCCATTCGCGGTGTGGATATGCCTGACGACCGGCGCGGTCCCGGCGACGGCAAGCGCGCGCGGCGGCGGCGTGAACCGCCAGCCGGCGACGATGCCGAGGACCAGCAGCGCGAGCAGGATCTCCGCGAAGATCGCGCCGGCCAGCAGACGCCTTGCGCCGGAATTGCCTGCCATGGCGGGGGCAGTCAGGCGCCAGCGATTTACCCCCGCCAGCACGAAAATGCCGACAAGCAGGGCCAGTTTTGCAAGCAGGAGCCGCCCATAGTCGGTGCTGGCGAGTGCCTGAGGCTGGCGTAGCTGGACCATCGCCAGAACGAGGCCGGCGAGCGCCAGAATGGCGATCGGGATCGGGATCAGGCGCGAGAAGCGGCGCAACGCTTCGCTTGTGCCTGGCAGATCTCGGCGCAGGGCGAGCGCGAGGGGCACCAGCGCCCCGATCCATGCTCCAACACCGAGGACATGCAGGAAGACAGCCGGGCGCATCAGCCATTGTGGCGATGCTGCGCTCGCATGGCCGGAGAGCGCGAGCGCAAGGCCGCAGATGAGCCAGGCGCCGAAAGCGGTGACTTTTCCCATGGCTCCCTGCAGCGTCAATGCCGCGGCGGCAAGAAGGAACGACAGCAGGGCAGTTTTGACCGTCATGCCAAGGCTGGTTCCGAGAGCGGCTTGCCATACGGCCGGGTCCGAAAGGTGGGAGAATGACACCCCGAGGGCATCGAGCCCCTGCAGGCCAAGGGAGGCAAGCGCGCCGGCTGCTCCGAGGAGGAGAGCCGTGGCCAGGATCCTACTTCCAGCCCGTTCATGCGGCAGCAGCATGTGCCGGGCGAGAACGCCGCCAACACCGATGAACATGCCGCTCAGCAGCATGACCCTGGCAATCCACAGGCCTACGCGCACTGCGGGGTCGGCCTGGTCCGGCAGGCCGGATTTGACGCCGGTTGGCGCTCCGATGGAAAAGATCAGGGAGCCACCGACCGGGTGGCCGTCGGCCGACACGACGCGCCAGGACAGCACATGCGTGCCTTGATCCAGCTCGCCCAGGACCTCGATCTCGACGCGATCCTTGCGAACATCGAAGCGGTCAAGCTCGCGGACATTTCCATCCGGGCCGGCCAGGCGCAGGGCCAATGGCGTGACCGGCTCACTGAAAATCAGGGCAAGGCTTGCGGGTGGGGCTTGCAGCATCGACCCGTCCGAAGGCTCGCTGGCCCGTAAGACCGCATGTGCATGCGCCAGCGTCACATCCAGCAGCAGGATCACCAGCAGCCAGACTGCCAGCCGCATACGGGGCCGCGGATGGAAAAGGGAGACTGGTCCCGGCTTCATCGAATTCGAGCCCTTCTGCCGGGCGACGCATCGCCAGTTGCCGATCAATGGCCGCCGGAGCGTTCCAGCAATCTCAGCCCAGGCGCCGGCTTTTTCAGATCATGCACGGATTGGCCATCCTCCGGGATCTCGATCCAGCGCTCCGCAAGCCCGCCTTCGCATTCCTGCACGACGCGGAAATGGAGGGTGCTGCCGGCCTCGAGATCGTCGGCGAGCCGTCCACGGATGACGAACTCGTCAAATTCATCGTCGGGTAGGCTGCCGCCGCTCCAGATGATCTCGACGATGCCCTCGGTTGTCTCGACGCCGTGGTTGACATGGGGCTGGTCGAGTGGGCCCACGATCTTCTCCAGTGTCCATCCGGCTTTCGCCATAGGCTTGGCGCCATGGAAGCCCGGCGGAATTCTCACGCGCACCGATCGGGTCGGCTTGCCCTCGCAGCCATGCGGGACGATCAGGGCCGCCCTGTGGGCAGAGCCCGCCGTCCCGGTGTCGGGTTCCAGAACGACATGGGCCGACGCGGACGCAGCTGCCACTGCCAGCGCGACGGATGCGAGCCAGATTCTGTTCAGCATGCAGCCACCTCCGGGGAATCACTGAATCCGACGGGCAGCATCGCCGTTCCGTTCCTATCGGACAAGATCAATATGCCGGACGCGCCAGGTGGCGCAGTTGCAATGCTGACGTAAATCATCAAATATTGGTTTCAGATCATTGTATACAAAGGATAATAAAGCGACAGATATCGCCGGAATGTCCCGCCGCGCTTGCGCATCGCCGGACGTCACGGTGGCAGAGAAATCCTTCGACGAAAACATCAGGTCGGCAAGCGAATAGCGGCCCAGCATTGAGGGCGTCAAGCGCCTCGCTGATCCACCGGGCAGGTGGCAACAATGGGTTATCCGTCTGGTGCAAGGGCGAGGGTGAACCCGCCCGAACGCCCGCGAACGCCCTTCAGAGAACCCGACTGGATGAGCAGGTGCACCACCTTCTTCACATGCGCGCGCGATGCGCGAAGGTTGTCAGGCTCACCAGCGCTTACTCCAATGGAAGGCGCTCATGCTGCAGCCCGGTCCGGCTTGCGCATGGTCTCGGCCAGCTTCGCCGCCCGCGCCATCCAGAGCTTCAGATGACCCTGGTCCTCTTTCGAGAAGCGGGCGCGGCGCTTCAGGTCAGCGAAGGTGTCGCCTGGCCGGCAGCGCGCATATTCGTCCGCAACCAGTGACTCATGCCAGGCGCGCACCTCCGGATCCTCGGGGCCGATTTCATGCGTAAGACCATTGACCGACATCACGATCCGTTCCTGCATCGTCAAGTTCTCCCTGCTTCCTGAACTATCAGATCCGTCTCCATGGCTTCGAGGGCAATGAGTATAGCACCGATGTCGCAACCGCAGGGTGCGCCGCTCGTCACGCAGAAACATCGTTCCGCATGTCCATGGCTGCCTCAAGCCTCCGTTCATGGAGCTTTACCTAA
>CAYLGY010000051.1:3155-20019 GCA_964383325.1 uncultured Rhizobiaceae bacterium
ATCGTTCCGCATGTCCATGGCTGCCTCAAGCCTCCGTTCATGGAGCTTTACCTAAGATATAGGCTGAAAAAGAGCAGGGTGGCACTGACCCATGTTCCTCCCTGGACGCCGGCCTTGATGAGTGTAGCCGCACGGACGCAGTTGGGGGTCCGCGCCTGAAGGTCGAGCCTGCTCCGGTATTGCCAGCATGACAACGGAAGCCTGTCGCTTCGCGTCATGGCAGGAATAGCGGCACCGGGAACGAGGTCTTCCAATCCAGAGCTTTCCGCAGGAAGTGACGCACGCTATAGCGTGTATTCTGTCTGTCTACCCAATTCGAGAGGAACGCCATGCCAGGCCGTATCGTATATGTGAACGGACAATGGAAGAGCGAGACCGAGGCCACAGTGTCGATTTTCGACCGTGGGTTTCTCATGGCCGATGGCGTCTACGAGGTAACGTCGGTGCTCGGCGGCAAGCTGATCGATTTTGACGGACATCGCGCACGACTGACCCGCTCGCTTTCCGAACTTGGAATGGATGACCCCTTTACCGGCGATTCCCTGCTTGCTCTGCACCGCGAGATCATGGAGCACAACGGGCTCGTCAATGGCGCCATCTACCTGCAGGTGACCCGCGGCAATCCGGGGGATCGTGATTTTGTCTTTCCGGATCGGGAAACAACCCCGCAAACGGTGGTGATGTTCACCCAGCAACGGCCCGACCTCGACGATCCCTATCCAATCCGCAAGGGGCTGAAGATCATGACCTTGCCGGATCTGCGCTGGGGCCGGAGGGACATCAAGACAATCCAGCTTCTTTATGCCTCGATGGCCAAGACAGAGGCCGTCCGAAAAGGCAAGCATGACGCCTGGCTGGTCGAGGACGGCCATGTCACCGAAGGAAGCTCCGCCAATGCCTATATCGTCCGTGGGGGGGAGATCGTCAGCCATCCCCTGACCAACCGGGTGCTGCATGGCATCACGCGTGCATCCCTGCTGAAATTCATCGAAGGGACGGGCTATCGGCTCAGCGAACGCCGGTTTACGGTTGAAGAGGCAATGTCGGCCGACGAAGCCTTCATTACTTCGGCGACCACTTTCGTAACACCTGTCGTGGAGATTGACGGACATGCTGTCGGCGATGGAAAGATTGGCCCGGTCGTGCAGCAATTGCGCCGCATCTATGTTGACGAGTGCCTGAGGCGCGCCACCTGACAGCCTGTGCCATCCGCCTATGGTCAATCCTGAAGGCCGATGCTACCGGTAAGCCGGAAATCGCTGAAGCAATCGGTCGTGAGAATCGGGATGATGAAGTTTTTCCGCATTGCTTTCGGGGTTGTCGTGGTTCTTGCAACCCTTGCAGCCATCGCCTGGTATGTATGGGACCAGGCAACCGGCGGAATGCCTGAGGGCATCGCCATGGGCAATGGCCGCATCGAGGCAGAACAGATCGATGTAGCGACACGCATGCCGGGCCGGGTTTTGCAGATTCTGGTGCAGGAAGGCGATCTGGTCGAGGCGGGTGACGTGCTGGCCGTGATGGATACGGCCGAACTGGAGGCGCAGCTGGCGCGGGCCGAAGCCGATGTGGCGCGCGCCGAGAGCCAGGTTGCGGAAGTGCGTGCGCTGATCGAGCAGCGGCGCGCCGACCTGCGTCTGGCCCAGGAGGAGCATGAGCGGGCCCGTTCCCTGGCCGAACGCGGAGTCAGTTCGCAATCAACGTTGCAACAGCAGGCAGCCCGGCGGGCCTCGGCGGAAGCGGCTCTGAATGCTGCCATCGCACAGCTTCAATCTGCCGAGCGCGGTGTAGATGCCGCGAGGGCGCTAGTGAACCAATACCATACCCAGATCGCAGATGCGACGCTTACCGCGCCAGCCTTCGGCCGCATCCTCTATCGCCTGGCGCAGCCGGGGGAAGTTCTGGGCGGTGGAGGCAAGGTGGTGACGCTGCTGGATCTCAGCCAGGTCTATATGGAGATTTTCCTGCCGGCGGCGGAAGCCGCGCGGACCGCGGTCGGCGCCGAAGCGCGGATCCGGCTGGATGCGATTGATTACGCAATTCCGGCCTATGTCAGTTTCATTTCGCCGGAGGCGCAATTTACCCCGAAGCAGGTGGAGACGCGCGACGAGCGCGTGAAGCTGATGTTTCGCGTGAAGGTGCGGGTGCCAGAGGAACTTGTTCGCGCCTATATCGATCAGGTGAAGACCGGAATTCGCGGCGTGGCCTTCATTCGCCTGATAGGCGCGGCAGACGATTCATGGCCGGCCGACCTTGTCGGCAAGCCCATTCCTCCGGAGGCGCTGCCGTCAGGCCTTGCACCCGGGAACTGAAATGGCGATGGCCAGTCAATCCGTCCCGGTTGCACGCATCAGCGAGGTTACGCACAAATATGGCAGCGTTGTCGCGCTGGACAATGTGACGATCGACTTTCCTGCCGGACAGATGCTTGGCCTGATCGGACCGGACGGCGTCGGCAAGTCGACCCTGCTCGGGTTACTTGCAGGGGCGCGGAAGCTGCAGTCAGGCGAAATCAGCGTGCTTGGCGGATCGATGGCAGAAGCTAGGCATCGCGCCGGTGTCTATGCCCGCGCCGCCTATATGCCGCAAGGGCTGGGAAAGAATCTCTACAAGGAGCTCAGCGTTGCGGAGAATCTGGATTTCTTCGCCCGTCTTTATGGCCATGACGCGGCGGAGCGCCGCCGTCGCATGGAGCGCCTGTTGCTTGCAACGGGACTCGATCCTTTTCCCGATCGTCCGGCAGGCAAGCTCTCAGGCGGCATGAAGCAGAAGCTCGGCCTCTGCTGCGCCTTGATTCATGATCCGGACTTCCTGATCCTCGATGAGCCGACCACGGGTGTAGATCCGCTTTCCCGCCGCCAGTTCTGGGATCTGATCGACGAGATCCGCGCCCTCCGCCCGCAGATGAGCGTGCTGGTATCCACCGCCTATATGGAGGAGGCCGAGCGTTTCGACTGGCTGGCTGCAATGGATGGCGGACGCATTCTTGCATCCGGCACCCCGGCTGAACTGCGGGCGCTGGCCGGTGAGGAAGAACTGGAAGCGGCCTATATTTCCCTGCTGCCGCCGGAAAAGCGCGGCAGCGGGACCCGTCTTGTCATCCCCCAGCGTGCGCCGTGCGAGGGCGGTCCGGCAATCATTGCCAGAGGGCTGACACGTCGGTTCGGTGACTTCACCGCCGTTAACGATGTCAGCTTCGAGATCGAGCGCGGAGAGATATTCGGCTTTCTCGGTTCGAATGGCTGCGGCAAGACAACAACGATGAAGATGCTTACCGGACTTCTGCCAGCCTCTGAAGGGGAGGCCTTCCTGTTCGGGGAGCCAATCGACGCGACAAATATCGAGAGCCGGAAACGGGTCGGATTCATGTCGCAGAATTTCTCGCTTTGGGGCGAACTGACCGTGCGGCAGAACCTGATGCTGCATGCACAGCTGTACCACCTGCCGACAGTTGAAATCGGCCCGCGTATCGCGGCATTGCTGGCGCAGTTCGGGCTCGGCGCCCATGCCGACGCGATTTCTGCCTCGCTGCCGCTGGGATTGCGCCAGCGCCTGTCGCTGGCTTGCGCGATCATTCACAGCCCCGACCTCCTGATCCTCGACGAGCCGACCTCGGGTGTTGATCCGGTTGCAAGGGACGAATTCTGGGCGCTTCTGGTCGATCTGTCGCGGCGGGAGCAGGTGACCATCTTCCTGTCGACCCACTTCATGAACGAAGCCATGCGCTGCGACCGCATTTCGCTCATGCATGCCGGCGAGGTTCTGGTATATGACACTCCGCAGAATCTTGCCCGGGAGGGGGGATCCAGCTCTCTTGAGGAGACCTTCATCCGCTATATCGAGGCGGCGCTCGGCGAGGCGGAGAAGGAAGCCACGCCAAAGCTGTCGCCGTCCCCAAAGGTCCTGGCGTCGCCAGTCTCCTTCATGCCGCGGCTGGGCAGGCTGCTTGCGGTCAGCAGACGCGAATTGCTGGAAGTGATGCGCGACCCCATCAGGCTGGCCTTCGCCTTTCTGGGCTCGATGATCCTGATGCTGATGTTCGCCTATGGAATTTCCTCCGACATCGAGGATCTCACCTTCGCGGCCTTCGACCAGGATCAGACTCCGGAAAGCCGCTCCTATATCGCCAATTTCCAGGGTTCGCCCTATTTCGTCGAACAGGCGCCCCTCACCAGTATCGCGGCGCTCGAGGAGCGGATGGCGGCGGGAACGGTGTCGCTTGCCCTCGAGATCCCTCGAGGCTTCGGCCGTGCCGTAACTGCCGGCTCGCCCGCCAGTGTTGCGGCCTGGATCGACGGCGCCAACACCCTCCGCGCTGCGACGATAGAAGGTTATGTGCAGGGCGCACATGCGACCTTCCTTTCGCAGCTGGCCGCTTCCGCAGGCGGTCCTCTCGCGCGCCCCCTCGTGGAGATGGAACCGCGGTACAGGTATAATCCCGGCTTCGAGAGCCTGTATTCCATGGCGCCTTCGGTGCCGGCCATTCTTCTCATGCTGTTCCCTGCAATATTGATGGCGGTCAGTATCGCCCGGGAACGCGAGATCGGCACGATCACCAATTTTCACGTGACGCCGACC
This sequence comes from uncultured Rhizobiaceae bacterium, assembly GCA_964383325.1. Lineage (GTDB taxonomy): Bacteria > Pseudomonadota > Alphaproteobacteria > Rhizobiales > Rhizobiaceae > CAYLGY01. The sequence continues at coordinate 7,734 of CAYLGY010000051.1, forward strand.
GGCAGGCTTGAATATCTCCTCGGCAAGCAGCTGCCCTATGTCGGCATCGGCTTCGTGAACTGGCTGATCCTGACGCTGATGACCGTTCTGATCTTTCGCGTACCGCTGACCGGAAGCGCGCTGGCGCTGGCGCTGGGCGCCATAGTCTATGTCAGCGCGTCCACCGGATTCGGCATGCTCATCGCTGTTTTCACCCGCTCCCAAGTCGCGGCAGTGTTCGCGACCATGATCCTCGCCATGCTCCCGACAGTGCAGTTTTCAGGCCTTATTCAGCCGGTATCTTCCCTCGAAGGTGCGGCGCGGATCATGGGACAGCTCTGGCCAACCAATTACTTCATGCAAATGAGCGTCGGCGCCTTCAACAAGGGTCTCGGCTTCTTGGAGCTCCAGGCCAATATTCTCCTCATTGCCGCCTTCGTGCCGGTCGCCGTCGGCATCGCTGCGCTGATGCTGCGGAAGCAGGAGCGGTAATGGGGAGCCTGCGCAACATCTTCTGGCTCACTGGCAAGGAGCTGCGCACGCTCTGGCGCGATCTCGTCCTGCTGCTGCTGGTGATCTATTCCTTTGGTCCGGGAATGTATGTCGAATCCAATGCGGCAGGCGAAACCATCAGCAAGACCGTAGTCGCCTTTGTCGACGAGGACAATTCCATATTGTCGCGGGCACTGCGCAATGCGCTCTATCCGCCGTGGTTTCTCGAACCGGGCGTGATCGAGGCGGCCGAAATCGACCCGCTCATGGATTGGGGCGAGGTCATCTTTGCCGTCGTTGTGCCGAACGGCTTCGAGGCGGACGTCCGTAGCGGTCGTCCGGTTACCTTGCAGATCAACATCGATGCCACGAAGACGCAGCAGGCGGCCATCGGCACTGGCTACCTGACCGCCATTCTGACCCAGGAGGTACAGCGTTTCGCGACCCGCCAGAATCTTGCGAGTGCGCCGCCGGTTGATCTGGTGGTGCGCCGTGCATTCAATCCTTCCGGCGACAATGTCTGGTTTGCGGCGATTGGCGGGCTCCTGAATTCGCTCTCCATGCTGACCATCGTGCTGGTCGGCGCGGCCCTGATCCGCGAGCGCGAGCATGGGACGATCGAGCATCTCCTGCTCATGCCCGTCACTGCAATCGAGATCGCGCTGGCCAAGATCGTCGCCAATGGCGGCGTCATCTTCATTGCCTTCATCTTTTCGCTGTTCATTGTCGTCGAAGGCGCACTCGGCATTCCGTTTGCCGGCTCGCAGACGCTTCTGCTGGCGGGGACCGCAATCTATGTCTTTGCGGCGGCGGCAATCGGCCTGCTGCTCGGCACGCTTGCACGTACCATGGCGCAGTTCGCGCTGCTCATCATGCTGGTGATCATGCCGATGATGATCCTTTCCGGCGGCATGACCCCGGTGGAAAGCCAGCCCGCCTGGCTGGAGCCGATCACCTGGCTGCTGCCGTCACGGCATTACATGTCCTTTGCGGCGGCGATCTTCTACCGCGGTGCCGGGCTTGATCTCATCTGGACGGAGTTTCTCTGGACCTTCGTGCTGGGCGCGGCAACCCTCTTGGCAAGCCTCGTCATCTTTCGCCGCTCCGTCAGCGGGGCTTGACCGAGCGGCGAAGGACATCGTGCCATTCGGGATGCTTGTCGATCAGCCTTTTTGCATAGGGGCAGAGCGGGATCACGGTGAGCCGTTCGGCGCGTGCGTCCTCGATCGCCTGCTGGACAAGCAACTCGCCGAGCTTGCGACCGCGTAGTTCCGGCGCCACCTCGGTATGGTCGAGGATGATCTGGCTTGTGCCGATCCTTGTATAAGTGAGGATCGCTTCCGCGCCGTCGACGCGGATCCGGTAGCGGCCCTTCGCGGCGCCGTCTTCCCGTTCGATCTCGATGGCAGGATTGGGCTTGTCGCCCGCCATTACCGGTTGCGGATCTGGCTGGCGCACCTGCCGGGGCGCTCCGGTCGCGCATTCCAGAAGTTCCCTGTCCCATTCGCCCAGCCTTGCCGCAGCTTCATAGGTCGAGGTCAGGAAGGCCATCAGGTCGGCAGCGGGATCGTCTGATTCACGCACCGCATCATAGGGCAGGATGAACTCGGAAAGTTCCTCGTGCCAGAACGCGGCAGCCGGCTGCACTGGCGCGGCACGGTAACCTTGCGGTGCCGGATATGCATAGGCATAGAATGCAGGGTAATCGATGCCGCTTCCGCCGGGCCAGAAGCCGGCCGAAGACACTTCGCGGTCATAGGCTTCCTGGGCGACACGATCGGGCAGGGCAGGGAACCCGCCGGGATGGAGCGGCGCGCGTCGCCCGGAAAATCGAGTCACGGCGAGATCGAGGGCACCCCAGAAGAGATGTACCGGGCTGGACTTGCCGAGAAAGCCGGTGCGGAACTCTTTGAAGATCCGGTCCATGGAAATCAACGCTTCGTGAAAGCGACGGACCGCATCGCGGTCATAGGGGCGGTCCCGATGATCCTCGCGAAAAGGTACGGGATCAGGTACCTCATTGGGGGCACCATCAAAGTCCGGCGTCCCGCCGAGGGTGGAGACAAGATCGCAAAAGCGGGCGTGGAACTGCGCCACGGTCATCGGTTCGATCGGAAAGCTTTCCCGCAGGCCGCTGCCGCAGATGCCCACCAGCTCATGCCGATGGAAATCGAACAGGATCTCGATGCCGGGACCATCCGGGATCGGCGAAGTGGACAGGCCATCGGGCGTGACGTAGAAGGTGGCGTTCCAGGAATGGTTGAGCCAGGGCGCATGCGCCAGCCGGTATTTGCCTGCAATCTGCAGAAAGAGATGCAAGGCTGCGCAGGTTTCCCGCCATGCGGGATAGTCAAGATGGGGCCAACCGCTGCGCATATTGCTTCCTCCGCCAGCAACGGTAATGCATCAGCGGGCAGAAAGCAAAACGCGGTCAAAAGCGGCTGGAGCCGCGCACCTTCGCCAGAGCAGGGCCGAGTTCAGCCTCGAACAGGTCGATTTCCGCTTCCGGACCCACGCTGACCCGAATGCAGCGGTCGAGGCCGGGAGCCATCGGCTTGCGGATGAAGATGCCGCGCTGGCCCAGCTCCCGCAACAGGCCTTCTGCAAACACGCCATCGGTGCCGCAATCCATCGCGACAAAATTCGTGGCGGATGGCAGAGGCTTCAACCCGTTCGCCTCGGCGATCGCGCCAAGTCGCTGCCGGCAGGCGGCGACCTTGTTCACGACACGCTCGAGATATTGTCGGTCGCGTAACGCGGCGAGGCAGGCAGCCTGCGCCATCCGGGTCACCCCGAAATGGTTGCGGACCTTTTCGAATGCGCGGATGACCGGGGCCTCGCCGATCGCGTAGCCGCACCGCAGTCCGGCAAGTCCGTAGGCCTTGGAAAAGGTCCGCATGCGCAGCAGGTTGGGACGAAAGACATCGATGGGCGGACGGGCTGAGGCCGGCGCCAGCTCGCAATAGGCCTCATCGAGCACAAGCAGCGTGGCAGGCGGAAGCGCTGCGATGAAAGTCGTGATCTCATCGGCCTCCCACCAGCTACCCATCGGATTGTCGGGATTTGCGAGATAGACAATGCGGGCGCGTTCGCGCCACGCCGCTTCGAGCAGGCCGCTCAGATTCGCGCGGTCATTCTGATAAGGAACGGCAATGAGCCGGGCGCCGAAGCCTGCTACATGGAAATTGAACGTCGGATAGCCGCCGAGCGAAGTGACGACCGGATCGCCCGGCCGCGCATATTGTCGTACGACCAGACCGAGCAGGCCATCAATACCTTCCCCGATGACGATGTTTTCTGACGCGATCCCGAGCTCGGTTGCAATCCCATGGCGCAATTCGTGATTCTCGGGATCGCAATATTTCCACATGTCGCTCGCCGCCGCCTGTATCGCTTCCACTGCGGCGGGCGAGGGGCCGAAGCCGTTTTCATTGGCGCCGAGCCGAGCCCGGAAAGGGGAGCCTTGCCGACGCTCCTGCGTCTCGGGTCCAACGAACGGAACTGTCTCCGGCAAGGAGGCGACAATTGGCGTGAGCGGAGGAAAATCTGGCATGTGAAGGCTCCGGGAGAATTGCCCGTCCTTATGCCTTTGCCTGAACTCACGCGCAACCGGCGATGCCCATGCAGGACACTGGCTGCAACCCTTTCAATCGCATCGCGCCGGTGGTTCGCCGGCAAAGGCTGTGCGCAGGAGAGCGAGGATGTCTTTCCGGGTCAGGGGACGCGGGTTCCAGTAGGGGGCGGACATTGCGAGATCCGCGGCGCGATCCAGATCAGCCTCCTGCATGCCCAGTTCGGCTAGGCTTTGCGGGGCATCGAGCGAAGCGGCGAAGGCATATAGCCCCGCGCCAAGGTCCCGGGTCCCCAGAATTTTCCGCAGCGGCTCAAGCAACGCGTGCGCAGCCCGGGCATTGAAGCCGATCGTATGCGGCAACATCACGGCGTGGGTTTCGGCATGCGGAAGCGAGAAGGAGCCGCCAAGCACATGGCAGAGCTTGTGGTGCAAGGCCATGCCGACCTGGCCCAGCACCGTGCCGCACAGCCATGCGCCGTAAAGGGTTTCTCCCCGCGCCGTCAGATCCTGCGGGTCCCCGAGGAGGCGCGGCAAGGCGGCGTGGAATGCTGCCAGACCTTCTCGGGCCAGCAGCGTCGATACCGGATTGCGATCCTGCGCGTAGAGCCCCTCAGCCGCATGCGCCATGGCGTTGAGCGCGCTGGCGACCGTCACCGATTGCGGCAGCGATAGAATGAGTTCGGCATCGTAAAGGATGACCGCCGGCTGGACGCGCGGGTCACGAAGCGTCGTCTTGCGGCCGTTCTCGGTCTGACCGAGCACCGATGTGGCCTCGCTCCCCGCATAGGTGGTCGGCAATGCGATCTGTGGCAGGCGGGTACGAAGCCCCAAAGCCTTTCCGAGACCGATGGCCGATCCGCCACCGAGGGCGATGAGACAATCGCCCTCCAGCTTCCGGACTTCCGCCAATGCCGCCTCCGTCACTTCGACGGGCGTATGCATCTCGGCCATCGGAAGGCTGCCTGCGGCTAACCGTCCAAGGTTCGCGGCGAGCGCTTCGGCCTTCTCCGCCTGTCGGGGAGTCGACAGGATGATCGCGCGAGATCGGCCCAGCCGTTCGACCTCCGCCGCTGTATCGCGCCGGATGCCGGGACCGAAACGTACCCGTACGGGCAAGGCGGTATAGGTGAATTCGGGCTCGAAGAATGACATGTCACGCCTTGCTCCCGCTCAGAACGAACCGAGATCCGTGATACAGGCCTCGAAGAAATCCGAAAAGGTGGCAACCTTCAGCGGGAGTCGATCATAGGGCGGGTAGTACAGCGTAAGCCAGATCTGCGGGGCGGCCCAATCCGCCAGGACCTCGACCAGCCGCCCAGTCTTCAGGTCGTCATGGACAATGAACAGCGGTAGTAGTGCGATGCCCTCTCCATTGACGGCAAGCCGGGCCAGCAGGTCGCCATTATTGGTGCTGAACGCGCCTGCCGCCCGGTGCACCCGCCTTGCCGCTCCCCGTGAAAGCTCCCATTGCTCTTCATGGGCGTCGGCCCCGTAACTCAGGCAGGCATGACCTGCGAGATCTTCGGGCGCCTCCGGCGTGCCGCGTGCGGCCAGATAGGATGGCGATGCGACAAGGGTGCGCCGCACCGGACTTATCTTGCGCCAGATCGTCGACTTGTCCTCCGGTGGGCCGGAGATCCGGATCGCAAGATCATAGCCTCCCTCGACAATGTCGACGAAGCTGTCCGTAAGCAGCACTTCGACCTGCGTCTGCGGATGGAGTGTCGAAAATTGCGATAGTACAGTGGGCAGGACTTTCAGACCCAGTGAAAGCGGCGCGCTGATCCGGATGGAGCCCGAGGTGATCCCCTGTTCCTCCCGGGTTTCCTCGGCGGCCCGCGCCAGTGCTTCGACCAATGGCGCAACCCGCGCTGCATAAACCGCGCCCGCTGAAGTCAGCGACACCTGCCGGGTCGTCCGTACAAGCAGTTGAAGACCGAGGCGCCTTTCGAGGGCTGCCACGGTGCGGGTGACCGATGCCGGCGTCATGGCCAGCCGTCGCGCCGCGCCGGCAAAACTGCCGAGTTCGGCTACAGTCAGAAAGACACGCAGGGATTCGAGCTCGCCCATGGCGGTATTATTACGCCGAGTGCAACAATCAATGCAACATTATGAAGGTTCTCGTAGGAGTTGGTCCGGCCTATCTTCAGTTCAACAGACAGGATCGAACGAGAGGACGAGACCATGCTCACGCAGATCAAGGGATTGCACCACGTCACCTCCATGGCGGCCGATGCGCAGCAGAATAATGACTTCTTCACCCGGACGCTCGGACTGCGCCGGGTCAAGAAGACCGTCAATTTCGATGCGCCGGATGTCTATCACCTCTATTATGGTGACGAGATCGGAACTCCCGGCACCGTGATGACCTATTTTCCGTTTCCTCACATCATCAAGGGCAATCGAGGCTCGGGCGAGGTTGGCGAGACCCTGTTCTCAGTCCCGAAAGGAACGTTCGGATACTGGAAGGAGCGTTTTACAGCTGAGGGCGTGATGTCCCTATCGGAGAGCGAGATGTTCGGCGAGAAACGTCTGCATTTTGCCGGGCCGGATGGCGACGGTTTCGCGCTGGTCGAGGTGGATGGCGACAGTCGCCAGCCATTTGCCGGTGGTCCGGTACCGGCGGATGAGGGCGTCCACGGCTTCCATGGCGTGACCATGCGGCTTCGCGATGGCGGCGCAACCGGCGAGTTGCTGAAGTTCATGAATTACGAGGAGACCGACCGTCGCGGCAACATCACCCGCTATGCGGTGCGGAACGGCAATGGTGCAGATTTCGTGGATGTGGAAGTGTTGCCCGGCGCGCCCGCCGCCCGGCAGGGCGCCGGATCGGTACACCACGTCGCATTCGCCGTCGAGAATCGCGCTACACAGCTCGAAGTGCGCAAGGCGCTCATGGATACAGGCTATCACGTCACCCCGGTAATCGACCGCGACTATTTCTGGGCGATCTATTTCCGCACGCCGGGCGGCGTCCTTTTCGAGATCGCCACAAATGAGCCAGGCTTTGCTCGCGACGAGGATACGGCCCATCTCGGTCGATCCCTGCGAATTCCGGCGCAGCATGCGCATCTGCGGGCCCGCATCGAGGAAATCCTGCCGCCCATCGTCGATTGATGCAATGCCTCCGCGGCGGTAACTGCCAGGAAAATCCGAAGGAACACCACATGTCCCGTGACGCCTACCACTACTTTGCCAAGCAGCCCGCTGAAGGGGCGCCAATCGTTTTCGCCTTCCACGGTACGGGCGCGGACGAACATCAGTTCACCGGACTCATCGGGCAGATCCTGCCTGATGCGGGGATCATCGCTCCGCGCGGCGATGTGTCGGAGTTCGGGGCCAACCGATTTTTCCGCCGCCGGGCGGAGGGCGTTTACGACATGGAGGATCTGGCCGTCCGCACCGAGAAGATGGTGGGCTTCATCCGCGCCCATCGCAAGGCGAATGCAGGTGCACCAGCCTACGCGCTAGGCTATTCCAATGGGGCCAATATCCTGGCTTCAGTCGTCTTTCAGGCGCCGGAACTGTTCGAGCGCGTCGTGCTGATGCATCCGCTGGTACCTTGGCAGCCAGAGCCGAATGCAGCGCTGACATCGCTTGACGTCCTCATCACGGCCGGACGCAGGGATCCGATCTGCCCACCCGCGCACACCGAGACCCTCGCCAGCTATTTCACCGGCCAGGGAAGCCTAGTGCAGATGCAATGGCATGAGGGCGGGCATGAGGTCACGCAGGCCGAGATCGATGCGGTCACAGGCTTCCTCCGAGCGGGAGACTGACCCCTTAGCGCGCGCCCTCCTCCAGGCGGTACACCACGATCTGGTCGGCGACTTCTTCCTTGAGGATGGAGTTGCCGCCCGCGACGAACGCAACATAGTCGATGCCCTGATGCGTGTAGACCGCAGGGTTAGCGACGACCGGCGCAGCCACCCGGTCGGACCAGAGTTCCTCGCCCGTTGCGGCGTCCAGGGCGCGCACCCGGGCATCCATCGATCCACCGAGGAAGATCACGCCCCCGGCGGTAACCACCGGTCCACCGAGCGTCGGCGATCCCCAGGCTCGCAGGCCGTAGAATCCCCAGTTCTGCGACAGGCCGAAGGGCCTTTCATACAGGCGCTCGCCGGTATTCAGATCGTAGGCGGAGATTGTTCCATAAGGCGGCGCCCAGCATGGCAGGCCCGCCCAGTTCAGCCATTCGCGAATCTCGATGCCGAAGGGTGAACCTTTCTGCGGATGAAAACCTGCCTTGCTGCCGCCTTCGAGATCGCCACCGGTCGCCTCTCGCACTTCATCCTCGAATCTTTCGGCGGGAATGAGCCGGATCATCTGCACGACGCGAGACGTGTTGACGTAGAGAATACCGCTCCGGGGATTCACTGCTGCACCGCCCCAATTATTCGCGCCGGCGGTGCCCGGATAGAATAACGTGCCTTCCAGCGAGGGCGGCGTGTACAGTCCCTCGTGTCGATAGGTTTCCAGTTCGCGCGAGCATTGGCCGAGGCTGACCAGGTCGGCAAGCCACCAGACGCCCGGAAACGTTTCATGATCGAGGGTAGGTGGCGGGATATCTGCAAAGGGCTGAACGGGAGATGCCATCTCGCTGTCAATGTCGCTGGACGGCACAGGCCGTTCCTCGATCGGGAAAAGGGGTTCGCCAGTGCGGCGATCGAGCACCCAGATCATCGACTGCTTTGTCGTCTGCACCAGCGCCGGAATGACTTCGCCATTACGCTCGATATCGACGAGGGTAGGGGCTGAGGGCGTATCGTAATCCCAGATGTCGTGATAGATGAGTTGTCGGCTCCAGACGATGTCTCCGGTTTCCATGTCGAGCGCCGTCACGGACGTGGCAAGCGGAATGCCCGCGCCGCGATTGCCACCCCAGTAATTCGGCTCGGGTGAGGAGACCGGCGCATAGACCAGGCCGAGGTCGAGGTCCACGGACATCGCAGTCCAGATATTGGCCGTGCCGGTGTAAGGGATCAGCTCTTCGGGGATGAAGCCTGTGTCCCACAGCAACTCGCCGGTTCGCGCGTCCACGGCCATCAGATTGCCTGGTGGCGTGGCAGTATATTCCCAGTCCATGCCGGACCAACTCAGAAACAAGCGGTCCCCGCCCACGGTCGGCTGCTGTAGAAGGGAAAAGGGCCAGACATCGTTGACCGTGTTCCACTGATTGACGTCGAGAATGCCGTTTTCGCCGAAATCCGGACAGGGCTCGCCCGTATCGGCATCGAGCGCGTGCAGATGGGCATCCATAGTGCCCAGATAGACCCGCTTCTCGCAGAAGCCGTCGCCGCCGCTCTCCCAATAGGCAACGCCGCGAGTCTTCAGGCCTGGCTGCGTCAGGGCCTCCAGCCTCGACTTGCTGTCATAGCTCCAGCGCTCCGCCCCAGTAGCCGGATCGAGTGCCAGCACCCGATAGAAGGGCGTACTGATGTAGAGAGTCCCGTTTGCATAGACTGGCGTTGCCGACCAGACCGATTGCGGCAGCTCGCCCGAACCATCCGAAACGTCACCGGTTCGAACCTCCCACGCCCGCGTCAGATGCTTGACGGATTCCGGCGTAAAGCTGTCGACATCGGCGAATTTCGTCGATGCCGGATCGCCATGAAAATGGGTCCAGCGTGGTTGATCGGCGAGTGCCGGCCCAGCAAGGAACAAAGTTGCAAGAAGCAAGGAGATTCGCGGCATCATCCAATCCCCCGGCTTGGCAGGCTGCGGGCAAGCACAAGGCCGAGAAAGGCGAGCAGCATGGCGATGGCAAAGAAATCACGCATCAGGAACCACGCGGCGATTGCCGTCAGCAGGGCGCCCAGACCGATCAATGTATCGAGGATCCGCGACAGCCAGCCGTCGGCGTAAATTGTCGCGGTCAGCAGGCCGCCGACAAGGACGGCAATGGCGCCGATGAGCGCCAGGAGCGCGCCACCCGAGCCATTTACACCGGTTTCATGGCCGAAAAACGCGTTCGCTCCGAACACCACCCCAGCCGCTGCAGGGACGATCAGTAGGAATTCTGCAAGACGCATCCCGGCTCCTTTGCTACCCTCGCACGACCTCTGATAGACCACCACTCTGGTAAGGGAACCGGGCAATGCTGGAATGGTTCCTTGACCATTCCAGATCGCATGTGCCGTATGTGCGCGGATAATCCAGCTGGCAGTACCCGGCCGGCGTCTTGCCGGAAGCTCGCCTCTCGATTAGTTGCCCGGACTGATTGATCGGTAAGACTTATTCAATTATCGCAACGAAGAAGTCCGCTATGCTGCAAGCGCGTTTGCACCCCGCCGAAAGCGCTACCGTTTCGGCGTAACGAAACTGGCTATCGATGGGTGAGGAAGGTCGCTCGTGATCCTGCTGGCGCCGTCCTGATCTAGTGGAGGAAAAGAGAATGAAGCTTTCAGATTGGCGCAGCCTGCTTGCGATACCGGCACTGGTCCTGGCTACCGGCGCTAACGCCGAGCCGGTGGAGCTCAATTATGCAATTGGCCTGCCTGCCGCATCCGTGCAGGCCATTGCCGCGGAGAGGTTCGCGAAGGAGTTTGCCGAAAGCACCAATGGCGAGTTCCAGGTTACCGTCTATCCCCTGTCGCTCCTGAACCTGGCGGAGACCCTGTCCGGGATTCGGGATGGCATTGCGGATGCTGGTTATGGCGTTCCTGCCTATTCCCCGGCTGAGCTCCCGCATAATTCCTTTATCGGCGAGGTGAATGTCGTTCTCGACGAGCAAGTGGATCCATTCCTGCTCAGCCACGCCTATGGCGGCGCCATCGCCGAATACATCATGACCCAGTGTCCCGATTGTATTGCCGAATATGACCGGCAGAACCATGTCTATCTGGGTGCGATTGCTGTAAACTACAGCATGCTCTGCAAGAAGCCGATGGCAACCCCGGCCGATTTCCAGGGAATGCGCTACCATGCCACTTCGGCTACGCTGCAGCGTTTTGCCGAGAGTTTGGGCGCAACTCGTGTCCGCATGTCCACCAATGAAGTCTATGAAGCTTTCGGGCACAATCTCATCGATTGCACCATCCTTTCGGCCCAGGATCTGAAATCGCTCAGCCTTGCCGAGGTGATTTCGCATGCGACGGTCGAGACCCCGGGGATCATCTATGGCGGCAGCGCCATCTTCAATTTCAACAAGGAGAGATGGCAAGGGTTGGACCAGGCACAGCGTGAAACGCTGCTGCGCGGTGTCTCGGATCTTTCCGCCGGCATGCAGTGGGACATGATCCAGGGCAACGTCAAGGGCGTGGAGTTTGCGGTTGAAAAAGGCGTGACATTGGTCGAGGCATCGCCTGAACTGGTCTCCGCGACAGCGGAGTTCCTCGGCGGCGATGTCAAGACCGTGGTTGAGACCTATGAGACCAATTATGGTCTTTCGGATCTCCAGGAGAAGGTCGACCTCTATACCGACATGGTGAAGAAGTGGGTTTCCCTGGTCGAGAATGTGCAGTCGATGGAGGACCTGAAGCAGGTTTACTGGGACAATCTGTATTCGAAGATTGACGCATCAGCCTACGGAATGGACTGATCGAATAGCCCGGCAGCCTGTGCTGCCGGGCCGCTTCCTTCTGGTTGAGGTGGGCACTTATGATCTGGCGTACCCTGTCGCGGCTTTCGGGCCTTTCTTCCCTTGTTGCGACCGTGGCCCTGCTCTTGCTCGTATTGCAGATTACGGTCGATGTAACCGCGCGAACCATATTTGATTTTCCTCTACATGGTACGGTGCTGTTTATTTCATTGTTCTACATGCCGGCTATTGTGTTTCTGCCGTTGGCAAGAACCGAAGAGAATGATGCGCATATCTCCGTAGATGTCGTCTATCTTCTGTTGCCGAAATGGGGAAAACGCTGCGCCCACACATTCGCGCTGTTGGTCTCGACCGTCGTGATTGCAGCGATGACGATACGTACCTGGCAAGTTGCCATGCAAAAGTATCAGGTTGGAAGTTTCGAGATGGATGGTGCTGTCCGCTTTACCACATGGCCAAGTTACTTTGCCTTGCCGATCGGATTTGGCCTGATGGTGCTCGTACTCCTCTACAAGATCTTCCGGCCGGGACAGGACGTTTCCGGCGTCAAGGCGGTGGATGACTCGATCTTGCCCGAGGCGCCCATCCATGAGTGACCTTCAGACCGCCGGCAGCTTTCTCGGCATTCTAGTTCTTCTGATCCTGTTGCGCGTCCCGATCGGGATCTCGCTCATCGGCACTTCCTTTGCTGGCCTCTGGCT
>CAYLGY010000052.1:0-19702 GCA_964383325.1 uncultured Rhizobiaceae bacterium
CCGGGGATGTAGAAGAATCCGGCGCCATACGCGTCGCAGACGCGCACATATTCAACCGGTTCCGGCTCGGCGATGACGATGGCGTCCGCCGCCTTCGCACCGGTGGCCGCGACGAGAGCCGCAGCTGAGCCGTAAAGCAGGCTCTTGATTTTCATTTCTGACCTCCAGTCAATGTTTCAAACGGGTCTGGGTATTTCGCTGAAGGACAGCAGATCCCTGCCCCATCCCCTCTTCTGAAAAAGACACATTCGCATGTGCCTCCTTCCAAAGTGACAATACAAGCGCCGTTTCCCCGTTCAACCACTAACGCTCCGCTCCAGGCGTCCCAGGGCCCTGAACCACAGCGCTTGTTGCACAAAAGTCACGCTTTTGGCTCCCGGGCTGTCACCAATTATACATTTGTTAACCATTGGGACGGTTTTCGCCCTTCATTAGAGGTTCCGAAAACGGAATCAGCCGGCTGGTGCGATTCGATCCCGAATCGCGCACCTTTCCACTGCTTCTAGCGCAATGCACTGAATTTGCAGGCAAGTTCTGTCGGCCACTCTCAAGCGAATCGCCATTCACGCTGCAACCAGTCGCGATTTAGACTGGAGGTCAGTAATGAAACTCAAGAGCCTGCTTCTCGGCTCCGCCGCCGCCCTTGTGGGCACAACCGCTCATTCCGCCGATGCCATTGTCGTCGCAGGTCCGGAACCGGTTGAGTATGTCCGCGTCTGCGACGCATATGGCACCGGCTTCTTCTATATTCCGGGCACGGAAACCTGCCTGCGCATTGGCGGCGAGATCCGCTTTCAGCTCGGCGCCACGAATGATCATGGCTTGAGCTACAGCTATGACCACGATCCCGATGACGAACCGGAACTCGTCTGGGTCGGCGACGATTCGCCGAATTTTCACGGCTACACCCAGGGCGGCTGGAACACCACGACCCGCGCCCGCATCTATTTCGACGTTCGCTCGGAGACCGAATGGGGCACGCTGCAGGCCTATTTCCGTAGCCAGTTCGATCGCACCAGCGGCGTCTGGGGCACGGGCGACGCAGCCAATGCCAACCATGCATGGCTCTCGCTCGGCGGTCTGCGCATGGGCTGGTCGGACTCTGCTTTCGAATCGACGCCGAATTCCGGTGCCGCCACCTTCGCCTCGCACTCCGATTCGAGCCTGCGCTATGGCCGCGGCGCGGTAAATTTCATCCAGTACAATTTCTCCGGCAGCAATGGCGTCTTCGCCACGCTGTCATTCGAGGATGATGATGCGAGCTCGTGGAACTTGACTGACGTGGCGCCGCACACCGACGTCGTTCATGATGCCGCCAACTACATTCCGGATGTCGTGTTCCGCGCCGGCGTCAATCAGGGTTGGGGTGCGGTCTGGGGCGCAGTAGCCTGGGATGAAGACCGGACGAATGATGACACGGCCAATTATGACCATCATTCTCCTGTGGTCAGCCAGGTTGGTTCGTCCGGCTGGGCTGCCGTGATCGGCACACAGATCAATGTGCCGAATGCACCCGGCTCCTCCCTCCGCCTCCTCGGCTTCTACGCTGACAGCGACAATGCCTATAATGCCAATGGCGGCGAATGGTCGTTTGTGGCCTCCTATGGCCATCAGTTCTCGCCGGAGTTCTTCGCCTCGGTGGCGGCCCAGTATACGCACGGCCTCTATCTGCCCGGCACCGACATCGAGACCGACTGGAACCGTTGGGATGCCGAGCTCTTTGCCACCTGGACCCCGGTCGAGAATTTCCAGGTCATGGGCGAGGTCGTCTACACCAAGGAAACCGACCTGAACGGCTCATGGTCGGGCTTCCTGCGTTTCAGCCGATTCTTCTGATCGTCTGAGAGTACCGGCCACTGGCGATGCGTTCGCCGGTGGCCCCAAGCGAAATGGGGGGCGTCGTGCGGATCCGGCAGGGATCGTGGCGCGGCAGATTTCTGGGGGTGACGCGAATCGCAGGTTTACGGGTGGGCTAACCGGCACAAGGTTCCTGGCACGAGGGATCTTTCGCGGCAAATGGTCGGACTTTTGCAACGGCAACTTGTCGAAGGATGTGCCGCATATGACATTTTGCGCTCTCGATTCATGGTTAGACAGGCGCCTTACCGGACATCTCCAGGGGGGCGGAGAATTGGAATCGGCAAATAGCGTCCGCGCGACCGGCGCGGAACCTGAGTATGGTGCGTGGCTGCAATATACCATTCGTTCCGGCAGCCATTTACGGCCCGTGAATTCACTGACGATCGCCGAACTTCAGCGGCGCTATCTCGACGTGTTGTGGGAAGAGGGAAAGCACAAGGTCAATGTGCGGTCCTTCCTGGGTGAAATTGACGAAATCTTTTCGGGTTTGCGTTTCGCCACCTTCTCCGATGACATGGTCGATCACCTTGTCGGCACCCTGCGCGAACGCGGCAACTCAAATGCGACCATCAATCGGAAGATGGCTGCATTGAGCAAGCTGCTGCGAAAGGCGTACAGGATGGGGGACATTCACAGCCTGCCGGAATTCCGCCGCCAGAAGGAGCGGGCGGGCAGGATCCGATTCCTCGAACCGGAGGAGGAACGGCGCCTGTTCGAGGCGATCCGCGATCGCTCCTGCGATGCGTGGCGGCTTTCCATATTCCTCGTCGATACGGGTTGCCGCCTGGGCGAGGCACTCGGCTTGCGCTGGGGTGACGTTCATGCCGAACGGGTGAGCTTCTGGCTGACCAAATCGGGGCGCAGCCGCACCGTTCCGCTGACTTCCCGGGCGCTGGAGGCGGTCGAAGCAGCCGACCGGCGCTGGACAGGGCCGTTCGCGATGTTCAGCCAGGTCGGCTTTCGCGCCATCTGGAACGATGCCAAGCAGGAAACGGGTTTTGGCGCTGACAAGCAGATCGTGCCGCATATCCTGCGTCACACCTGCGCGTCGCGGCTGGTGCGGGGCGGCATCGATATCCGGCGCGTGCAGATGTGGCTCGGGCACCAGACCCTGCAGATGACGATGCGATACGCACATTTGGCGACGAACGATCTCGACCCTTGCGTCGGCGTGCTCGAAAGAGCAGGCGCCTGATGGGCGGGCAGGTGCGCGACGGGAGGGTCGGATCGCATTCCGCGCGACCTCCCCTGCTTCCTGCTTTCCAATTGGCGCAGTACCGGGCACAATCTGCCTGTTCACGGCCAGGCCATTCACAGCCCCGCGGAGAGGACGCGGCTCCCTATGTATGAGCATTCCATGAACTTTGGTCTCGAAGAAGAGATCGAACGCCTGCGCGAATCCGTGCGCCGGTTTGCCGGGGAGCGGATTGAGCCTCTGGCCGCTGAAATTGACCGCAGCAATGAGTTTCCCCGCCATCTCTGGCCTGAACTGGGTGCATTGGGCTTGCTCGGCATCACCGCCGATCCGGAGTATGGCGGCTCGGGCATGAATTATCTGGCACAGGTCGTGGCGCTGGAAGAGATCTCGCGCGCGTCCGCGGCCATCGGCCTCTCCTGCGGCGCCCATTCCAATCTGTGCGTCAACCAGATCCAGCGTTGGGGCACCGTGCAGCAAAAGGAGAAATATCTGCCACGCCTCTGTTCCGGCGAATATTTGGGCGGGCTGGCCATGTCCGAAACTGGGTCGGGTTCCGACGTCGTATCGATGCGCCTCCGTGCGGAGAAGCGCGGCGATTCCTATGTCCTCAACGGGACCAAGATGTGGATTACCAACGGTCCCGATGCCGACGTGCTGGTAGTGTACGGGAAGACCGATCCGGCGGCAGGCTCGCGCGGCATCACCGCCTTCATTGTCGAAACGCGCCAGCCCGGCTTTGCAACGGCGCAGAAGCTGGACAAGCTCGGCATGCGGGGCTCCAGCACGGGCGAGCTTGTGTTCGAGGATCTGGTGGTCCCGGCGGAAAATGTACTGCATCGAGAAGGTGGTGGAGTCGAGGTACTGATGAGCGGCCTGGATTTCGAGCGCATTGCGCTTTCCGGAGGGCCGCTTGGCATCATGGCGGCCTGTCTCGATCTTGCCGCCCCCTACGCGGCGGAGCGCAGGCAATTCGGTCAGCCGATCGGGGCATTTCAGCTCGTTCAGGGCAAGCTTGCCGACATGTATACGAATATGAATGCCTGCCGCGCTTATGTCTATGCGGTGGCCGCCGCAGCCGACCGGGGCGAGGTAACGCGCAAGGATGCGGCCGGCTGCATCCTGTATGCGTCGGAGCGTGCGACGCAAATGGCGCTCGATGCGATCCAGCTCCTTGGCGGCAATGGCTATATCAATGACTACCCGGCAGGGCGACTCTTGCGGGATGCCAAGCTTTACGAAATTGGCGCGGGGACATCCGAAATCCGCCGTTGGCTGATCGGGCGCGAGATCATGGCGGAGCTGAAAAAGTAGACTTGGCAGTCCCGAAGAAGGCCGGCGGCGGCGGCCCGTCAGCGAAGGATCGCGATGCCGGCCGGTGCATGCAGCATTCCGACCGCATCACGCTCGCTTCCGTCCATCGGTTCAGACAGCGGCGCGCTTTCGTGCCGTCTGGCCGAACATGATCTTCTGCGCTTCCTTGTCGGTCGCAAGGTCGGAGCGGCGGCGATCCTTGCCGACCTCCAGACCGCGCTGAACGGCGGGGCGCGCCATCAGTCGCTCATACCAGGCGCGCAAGTTCGGAAACTCGTTCAGATCCTGTCCCTGAGCCTTGTATGTCGTCACCCAGCCCAGCGACGCCATGTCTGCAATCGAATATTCTCCGGCAAGATAGTCGCGGTCCTCCAGCCGGCCATCCATGACGCCGAACAGACGGTTGACCTCATTCGTATACCGCTCGATTCCATAGGCAATCTTTTCAGGCGCATAGTTTCGGAAATGATTGGCCTGACCCGCCATCGGGCCGAGCCCGCCGACCTGCCAGAATAACCATTGCTCGACCTCTACCCGGCGACGCTCATCGGAGGGATAGAAGCGGTCGAACTTGCGCCCGAGATATTGCAGGATGGCGCCGCTCTCGAAAACCGAAATCGGCTCGCCACCCGGCCCTTCCGGATCAACGATCGCCGGCATGCGATTGTTCGGCGAAATGGCCAGAAACTCGGGTTTGAACTGGTCACCGCGCCCGATATCCACATATTTCACCTCGTAGGGAACGCCAAGTTCCTCCAGCATGATCGTGATCTTCCAGCCATTGGGAGTTGGCCAGTAGTGAAGTTCGATAGGCTGACGGTTCATCATTGATCTCCTGGAGCAATCCTGCGGCCGGCCGGCGGGGTAGAAGAATTCGCTGATCGTGGACCGGCCATCCTCTCTGTACACATAGAGCGCCGGGCCGGCAAAACCAGTGCCGATTTGCGTAACGCATTGTTAAGCACTCTGAACGCCACGTGAAGGCGCGGCTCAGCGCGGATTCATTTGCTTGCCGGCATGCTTGCCGCAACAATTTGCCGCAAGATCATGGAGTATCCGATGCTCGCCCGCCGCTTCGCCCTTGTCTGCATTCTGCTTACACTGTTCGGGATGTGGTTCTCGTCGCTCGTTGCCGGACTGGAGCGGCCGCAGACCGCTTACGGAGCCAATCCCTTGTGCGCCCTAGAGCGTCATGCGCTTTGTTCCCCGGCTGAAGGATTGCGGGCCTTGCGATAGAACGGTCGGGCCAGTGACTCCCAAGAGTCACATTCCCGCACTATACTGCGGCATGGACAAACGAATCCCACCGGCGCCAATCGAGGATATCGAGACGCCAGAACCTTTCCCTGCACGAAGTTTTACCGATGCGCATGCCGCTGTGCTTGCCTTGCAGGAACTTTATCTGCGCAATACCGGCTTTCTGGCGGATGCCTTCGCACAATATCTCCGCACCGGCTCGGCCCGCCGCTTTCGCGCCTATTATCCGGAGGTCGGCCTCACCACCACCTCGCATGCGCATATCGACACCCGGCTGGCCTATGGGCACGTCGTTGGCCCGGGGCGCTATTCCACGACGATTACCCGGCCTGACCTGTTTGCCGAATATCTGGAGCAGCAGCTCGGCCTGATCCTGCGCAACCATGGCGTACCCATCATCGTGCGCGAATCCTCAACGCCGATTCCCCTGCATTTTGCGCTGCCGGAAGATCGGGTCATCCTTGCCGACGGGCCCCCGGGCCTGGAACGTCCCCTGCGTGACCTGTTCGATGTGCCGAACATAGCCACGACCGATGACCGGATCGCCAACGGCACCTATGAGCCGGTGCCGGGAGAGCCGTTGCCGCTCGCGCCCTTCACCGCGCAGCGGATAGACTATTCGCTGCATCGTCTGTCGCATTACACCGCGACAAAACCGCAATACTTCCAGAATTACGTGTTGTTCACGAATTACCAGTTCTATATTGATGCGTTCCGCGAGCATGCGCGGCAACTCATGGCGGAAGGCGGCGGCGGATACTCCGCCTTGGTCGAGCCGGGCAATGTCATTACGGAGGCTGGAGCGCAGCCGTCGCCCCAGGGTGGCGTACCTGCAGCCAATCCGCAAATGCCGGCCTATCATCTCGTCAAACCGGGTCATGCCGGCATTACCATGGTCAATATCGGCGTCGGCCCATCCAATGCCAAGACCATTACCGATCACATCGCTGTCCTGCGCCCGCATGCCTGGCTGATGCTCGGTCATTGCGCGGGCCTGCGCGACACGCAAGCCATTGGCGATTATGTGCTTGCCCATGCCTATATGCGCGAGGACCATGTACTCGATGACGATTTGCCAGTTTGGGTGCCGATCCCGGCTCTGGCGGAAATCCAGGTGGCGCTGGAAGAGGCGGTGGCAAAGGTGACCGGCTTCTCCGGCTATGATCTGAAGCGGATCATGCGGACCGGCACCGTCGCCTCGATCGACAATCGCAACTGGGAGTTGCGGGACTTGCCGGGGCCCGTGCGACGCCTGTCGCAATCGCGTGCCATTGCGCTGGATATGGAATCGGCGACCATCGCCGCCAATGGCTTCCGTTTCCGTGTGCCCTATGGAACCTTGCTCTGCGTATCGGACAAGCCGGTTCATGGCGAACTGAAACTGCCGGGCATGGCGACGGAATTCTACAAGCGCCAGGTCGGCCAGCATCTGATCATTGGCATCACTGCGCTGGAATCACTGGCGAAAATGCCGCTGGAAAGGCTGCATTCGCGCAAGCTGCGCTCCTTCATGGAGACAGCATTTCAGTAAGCGGTCTTTCCACCTGCGTCAAAGCTGGCCGTCGCGGCACTCCGCAGCATTGCGGCGCAGGAAACCGTCCGATCGCACGCCGATGAGGATGCAGCGCCTCGTTCGGGCAGAATCTTGTCCGGAGGACGGTTCCACGTTTCGGGATCGCGCCCTATCGATCCACGACAAATTCCCTGTTACTCAGTCGATCAACCAGTTCCTGTTGGGGGTCCGGAATTTCCCCGAGGCGTTGCTCGCCCTGCTGCCCGCTTGGTTCACCCAGTTCCCGCTGTTCTTCCTTCAGATCGATCTGCACGATCGCATTGGTCATCTCGTGCCAGTCCCGTTTCATGAAATAATATTCGACACCAAATCTCAGGGCATATTTTGCGCCGACCCCCATATAGCCGCCGCGGGAGTCGCTGCCATACCCCTCGTGCAGGGAGCGAAGCGCAACCGATTTCAACTGATAGTTGCCAGGGTCTGCGACGATGCGATCAATTTCCTTTGATAGAATCTTCGCCTGGCGCTTCTCATCCGTCGACCTGATCCTACCTGCCCGCAAGACTTCCAGTTCCGTCGACAGTTGATCGAGCTGTAGACGTGCTTTCAGTCCCAATTCGAGTTCGATGGAAAGCAGCGTCTTACCGTCTTCGTCATGCTTTCCCACGCTCTTGACCAGACGGTCGAGCAATTGTTCATATTGACCTCTCTGCAAAGCCAATCGCAACCGGGGCATGGACTCCATCAACCGCCCCAATTCCTTGCGAAAAACGGCCTTCTTCTTCGCCCGGCTCATTTTCTTGCAATTGCGGTGCAAGCCAACCTGCACGATTCCGGCCGACTTCACCTTCTTCAAGGAATTCGGATCCTCGATCCGGCTCAAGATGGTGTAGTTGAATGCATTCCACTCATCATGTATATGGCGCCCCATGCCAAGTTCCATGAGCGGGTAGATGATCATCGTTGCAATATTTCCACCCAATCTCGTGGATCCCGTGCGCCCCATCCGGTATCTCTTGTCGCTGTAGAGATCTCCCGAAACCACATTACGGCGAATCTCCTGCCGATTGCGGCTGAATCTGGTCTTGAGCCCCAGATCGGCTCGCAACCCGCCCACTACACTTGCTGCAAAATCCAGCCCCAGATTGCCGTTGACATCTTCGCGGCTATTACTTGTCTTCTGCGAATAGCGACCGATCCGGCTGGAATGGCGAAGGACAAACTCCATGTCCATCTTGTGCTCGTCGGCATCGAAGAAGAACCTCGCCAGCTCCCGGCACATTTCCGGATATCCCCCGGAAAAGGTCTTCGGATCGAAGTAAATTTCCGTCCCTTGCTGATGGAGACGATTGCCCTCGCCACCCAGACCGGCGCCAATGATGCCGACGACCGGCATACCCGAAGACAGATCCCCTTTCCATTGCCACCCCGTGCCATCATACAGGCGCACGCGCAGGCAATCTCCCTGGCGGTCGATCATGACTTCCTGGTTGGAACTCACCCGCTCAACCATGGCATCGAGATTGGTGAATGGCACCGAAATCGACAGGCCGAGCTGGGTTGAATTCCCGTGATTCAGGAAAAGGTAGTCATCCTGCTTCAACCCATGCAGCGCTCGCTCCATCTGAACCCATTTCGATATGGCGGTTGGGCGACTGCTACCCGACGCCATGTATCCGGCAATCTCATGTGCTCGGGAGCCTTGCTTTTCGGGCGCGGAAAGGGATTTTCCTTTCGCCTCCATTGCCTCCGCGAGGTTCCAGGCATAGTCCGCCTGTTTGATGCGCACCTGGCGGTCGTCCGTCCAGAGTGCAAGAATTGAATCAAAACTCTCATCGAATTCGCGAGCTTCCATCGTTTCGCCGGTGCAGCCATGCATCCGCAACTGATCGCGAACATCTGAACGAAGCTTGTTCAGCTTCTCAATATTTTTCCTGTATTGCTCCTTGCGTGCCCCCTGGCGCCACTTCCTGTATGATTTTTCAGGCCTCTGCAGGTGTTCTTCGTAGCTTGCAATTTCTTTCATTGTTTTCTCAAGCTCAAATTCCGGTGGACAACAATGATCTACTAGCTGCAACAAGATACCTTGCCATACATAATCAATTCTCCATACGTTCTTTTCAATAAAAGACTCAATGTAGTGATAGATTTTTTTCTGCTCCTTGGTGAGCGATTCAAAAGTTGTATTTGTTGGTTGGACCGTATCTCCCTGAACAATCTCTATGGCCCGGCCAGGATCGAAGTGCAGGCCATTCTGTTCGAGATAGGCGCTGAGCTTCACTCCTTCTTCAGACATGGGGATCTTGTCGAGAAGCATCTCTCCTCCTTCCTGATGGTCCTGAAGAATGTGAATCAGACGCGAGATGTGTGGAAGTTCTCCCTTGCCAGGTATGTTGTTGATCAGTGGTGCGATCTTCTGCGACAGCTTTTCCGGGTCATCCACCTTGCCGACACTCTTGTCCAGATATTCCTGCTGCGTCAGTGTCCTGCTCGTCGGGCTACGAAATTTCTTGAACAAGCTTTTCTTGCCTGAACTCTTGTTGTTTACCAGCGCATCGTCCAGCGTATGGACAGTCGGGAGTACCTTGCCCATGAATTCCATCGTCGAGTCCACGGCCTTGTCGGACATCATCCCACTGGCAAGTTTTCTGACGGCATTACTCTTGAATGTTGAATCAAACTTCCCGGCAAGCTGCTCGATCCGGTTGAAATGCCCCTCCCATTCCTTCAGGGAAGAAATGTTCAACGAACCAATTCTATGTAGCAGCGACCAGGTCTTCTCAGAGAACGAGCTGGCCCTGCAGAATTGCCCTGTCAGTCGGTGGACCGATTCGAGTACCTCCGGGCCCAGTACGGCATCGATTGCCAGATTACATGCAGTGATTTCCTGATCGATACGGGAAATCTCGCTGACGGTCTTGCTCCATTGCTCGAATGCACCGCTCAATTCCAGGAATTGCTGCGCGTGATGGGCCCCTAGCGACGCCCAGTCGACCGGATGGTCAGGGCCGGGCGGCAAGCCCTTCATCAAGGATTCCCTGACCCTGTTGATGAATTCGCTGATCCGCGCGGACAGGTCGGCTTTCCACGTCTCTTCCGGCCTGGCGAGGATTTCACGCACGCCTTTATCCTGGATGAAATGCCGGTTCTGCTGCAGGAACTGCTTCATCAACCGGGCTGGATCGCTCACCATGTCGCGTTCTTCGACACGCCATCTGCGTTCACTGCGCAGGATTTCCCGCATCGAATGCAGGTATCGGGCCAGGGTCAGGTCATACTCGCGGATCGAATTGCCCAGATCGCGGATCCGGCTTACCTCAGGGATGACGGAAACATTCGTTGTTCCGGTGCCAAAGAGGCAATTATCGTCAGGGCCCGGGCGATGCAGCAGACGGTTGAACGCCTGTTGCATCTCCACTTTGAGTGCGGAAAATCTTGACGATTCAATCCCGTTCCGGTCGTCCTTGCCCGTCCCGGCAATATCCAGCAAATCCTTTGTAAGCTTCTCGACCTGCCCTTTGTGCGAGGTAAGCTTGCGAATTTCCTGCTTTCTCTCCTCATCCAGTTTCAGCATGGGAAAAGATTGCAGGCATTCCCCGCACCAGCCATCGCCGCCATCCATGTCGATGGACAGGGCGCGCAGGCGATCGAGAAGCGGCAACCAGTCGCCGAGGCCGCCGAGGGGACTGATATCCTTTGCGACCAACGTCCGAAACAGCTCGCCGCCGATGCAAGCGGATTTCAGCAAGGCAAGCAGATCG
The DNA here is from genome assembly GCA_964383325.1 of uncultured Rhizobiaceae bacterium. Lineage (GTDB taxonomy): Bacteria > Pseudomonadota > Alphaproteobacteria > Rhizobiales > Rhizobiaceae > CAYLGY01. The sequence continues at coordinate 10,901 of CAYLGY010000052.1, forward strand.
CCTGCTGCGAGCCGGCTGCTGTCTTCAAGCCGTTGTCGAAGCTCTTCCGGCGAACGGCCCCTTTCATGCGGCCCGTATCTCCGGGCCATCGCCGTGAGTTCCTCACGCATCCGCTCAATGCCGCTGTCGCGCCTCAGATAGTTTCCCGCAATCCGGTTGAGTGCCGTGGCGAATTCCTGCGGTCGCTCCACCTTGCCAAGCCGGCCATGCAATTCCAGCAACGCGTCCGTTAATTGTTCGAATTCAGTGGCGCTCAGGCGCGGCGCAAGTGCCGGAAACGTGCAGAATACAAGCTGCCGCAGCAATTGCCGCACCATTGCAGGATCGGGCCGGACACCGGAGCCGTCCTTGTTGCCGCTGCCCTGATGTGGCTCGATCAGCAAGGCAAGGATTTCCACCGCCAGCTTCGAAAGATGCTTGCGCTGTCTGACCCGCTCTTCCGAATGAGCTTCGATTTTCGTGACGACCGTGACCGGTTCTTGCCTGTCAACCAGGTCAGGGGACATGCCCTTTCCCACGACACTTTGCAGCCGGACACTCGAATTCAGATAGGTTTCATGCTGCCGCGACGCGCGCGCGATCAGCTTCAGCGCCTCTTGCTGCCAGTCCGTTCGATTGGGAACCCCCAACTCCTGCAGGCGCCGCTTGTAGGGCGATCCCTTGCGACCGCTCGTGCTGGTGGTCGACACATGGTTTCGGGCAACATGGAGAAACTTGACCGTTTCACCACGCAGCTTGTTGTAGCTGGAAGTGAGACCCGGTCTGCGCGGCAGATCCGAAATGGTCGGCTTCTTCGGCATGGATCTCACCTGCGTCCTGTTCTGGCTGCGTCAAACGCGCCATGGGAAGCATAGTAAGCCTCGACCCCCTGGATGACTGTGCCATATGTTGCACATGAATGAATTCGGGGGCATCTCATTTCCGAAATGCGCCCCGATTTTCCGCTTGGCACCGGAGACTAGGTAGGAGCCCTGCCAAGTCGCGCCGGAATCAGCTGTAAACGAATTGTTCTTGATTTTCAGAATAATATTCTTGATTATATGATAGATTATTGACTGTTTTATTCAACTTCTGAAAACTATCTCCATTCAATCGACTCCATCCAACATTGTATCGATTCTTGATCTGCATGCGGGTAATTTCCTGCTGGTCGCTGATCGGCATGATCTCCAGATCCTGAACTTCTTCTTCCCCGTTGTCGAAATCATAATAATTTTCTTTCAGGTCAACCCGTGAGATCGCAAACTGCCATTCATGCCAATTGCTGGTATAGGGCTGCGCCCCGATGCCGAAGCCTCCGAGATATTTCACTCCCACACCGGTTTCCCCGCCTTCGATCGTGTTCTTTCCATAACCTTCATGCAACGCGTTCACAAAAATTGATGCAACATAATAATTATCGAAATCATCTACTATATTATCGATTTCCTTGGTCAGTTTCTTGATTTTTTTCTTCTTTTCTTCCGAATCGACGCCATCGATACGTAGCAACTCCAGTTCCGTCGAAAGGCGATCCGCCTTCAAGAGGCAATCCTGCTTCAGCGCCGCTTCCATGGCCAGAAAGGTGCGACCATCTTCGTCCCTACCATCAATACCCTTGTTCAGTTGCTCAATTGCCTTGTCATAAAACCCTGCTTCCAGCCTTTTCTGCTCATTTGGCATGTAATTCAACAATTCCTTCAATTCTCCCTTGAGGATCTTGACTTTCTCCTTGTCTGTTTTTCCGTTACATTTCTGGTGGAATCCAAGACGGAGACCCCATCCTGCCTTGACCTTTCGTAACGCATGGGGATCGTATATTTTCCCCGGTATGGAATATTTCAAGGAGACCAGTTCCCCGACACGCGAATGGCCCACCCCCAAGGATAGAGCGGGCACAGGAGAACTGACGGAAGCTGAGGCCTCAAGCGCCACTTCCCATGCGCGCCTGTTCGAATCGAGATGGTCCATTCGAACATCCTTCTCATAGGTCACGCGCTTCTTGGAAAACGTGCTCATGCCAAAGCCCCCTGTAATCCCAAGCTTGGCTTTGAGCGTGGCAAGCCAGAAGCGCGTATCGTTTTTCAGGCCGCCGAAGAGCTCTAAGCCAAGATTGCCTTCATGCTGGTCCTGAACGAACTCCCCCATGCTCTTGGCATGTCGAAGAATGAACTGCATGTCGATCCGATGGTGGCGGAGATCGAACAGAAACTGGGAGAGCTCACGACATAGCTCCGGATAGCCCCCCGCGAAAGTATTCTCGTTGAAGAATATTTCCGTGCCAGTCCACTTGCGATAGCCGGTTCCTTTTGTAACGTCCGCCGTGATCCCGCCGACCTCGGGCAAGCCGATCCCTGGGCCGCCCTTGGATTTCCAACCGCGGCCAAAATACGTCCTGAGACGAATGCCATCTCCCACGCGGTCAATCGAGATTTCATTGCTCCGAATGATGGCTTCGTTCTTCTCTGAAACGGCAAAAAGCGGGATGAGCGGACTCAAATATCCGGAGCCGGCGACGCCCCATGTATGATTGAGAAAGATGAAATCATCCTGATGGAGGCTAAGCAACACCTGCTCGATGTGCTCCTTCTTGGTAACAGCCCTTGTCCGGGTCGCTTCAGTCGCAAGCACGGAAACGAGCTTACTCGCCGAGGATGGTTCCTTGACTTTGTCGTTTTCCCGGCCCTCATCGAGTTGCGAGACCAACCCCCAGGCATATTCCAGCTGGCGAGAACGCTCTGCTTCGTCGGTTGCCCACATGCTCGTGATGTTGTCGAAGCTTTGATCAAAATCGATTTCTTCAAGCAACTCTTCGGTGCAGCCATGCAACAGCATCTGCTCGCGGATCTTCGCGCGAAAATCTAACAGTTTCAAAACCGTGCCTGCATATTTTTTCTCCTCCTCTATGCTGAGGTTCGATGAATCCGCTTTTGCTTGCCTCCTCTTGGCAGCCAGCATGGAGAATTCGGAGAGATCGAGTTCTTTCGGACAGAATTCTTCCGTCATCTGCATGATCACGGACTGCCACATGGAGGGCTCGCGCCAGGCATTACGCTCGAGAAAACCCGAGATCCCTTCGAGAATTTCCCTCTGCTCCGCCGAGAGCATGGCGAGCTTGTTCGCGCGCCCTTCAATTGCGCGCACATCTTTCTTGCTGATATGCTCAATGATCTGGTCAAGATCGAAGTCCAGCCCATACTCATCCAGATAGGATTTGAGCAAGGCACCATATTTTTCCTTGCCGGTCACTTGATCATATAGATACTGATGCAATTTCTCCCTGTCCTTAAGGATATGGATCATTCTTGCAATCTGTGGCAGGGTGAACTTGTCGCTACCCGGAAGATCCTTGGCCAGGGGAACAATTTCAACCGGCAATGCTTTCAGCTGCTGCTCCTTCTCGATCTCCTGCGGCGACAGCTTGTTGAGATCCTTCCCCTTGAGGGCCTTCCTGAGAAACTTGGACTGCGTCTGTGCACCCCACCAGCCCAGCCTCAGCATACGGTTCTTCTTCTTCTCGATCTGGTTCTTCGCCTTCTGGTCCCTTTTCTTTCGCGATTGATCGATAACAGCATTATCCAGCGTATAGAAATGGGGGAAGTACTTGCGTCCAAAGTTCCGGATTGACGCCTTGAACTTGCTCTCCATTTTGGGGTCGCCCTTGCGAATCGAGGAATCGAATTCGCCGGCCATCTTGACGACGTGATCATGGTGCCGTTTGAACATTGCGACCGATACGCAGTTCAGCCGCACGAGGTGCCGGACAACCTCCCAGGATTTTTCATCCCAGACGCTTACCTTGTCGGCACTTTGCCCGGAGATCTCGAACAGCAACTTCCGCGCGTCCTCATCGAAGCAGACATCCATCGACCGTTCGCAAAGCCGGATCTGCTCCTCCAATTTCTGCGATTTTTCCCAGACGCGGCTCCAGTTGCGATATTCCTTGACCGAATCCAGAAAGACATCCGCATTATCGAGGGTACTGATGCCGAGCTCGCGCAATTGATCGAGCGTCACCTTCAGAGATTCTCGGTTCGGCGCATCGTCGTTGACGACTAATGTCTCCCCGCTTCCCCCTCCGAATTTCTTGTTATACTCATATAAAACTGCAGCATTTCTTTCCATCTTCTCCATGAAAACATTGAGCTGCTCCCTTTCGATGGAATTCATGCTGGAGAGCGGCTTCGTGATCAGATTTCGAATCTTGTCATCGCGGATGCGATCGCTGTAATCCTGAAGCCAATCGAGAATACCCTCTGTACTCTCCTTTCTGATCTTCTCGCATTCCTGCTTCAGCCATTTCCGCTCGATCTGCAGCGCCGACCGCATCTCGTGCAGATAAAGGGCAAGGGTAAGGTCACACCCCTTCAGAGATGTTCCCAGCAAGTCATCGATCTGCTTGTGATCGAGCAGGAGCGACACATTGTTTGTTCCCTGCCCGAAGAAGGATTCCAATGCCTTGGCCTTTTTCTTTGACTTGTCGTTATCATCCACCTGATCCTTATCGCTATTCTTGCTGGTGTCGGTCTTGCATGCGAGATCGATCAGATCCTTTCCCAGCGCCTCGATTCCGAACTTGTGCGCCGTAAGCTTTCGGATTTCCTGCTTTCGCTCCTCATCGAGCGCCACATTCGTGCAACTGGACAGGCATTCTCCGGACCAGCCATCACGCCCGTCTCTCTGGATCGAGATTTCGCGCAGGCGCGCCAGGAGCGGCAACCAGTCGCCAATCCCTCCCTTCGGGCAGATATCCCGGGCAACGAAGGTGCGGAACAACTCGCCGCCTGTCTTCGCCGAATGCAGGAGGCCCAGCAGGTCCTTGATCATCAAATGGGTTTTCTGTTCCAGCCTTTCGGTGAGGGACTCACGGGAATTCTCCCATCTCTCCACGAACTGATCGAGTTCCTGGCGGATGGTCTGCAAGGTCGGCGTAGTTGGATCGGAGATCATTTTCTCCCGTAATTTCTCCTCCAGAAGGCGTTTCTGCTGATCAAACTCCTGCTTGGAGATCTTGCGCCCCGGCGCCTTGGCTATTCGCTCGCGCAGCGATTCCAGCTGCTCGTCACGGGCGCGCGTATGCGCGACAAGCCGATTGATCGCCGTGGCGAATTCGACCGGCTTGCCCAGCTCGACAAGACGTTCATGGAATTCGAACAGCTCCGAGATCATCGCTTCGAACTCGCCCGCCGGCAGGCGCGAGGTCAGATGCGGCAATTCACAGATGACAAGCTGCCGCAGCAACTCCCGGATGATCAGCGGACTGCCATTATGACTTTGTTGCGGATTCTTGACGTCGACCTGTCGCGCCTGGGTCAGCAGGGTGGAAATTTCGCCCGCAAGCCGTGCGAACTCCTTGTTGGTTTTCTCCACCTCGGTCTGGCTCGGCTTCCGGGGCTCGACCGTCCGGATCTGGCCGTCACTTCCCATGCCCTGGATGCGGTTGACCGGATTCGTCCCGAGGAGAAGCTTGCGCTGATGCGACTTTACCTCCTGGATCAGCCGCGCCGCCTCCTTGTTCCAGTTGGTACGCTCGCCTTGCTTGGGCACCACCGTCTCACGCACCAACGGCCTGCCCTTGCGACCGGCAGTACTGGTCGTGGCCACATGCATGGTCGTAACATTGCCGCGCGTCGATCCGCTCCCGGCCAAGACGTTGGATTTGCCTCGGAAGGTCGGCCTGCTGAACAGATTCCACCAGTTCATCTTCATGGCCTACTCCTCCGATCCTGCCTGTACGCAACCCAGAACACGCATCATTGCAGTCTCTCCCCCCACAATGGCCGGGCAACATGACGCCCAGCGAAGCTGATCGGGGAAGGTTAGTGCAACCGTCGGCGGCGCAGTGTGCTATTTCTTACTCGCGCCCCGGCGCGGCCAGAAATTTTCGCAAAGCGGCCGGTGCGAGAGTTGCCTGTATCTGTCCGTTCCGGCTGGTTTCAGCGCCCCGGGCGCTGATATGCGCGCGCAGCTTCCCCCTTCAGCGAATCGACGATTCGCTCGACGGGCCCGCCTTGCCGATGCTCGGTCCGGTCGAATTTGCGTTGCCGGGCCTCATGGGCGCCGAAGATCCTCCGGACCTCGCGATCGACGGCCGCCTTCAGGCTGGTGCAACCCTTGCTGCCAGGAAAGCTCGCCTGCCGGAGGGCCGCGTCGACAGCCTCGGCCATCTCGACCGCAAGTTCCGCATGGCCCTTCTCATGCGCCTTCGCCCCTTCCAGAAATGCTTCCCAGCGCTGGCGCAGTTCAGGTGACACGGCGCCATCGAGACGGGGATAGACAAAGACGATGCCGAGGCGCACCCATGGATCGATGACATGGCAACGGCCGTGCGCGGCCGCGCTATCATAGCCATAGTCGAGCGTGTAGCGCGTCTGGGCGATGGCCCTGCCGATCGTTCCGTGCGTCGGGCCCTTGCGCCGGATCTGCCGCATGATCGCGGCTCCGTCCTTTCCGCTGACGGAATATTCCTCCTGCGTGACCCGAACCTGCACCTCGGCGCTGCCTGCCCCTGGCGGCATCAGGACCGTCAGGAAGGAAAGCGCCGCGGCAGGAAGCCTGGAGAGGATCAAGTCAGCGCGCAGCTCCGCTACATGTTCGGATAGACGGGGCCTTCTCCGCCCTGCGGCGGCACCCAGTTGATGTTGCCGTTGGGGTCCTTGATGTCGCAGGTCTTGCAGTGGATGCAGTTCTGCGCATTGATGACGAACCGCGCATCCGCGGCCCCGGCCAGTTGCTCGTCCGCAATCGGATTGCCGGCTTCATCCACCCATTCATAGACGCCCACCGGGCAGTAGCGCGTCGACGGCCCGGCGAATTCATGCAATTCCGAGCGCTTCTGCAGATCGGGATCGAGCAATTGCAGATGAACCGGCTGGTTTTCCTCGTGATTCGTATTCGACAGAAATACCGAGGAAGCCCGGTCGAAAGTCAGAACGCCATCGGGTTTCGGATAGGCAATCGGCTTGTGAAGGCGGGCCGGCTCAAGGCTTTGTGCGTCGCTCTTGCCATGTCCGAGCGTACCGAACAACGACAATCCGCCGAAAAGCGTATTCAGCCACATGTCGAAGCCGCCGAGCAGGGTACCGAGATTGGTGCCGAATTTCGACAGCAGCGGCTTGACGTTGCGAACCTTGCGCAAGTCGCGCCCAATGGCCGAGGCGCGCCAGCCTTCCTCATATTCCGTGATCTCGTCGCCCGCGCGGCCGGCGGAGATCGCCGCGGCAACCGCTTCTGCCGCCAGGATCCCGGACAGGACGGCATTGTGCGAGCCCTTGATCCGCGGCACATTGACAAAACCAGCCGAGCAGCCGAGCAGCGCGCCGCCGGGAAAGGTCAGCTTGGGAACCGACTGGAAGCCGCCCTCGCTGATTGCTCTCGCACCATAGGCCAGCCGCGTTCCGCCTTCAAAGGTCGGCGCGACCGACGGATGCGTCTTGAAGCGCTGGAACTCGCGGAACGGCGACAGATAGGGGTTTCGGTAGTTCAGATGAACGACGAAGCCGACGGCGACGAGGTTGTCCTCGAGATGATAGAGGAACGAGCCGCCGCCGGTGCGCGAATCGAGCGGCCAGCCCGTGGAATGCTGGACAAGGCCGGGACGATGCCGCTCCGGCGCAACCTGCCACAATTCCTTGAGCCCGATGCCGTATTTCTGCGGCTCGCGCCCATCGGCGAGCTGGAAGCGGGCAATAAGCTGCTTGGCGAGGGAGCCTCGCGCGCCCTCGCCGATCAGCGTGTATTTCCCGAGAAGCGCCATGCCCGGCTGGAAATTCGGACCGGGCGTGCCGTCACGATTGACGCCCATGTCGCCGGTAATGACGCCGGCCACCGCGCCGTTTTCATCATAGATCAGGTCGGCGGCAGCAAAGCCGGGATAGATCTCGACCCCCAGCGCCTCTGCCTTTTCCGCCAGCCAGCGGCAGACATTGCCGAGGGACACGATGAAATTGCCATGATTGTTCATGAGGGGCGGCATCAGGAAGTTCGGCAGCCGCAGCGAACCGGCGGGGCCGAGGACGAGAAACTCGTCCTGCGTCACCGGCGTGCGGAAGGGATGCCCCTCCTCCTCGCGCCAGCCGGGCAGCAGCCTGTCGATCCCTGCAGGATCCACGACTGCGCCCGAGAGAATATGGGCGCCAACCTCCGCACCCTTCTCCAGTACCAGTACGGACAGCTCCGGATTGACCTGCTTCAGACGGATCGAAGCCGCGAGTCCCGCCGGGCCGGCGCCAACGATCACGACATCGAACTCCATGCTGTCGCGCTCGACTTCCGCCATTCCCTCACCTTTCCTCATTGCCAGCTTGACGCGCCTGCGGGCGCTGAATTCCAATGGATGCTCATATCCCATCAGTCTCTGCTGTAAAGGGCATCTGGCGGGAAAATGCGCCACCGTGCCTCGCACGGCTTGCGAAATGACGGGCTTTCTGTCACCCCATCATCATGTCTGGCTGGCGCGAATTGCTGCTCTTCTATCGGGATGCGGGGGTCGATGCGGCGCTCGACGATCTCCCTGTCAACCGATTCGAGCCTTCTGCCGGCAGCCTGGCTGCTGCGCCTTCCGCTCCCTCCGCCGCTCCGTCTGGCGCTCCGTCTGTCACGCCCCCTGCCGCCCCGGCGCGGGCACCGCAGGCGCTTGCGGTCCCTGCCGACGGTCAGGCGCTCCTCGCCCGCGATCTGGCCGCCGGCGCGGCAACGCTTGCGGAACTGCGCGGGCACATGGATGGCTTTGACGGCTGCAATCTCAAATTCACCGCTTCGCGGCTCGTCTTCGGCGACGGCAACCCCGACGCGCCGCTGATGGTGATCGGCGAAGCGCCGGGA
>CAYLGY010000053.1:0-17500 GCA_964383325.1 uncultured Rhizobiaceae bacterium
CCGCCGCCCAGCCGGAGTAGCTGTTGAGCATCGAGACCACGACCGGCATGTCGGCGCCGCCGATCGGGATGATGATCAGCACGCCCAGCAGCAGCGACGCAATGACGATCAGCCAGAAGACGAAATGGCTCTCGGTCAGGACCAGGGCCACGATCAGCGCGACCAGCAGCACGGCAAGCCCAAGATTGATGACATGGCGTCCCGGCAGCAGGATCGGCTTGCCGGACATGCGCCCGTCCAGCTTCAGGAAGGCGATGATCGATCCGGTAAAGGTGATGGCGCCGATGGCAACGCCGATCGACATCTCGATCAGCGCCTGCGCATGGATCGTGCCGGGCAGGCCGATGTCGAAGCTCTCCGGCGCATAGATTGCCGCGGCGGCCACCAGGACCGCCGCAAGGCCGACCAGCGAGTGGAATGCCGCGACGAGCTGCGGCATCGCCGTCATCGCGATCTTGCGGGCAATCACCGCGCCGATCGCCCCGCCGAGCGCCAGTCCGAGCAGGATCAGGCCAAATCCGCCGGCCGTCGGCTGAGCCAGCGCAAGGGTCGTGACGATGGCGATCGCCATGCCGGCCATGCCGAACAGGTTCCCCTGCCGGCTGGTTGTCGGATGGGACAGGCCGCGCAGCGCCAGGATGAAGAGGACACCGGAGACGAGATAGAGAAAGGCAGCCAGGTTCACGCTCATGGGTTGCCCCTCACTTCTCTTTTTTCTTGTACATGGCCAGCATGCGCTGGGTGACGAGGAAGCCGCCGAAAATATTGATGCTGGCCAGCACCAGCGCCACGAAGCCGAAGCCGGTCGCAAGCCCGCTGGCCGAGAGTCCAACGGCAAGCAGGGCCCCCACCACGATCACCGAGGAAATGGCGTTTGTCACCGACATCAGCGGCGTATGCAGGGCAGGGGTGACGGACCAGACGACATAATAGCCGACGAAGATCGCCAGCACGAAGATTGCCAGGCGAAAGATGAACGGATCCACGCCGGTAACGGCATGTGCCGCGGCCCCGGCGGCATCCGCAATGCCTTCGCTTTCCACCGTGGCGCGCACGGCCTGCGCCGCCTCCTCAAGCCGGTCAAGGGCCTGGCCGATCCTGGTTTCAGCCATTCGCTGCATCTCCTGTGCTCTCGCCGGCGACATTCTGCGCCGCCGCCGGTGCGGCGCCGCCGCCGCCGAATGCGGGGTGGACGACCGTGCCGCCATGGGTCAACAGCGTTGCCGCGACCAGCTCGTCGGACGGATCGACCTTGACCGTCTTCGCTTCCTTGTCGACCATGGTCTCGAGGAACGCATGCAGGTTCCGCGCATAGAGCAGCGAAGCCGAGGCTGCGAGTCTTCCGGCGAGATTGACATGGCCGATGATGCGCACGTCGCCGCGCTCGACGACCGCGCCCGGCTCGGAGCCTTCGACATTGCCGCCACGCTCGACCGCGAGGTCGACGAGGATCGAGCCCGGGCGCATCGAGCGCACCATCGCATCGGTCACCAGCCTCGGCGCAGGCCGGCCCGGAATGAGGGCAGTGGTAATGACGATGTCCTGCTGCGCGATATGGCCGGCGACCAGTTCCGCCTGCGCCTGCTTTTCGGCTTCGGTCAGTTCGCGTGCATAGCCGCCTTCGCCCGAGGCGTCCTTCAGCGCGTCCGTCATGATGAATTTCGCGCCGAGCGACTGCACCTGCTCGCCTGCCGCCGCGCGCACATCCGTCGCGGTGACGACGGCGCCGAGGCGCCTGGCAGTGGCGATGGCCTGCAGGCCGGCAACGCCCGCGCCCATGACGAAGACGCGCGCAGCCGGAACGGTTCCGGCAGCGGTCATCATCATCGGAAAGGCGCGGTCATACAGCGCCGCCGCCTCGATCACGGCGCGATAGCCGGCAAGGTTTGCCTGGCTGGAAAGCACGTCCATGGACTGGGCGCGGGTGATGCGCGGCATCAGTTCCATGGCGAAAGCCGAAAGGCCCGCGGCGGCCATTTCCCGGATGGCGGCCTCGTTTCCGTGCGGGTCCATCATGGCGAGGAGCACGGCGCCGCGGCGATAGCGGGTCAGCTCGGCGCTGTCCGGCCGGCGCACCCGCAGGACGACATCGGCGGACGATGCATCGGCGGCGCTGCCGATCTCTGCGCCCGCTGCCTGGTACTCGGCATCGGGAATGCGCGCCAGCGTTCCCGCGCCGGCTTCGACCACGACCCGCAACCCCAGGCGCAGCATGCGCTTGACCGTCTCCGGCGAGGCGGCAACGCGGCTCTCCCCTGCCGCGGATTCGCGGGCCACAAAAACCGTTTGCGTCAATTCAGCCTCCTCTTCGCGTACCGATCCGGAGCAACCGGCCTGATTCGCGGGCTCTACGGGAAATTCCTCAAGTCGGTCAGCGCAGGAGATACCATCCGGCTGCGAAGATCAGGATGAACAGGATGGTTGCCGAGAAGAAACCGGCACTGGTGAAGAATCCGAACGCCATTGCTGCCAGCAATGCGGCCGAGCCGAGCGACAGATACTTGGCCAGGCCGACGAACAGGCGGAATGTCCGTTCGTGCTCGGAATAATCCATGGGCGCGCCCAGTTCCAATTGCCCCGTTTGTGTATCGTCAGACATGGTCAACTCCGATTTCTCCGCACGCGACATACCCAAATTCGACTGCAAGAGCAATGGTTCGATTGTCGCAACGGCCAGCGTTCCGGCAGCAATCGACGCGGTTGGATGCTGCGCGCGCGTTCAACTGCCGCCAGTGCAGCCACTTAGTATAGAATGAGCTTATATGTGGAAAACCCGGATGGAGCGGACCATCGGAGGGTGGTCGGCATTACCGGGCGCATTCCACCGCCTGCACGCCGGCTTCCAATGCCTCGGCAAGTGCTGCCGCGCTGGCGCGAATCAGCGGCTCGAGCAGTTCCCGGTCGGGTTCCAGGAAATCCGTGACCTGACGCCAGGCCCGTTCCTGCGCGTCCCAGCGATAGATGGCGGCGCGGCCCGGACCGCCATGATCGGTGCAGCTCAGGGCGATCTCCGGAGCGAATTCCGGCAGGCCGAGGCGCTGCATGCGCGCCTTGTCGATGCGCAGCGCTTCCAGCCCGTCGCGCATCATTGCCGGGGTGATTTCGGTCGTATCGTTGCGCCGCATCGCGGTGCGGGCCGCCTCGGCCGCGAGCACCGCCGCATAGAGGCCCGAATTATAGTGCGCCGTTCCCGCATTGGCGCCGTTTCCGGCGGCCTTGCCGGTGTCGTACACATATTTCTGCAGGTCCTCATAGAGCGGAAATCCGCGTCCCGTTCTGTGGAACAGCAGCGCGCGGTAGCCCTCCGCGCCGGCGCCGGCGTCAAGGATTTCGGCATCCGTTGCCGCTCCCCAATTGCCGATGATCCGCCCGGCGGGGAAGCCGACCCGCAACGCTTCCTCAAGCGCAATGCGGCTCATGATTCCCCAGCCCCAAAGGGCGACGAAATCCGGCGCTTCCGCGGCAATGCGCTCCCAGACGGCCTTCTGCTCCTGGCCCGGATGGTCCACCGCATGGACGCGCAGGCCGAAACGGTGCTTGCGGGCCAGTTCGCGAAAGATCGGTATCGGCTCCTGCCCATAGGGCGAATTGAGATGGACGAGCGCGATGCGCCTGCCGGCAAGGCTTCCGCCCGCCTCGCTCCGCATGAACTCCACGATGATCGTGGCCGCGTCCCAGGCATGGGCCGGAAAATTGAACGCCCAGCGAAAGACGGAGGCATCGGCGAAGGCGGCTCGGCCATGGCCCATGCTGAGCACCGGTACGCCGTCGGCGCTCGCGCGCGGCAGGATGCGCGCGGCAAGGCTCGTCGACAAGGGCTGGATCAGCAGTGGATTCAGTCCGCGGATCGCCTCGTAGCATTCGGCGCCGCGGTCGGAATTGTAGCCGGTATCGCATTCGGGCACCTGGATGCGCACGCCATTGATGCCGCCATCGCGCTCGTTGAGCAGGGTGAAATAGTCCTCAAAGCCATCGGCGAAGGCGCTGCCGCCGGAAGCATAGGGACCGCTGCGATAGGAAAGGGCCGGAAAGATGAGATCGGCGCGGGCGGCCGCGACCGGCGCGAGCAGGAGCGCCGCCGCCAGGATCGTCCATCGCCCGCGCCATGTTCGCCGGATCATGTGCGGGATCCGTTCATGCGGACGCATCCGGATCGGGAAGCACGATCTCGTAGGGCTCGGCGAAATGATGCTCCTCGAGATTGACACCGCCGCCGCCGCGGTCGACGACCAGGAAATCCTGCCGCCCATCCAGAGGCGCCAGCGGCGCATGCCAGACATTGCGATGGAAATTGATGCCCTGGCTGCCGGAGGTCAGGAAGGCCACCGGCGCTCCGGGACGGCCTTGCTCGTCCGGACAGGCCACGACGAGGAAAGGCCGGCCTTCCAGCGGCACGAAGGCCTGGCTGCCGAGCGGATGTCGCTCGACCATCGGCAGGCGCAGGGGCAGGCTGGCGGGTTCGCTGCGGAACAGATTGATCAGGACCCGCGCCGCCTCGCCGATCGCCTCCACCCGCGCCAGATCGTGATAGCGCTGGCAGCGCCCGTCATTGATCGGGAAACATTCGGCGCCTTCGGTCGAGATGACGTCGCCGAACGGCGCAAAGGATGCCCGCGTCAGCGGTTGCGCCAGGATGCGTCGCGTCATCGGCGGATCCCTCCCACTTTCGGGTGGCGGTTGACATCCTTGTAGAGCAGGTAACGGAACCTGCCTGGCCCCCCGGCATAGCAGGCTTGCGGGCAGAAGGCGCGCAGCCACATGAAATCGCCCGCCTCGACCTCGACCCAGTCGCGATTGAGCCGGTAGACTGCCTTGCCTTCCAGCACGTAAAGCCCGTGCTCCATGACATGGGTCTCGCAGAACGGGATGACGGCCCCGGGCTCCAGCGTGACGATGGTGATGTGCATGTCGTGACGCAGGTCGGCCGGGTCCATGAAGCGCGTCGTCGCCCAGCGGCCTTGCGTATCCGGCATGGGATCGGGCGCGATCTCGCGGTCGCTGGCGATATGGGCTTCCGGCTCGCCGAGGCCCTCGACGGCCTCATAGGCCTTGCGGAACCAGTGAAAGCGGGCGGGCGCGGCGCCGGAATTGCGTAGCGTCCAGCGCGCCGAGGGCGGGACATAGGCAAAGCCGCCCGGGCTGAGCACATGGTTCTCGCCGTCGATGACCAGGGACAATTGCCCGTCGACGACGAACAGGGCCGCCTCGACGCCCGCCTCGGTCTCGGGACGGTCGCTGCCGCCGCCGGGCGCGACCTCCACGACATATTGCGAGAATGTCTCGGCAAATCCCGACATCGGCCGGGCAAGGATCCAGGCCCGCGTGCCCTCCCAGAAAGGCAGGAAGCTGGTCACGATGTCGCGCATCACCCCTCTCGGGATCACCGCATAGGCCTCGGTGAACACTGCGCGGCCGGACAGGAGCTCCGTCTGCCGGGGCAGGCCATCTGCCGGAATCGCGTAGTTCGCTGTCATTTCTCACCCTCCCGGTCCGCCAGCTTCTCCTGCAGGCGCAGGAGCGCGATCCGTTCCACCTGGCGGCAGGCCGTGTCGAACTCGGTTTCTGCGTCGTTCCCGAGCCGCTGCCGGAAGCTGGCCAGGATCTCGTCCTTGCCGAGGCCGCGCACGGCGATGATGAAGGGAAAGCCGAATTTTTCCGTGTAGGCGCCGTTGAGCTGCGTGAACGTCTCGCGTTCCGCATCGGTGAGCAGGTCGAGCCCGGCCGAGGCCTGTTCCGCCGCCGATTCTGCCGTCAGGCGCTTCGCCTGCGCCAGCCGGCCGGCGAGGTCCGGATGGGCCTTCAGAACCGCCATCCGTCGCTCGCTGGGCGCGGCGCGAAAGACCCGCGCCAGCGCATTGTGCAGCCCGATGGCGCTGTCATGGGCCGGTCCGAGTTCGCCTGCATGCGCCGCCTCGGCGATCCAGGGCGATTCCTCGAAGGCATTGCCGAACTCGGCGATGAACGCTTCGTGGCTCATCTTCGACGGACGCAGCGCCGGTGGCCGGTGCGGATGCCGCTGGCGCCAGTGGCGGGCAATGTCGATGCGCCGGGTGACCCAGACCCGTTCATGGCTCAGGACATGGTCAATGAACCGTTGCAGCGCCTTCGCCCGCCCCGGACGGCCCGCAAGCCGGCAATGCAGGCCGATATTCAGCATTTTCGGCCGGCCGGCGAGGCCCTCCTCGTAGAGGAGGTCGAAACTGTCGCGCAGATAGGCGAAGAACTGGTCGCCGGAATTGAAGCCCTGGGCGGTCGCGAAGCGCATGTCATTGGCGTCGAGCGTATAGGGAATGATCAGCTGCGGGCTCGGATCCGTCTCCAGCCAGTAGGGCAGGTCATCGGCGTAGGAATCCGACAGATATTCGAAACCGCCTTCCCTGGCCGCAAGCTCGACCGTGTGGATGCTGGCCCGCCCGAGATAGTAGCCCAGCGGCCGCTCCCCGGTCGCCTCGGCATGGATGCGGATTGCTTCGCGCAGATGGTGCAGCTCCTCCTCGGGTTCGGCGTCCTTGTACTCGATCCATTTGTAGCCATGGCTGGCGATTTCCCATCCTGCTTCCTGCATGGCCGCGACCTGTTCGGGACTGCGCGCCAGCGCGGTGGCGACGCCATAGACCGTGGCCGGGATCCCCGCTTCGGTGAAGATCCGGTGCAGGCGCCAGAAGCCGGCCCGGGCGCCATATTCATAGATGGATTCCATGTTCCAGTGCCGCTGGCCGGGCCATTGCGCCGCCCCGACGATTTCCGACAGGAACGCTTCCGAGGCCGCGTCGCCGTGCAGGATGCAGTTCTCTCCGCCCTCTTCGTAATTGATGACGAACTGCACCGCGATGGCCGCGTCTCCGGGCCATTGCGGATCGGGGGGATTGCTCCCGTATCCGCGCATGTCACGTGGGTATCTCGGAGCCTCGGGCACGACCATTTCCCTCCAGTCACTTTCCGCAACGATGCGCGATTATGCCAATGTGCCGGAGTTCGGCCAGCCCATTTATTCTTGAAACTGATTTTATCGGAAATCGTCCGGGTCGAATGCATGCATGTCGAGCAGCAGCCGGGCAAATTCGCCGGCGGCATGGTCGAGCAGCGCTTCTCCTGCCTGTGCCGACGCCGCCGCCGCATTGCCGGCAACGCCCGCCTCATTGAGGTCGCCCATCTTCCAGCCGAAGGCGTGCGGGCCATAGGCGCGCAGATGTCGGAAGCGCCGGGCGAATTCCCGCTGGCGCGAATCCATGTTCCCCGCCCGCTTCATGTCGACCGCCTCCGGGCGCAGCGCCAGCATGACCGAGGTCTCGACCAGCCCGCCATGAATGCCGAAGGCCCGTTCCTCCTCCGGTACCAGGCCAGCCGGATGGCCGAAACGTGTCCAGCTCGTCGCCACGGCCAGCATGGACCGGCGCACGCGCAGTTCCGTTGCGACGATGGTCATCAGCGGCGAATTGCCGCCATGCGCGTTCAGCATGACGAATTTGCGGATGCCGCGATCATGCAGCGCCTCTCCGATCGCGATCCAGCGATGCACGGCCTCGTCGAAGGCCAGGCTGCGCGTTCCGGGAAAATCGAGGTGCTCGATCGAATAGCCGACCGGCTCGGCGGCGAGGATCTCCACCGCAATCTCCGCCGGCAGGCGCGCGACCGCGCGCTTTGCCACGGCCTCTGCAATGATCGTGTCCGTTTCCGGCGGCAGATGCGCGCCGTGCTGTTCGGTGGCGCCCAGCGGCAGGATGGCGATGAGGTCGTTCCGCGACATGTCCTGTTCCAGATCTCGATCGGGACTTGATTTCCGAAGGCCGGATGCTATGGAGCCTTTAAACAGTTTAATTCCATCTTGTCACGCCCCGGGAGCGGATCGCTGGCCCAGAAGATCAAACTGTCGACCATCGCGGATGCGCTGGGTGTGTCGACCGCCACCGTATCGCTGGCCCTGCGCGACAGTCCGCTTGTCGCCGATGCCACCCGCGAGCGCATCAAGGCGCATGCCCGGGCCATCGGCTATATCTACAATCGCCGCGCCGCCAGCCTGCGCACTTCCCGTTCCGGCATTGTCGGCGTCGTCGTGCACGACATCATGAACCCGTTCTATGCCGAGATCCTGCGTTCCATCGAGCGTGAACTCGACCGGTCGCGGCAGACCTTCATTCTCTGCAATCACTATGACAAGGTGGAGAAGCAGCGCACCTTCATCGATACGCTGCTGCAACTTGGCGCCGATGGGGTGATCATGTCCCCCGCGATCGGCACGCCGCCGGAAGACATCGCGCTGGCGGAGCGCAATGCGCTGCCCGTCGTACTGATTGCCCGTACCGTGCCGAACACGGCCGTCCCGGTCTTTCGGGGCGACGATGCCCATGGAATCGGCCTGGCGACGGACCATCTGATCGGGCTCGGCCATCGGCGCATCGCCATGATCGGGGGCACGGACGACACCTCGACCGGTCGCGAGCGCTATCGCGGCTATGTCGTCGCAATGGAACGGGCCGGCCTGGAAGTGAAGCCGCACTGGCGGTTGGCTGGTCCGCGCACCAAGCAGGCCGGCTTCGAGATCACGGGCCGGTTCCTTGCACTGCCGGACAAGCCGACTGCGGCGGTCTGCTGGAGCGATCTGGTTGCGATCGGTCTGATGAGCGGCCTTGCCCGCGCCGGGCTGGTGCCGGGTCGCGACATCTCCGTCACCGGCTATGATGACCTGGAGGAAGCCATGATCGCCATGCCCGCCCTGACCACGGTATGGAATGGCCAGCGCGAGGTCGGGCGGCTGGCCGCCCGCGCCTTGCTGGACCGGCTGAGCGGCATCGCGGTTGCGTCCGAGCAGGCGCTGATCCGGCCGGAACTGCAGGTACGCCAGTCCACCGGCCGGCCGCCCGATGGCATGTGAGCTGGACCCCCTTCGGCTGGAAGCTCCCTATTCCGCAGCGAGCGCCGCGCCGATGCGGGCGGCCTGGTGTTCCCGCACGGCATCGCCGAAGGCCTTGAAGATGCTCGCCGACGGGGCATCGGTGCGCACCCAGTATTCCGGATGCCATTGCGTTGCCAGCACAAAGCCGCGCGCATCGCGGACCGATGCCGCCTCGATGATCCCGTCCGGGGCCACGGCTTCGACGACGAGCCGGTCGGCAAGCTTGCCGATGGCCTGGCGATGCAGGGAATTGACCTCGATGCGGCCTGCGCCGACCAGTCGCGCGAGGCATCCGTCCGGCCGCACCTCGACCGGGTGGTGGATCGCGTAGCGCTCGTCCTCGGGCCGGTCCGGGCCGGCGGCGCGATGGTCGAGATTGCCGTCGATCTCCTGGATCTCGCTGACGAGCGTGCCGCCGAGCGCGACATTGAGTTCCTGCATGCCGCGGCAGATGGCGAGGATCGGCACGCCCCGTTCGAGTGCCTTGCCGATCAGGGGCAGGGTGGTCGCATCGCGCATCCGGTCATAGGGCCCGTTCTCCTCCGTTGCGGTCTTGCCATAGAGCGACGGATCGAGATTGCTGCGCGAGCCGGTCAGGAGAACCCCGTCCACCATTTGCAGCAAGGCGTCCAGATCCAGCCGTTCCGCACCGAATGCAGGGACGATCAGCGGAGCGACGCCGGCTGCCTCCAGTGCTGCTTCCAGGTAGGTTTCCTGCACGGCATGCCAGCGAATGCCGTTGAATTCACGGGAATCGGCTGAAACGGCGATGAAAGGTTGCGCCATGCTCTCCTTCTCCAGACAATCACGGGGCCGCAAGCTATCTCATTGCTATGGGACTTTTGGCTGTATCATTCAATACAGGCGAAACCCACTTTCGGCATTCAGGCTCGTCCCCGCAGCAAGGCGAGCATGAAGATTGCCGTCAGGACGAGGACGATGGTGGGCGCGGGCGCGCTGTCGAGATGAAAGCTGAGATAGACCCCGCCAATGGCGGCAACCGCGCCGATCAGCGCCGCAAGCAGCAGCATGCGTCCGAAGCGCCGGGTAAGAAGATAGGCGCACGCTCCCGGCGTGATGAGGACCGAGATGACGAGCAGCACGCCCACCGCCTTCAGCCCGGCGACGATGGTGAGCGCGATGATGGCGAGCAGCCCGTAATGCAGCCACCGGACCGGCAGGCCGATGGCGCTGGCATGTTGCGGGTCGAAGGCGTGCAACAGGAAGTCGCGCCATTTCAGCAGGAGGATGAAGATCACGAGCGCCGCAATCAGCCCGGTTTCCGCGATGTCGCGCCAGGAAATGCCGAGCATGTTGCCGAAGAGCACGTGATGCAGGTGGATGCCGGTCGGGATGGCGGTGATCAGCACGATGCCGAGCCCGAACATGCCGGAAAAGACGATGCCCATCACCGTATCCTGCTTGACGCGGCTGTGGTCGGCGAGGAAGCCGGTCGCAAGGGCGCAGGCCATTCCGGCGGCAAAGGCGCCGGCGGCAACCGGGATCCCGCCGAGAAAGGCGAGCGCCATGCCGGGCAGGACCGCATGGGAGATGGCGTCGCCCATCAGGGCCCAGCCCTTCAGCACCAGGAAGCAGGACAGGATCGAGGCCGGCACCACGACGAGGATCGCAATGATGAAGGCCTGCTGCATGAAGGGAAACTGGAACGGCAGCAGCAGAGGCTCGACCCAGCCGTTCATCTGTCCGCCTCCAGCGCCCGCCGCGCCTGTCGCCGCGCTGCGAGGTAGCCGTGCTTCGGGGCCAGCAGGAAGGCCAGCAGGAAGATCAGCGTCTGCAAAAGGATGATGATGCCGCCGGTGGCGCCGTCGAGAAAATAGCTCGCATAGGCGCCGGCAAAGGCCGTGAGCGTGCCGATTGCGACGGAGATGACGATCAGCCTCGGGAAGCGGTCAGTGAGGAGATAGGCGGTTGCCCCCGGCGTCACGACCATGGCGATGACGAGGAAGGCGCCGACCGTCTGCATGGCCGCCACGCAGGAGGCGCTGAGCAAGGTGAAGAACAGCGCCTTGTTCCAGCCTGGCGAAATTCCCACCGACCGGGCGTGGTTCTCGTCGAAGAACACGATCATCAGGTCCTTCCACCGGACGAGCAGGATCGCAAGCGTGACGCCGCCGATGATGACGAGTTGCAACGTCTCGGCGGGCCGGATGGCGAGGACGTTGCCCAGCACGATGGTGTCGATGCTGATCGGCGCCGGCGAGACGGAAACCATGAACAGGCCGAGGCCGAGAAAGGACGTGAAGATGATGCCGATGATCGTGTCCTGGCGCAGCCGGGTCTGCCGGTTGAGCAGGAGGATTGCCGCTGCCGCCAGCCCGCCGGAGAGGAATGCGCCGATCGAGAAGGGCAGGCCGAGCATGTAGGCGCCGGCAACTCCCGGGACGATCGAATGCGAAAGCGCATCGCCGATCAGCGACCAGCCCTTCAGCATCAGATAGGCGGAGAGAAAGGCGCACACGCCGCCGACGAGCGCGCTGACCCACATGGCATTCAGCATGTATTCATAGCCGAATGGCGCCAGCAGCCCGGTCATTTCGCGTCCCTGTCCTCCGGTTCGCCGTAGAGGACCAGCGGCCGCTCGTCGTCGCTGATGACGGTGACCTGGCGGCTGTCCTCGTCCTCATGCAGGTCGCTGCCGTGCAGCGTTACATGGCGGAGCGCCCCGCCAAAGGCGCGTTCGAGATTTGCGCGGGTAAAGACTTCCTCTGTCGGCCCCGCCGCCAGCACCGAGCGGTTGATCAGGATGGTCCGGTCGCAGAAATCGGGCACGCTGCCCAGATTATGGGTCGAGATCAGCATGATCCGGCCTTCGCGGCGCAATGCCGCCAGCAGGGCGACGATTTCCTCCTCGGTGGTCACGTCGACGCCGGTGAAGGGCTCGTCGAGCAGGATGACCGTCGCATCCTGCGCCAGCGCCCGGGCGAGAAAGACGCGCTTTCTCTGGCCGCCGGAGAGTTCGCCGATCTGGCGCCGGCGATAGGGCGTCATCCTGACCCTTTCGAGCGCGGCGTCGACCCGTTCGCGGTCGGTTGCGGTAGGTCGCCGCAGCCAGTTCATGCGTCCGAACCGTCCCATCATGACGACATCCTCGACCAGCACCGGGAAGGTCCAGTCGACTTCCTCGCTCTGCGGCACATAGGCCACCTCGTTGCGGCGCAGGGCTTGCGCCGAACGCTTGCCGAGAATGCGCACGCTGCCGGCGTTGAGCGGGACAAATCCCATGATCGCCTTGAAAAGGGTGGACTTGCCGGAACCGTTGACGCCGACCAGCGCCGTCACCGAGCCGCGGGGGATCGCAAAGCTGACATTGTCCAGCGCCTTGAGGCCGTTCCGGTAGATCACGGTGACGCCCTCCGCCGCAAGTCCCTCGGCTGCTTGCGGAGCGGCGGAAGTCATCGGGCCAGTCCCTCGGCAATGGTCGCGGCGGTCACGCGCAGCAGGTCGAGATAGGTCGGCACCGGCCCGTCCGCCTCGCTCAGCGAATCCACGTAGAGAACGCCGCCGTAGCGAGCGCCCGTCTCCTGCGCCACCTGCCGCGCCGGACCGTCCGGCACCGTGCTTTCGCTGAAGATCGCGGCGACGCCATGCTCGCGGACCAGGTCGATCACCTTGCGCACCTGCTGCGGCGTGCCTTGCGCATCGGCATTGATCGGCCAGAGATAGGCCTCGCGCAGGCCGAAATCGCGGGCAAGGTAGCTGAAGGCGCCCTCGCTCGTCACCAGCCAGCGCTTTTCGGGCGGGATCGAAGCCAGCTGCTCGCGGATCGGCGCGATTGCCGCGTCGACCTCGCGCGCATAGGCCTCCGCATTGGCGCGATAGGTTTCGGCATTGGCCGGATCGTGCTTGCTCAAGGCATCGCGGATATTGCGGATGTAGATCGCCGCATTGTCCGGCGACATCCAGGCATGCGGATTGGGCTGGTTGCCATAGGGGCCTTCGGCGATCGGCAGGGTCTCGATTCCCTCGCTGACCACCACTCCGGGAACGTCCGACAGATTGGCGAGAAAGCGCTCGAACCACAATTCGAGGCCGAGCCCGTTCCACAGGATGAGGTCGGCGTCCTGCGCGCGCATCAGGTCGCCGGGTGTCGGCTGGTAATTGTGGATCTCGGCGCCGGGCCGCGTGACCGATTCCACTTCCGCCAGGTCCCCGGCAATGTTCCGGGCCATGTCGGCGATGACCGTGAAGGTGGTGATGACCCGCAGCCGTTCTGCGGCGGCGGGCAGGGCCGTCCATCCTGCGAGCGCAAGGGCAAGCGCGGCGAGGGTCAGTCTTCGCATCGGCATCCTTTCCGGTTCTCCCCGTCAATCTATTCAAACGCCCGGCCATGTCAATGCAAATGCAAATCGTTTGCAACAAGAAACGCTCGCGCCGCGTTCGCGGGCGGTCACGCGCCCGTTCCTGATTTGCAACAGCGTTGCAACTGGCTATGCTCGGCAGGCGTGCCGCGGAAAGGAATTTCGAGTTGAAGAAGCCGGATTATGAAGCCGTCCTGCGCAAGGCGGGAGTGCGAATCACCCGGCCGAGGCGGGTGATCCTGTCCATCCTGGCGGCGACCGACGATCATCCCGACGCCATGGCCCTGTTCCGGCGGGCCGTGCGCCATGATGACAGCATTTCCCTGTCAACGATCTACCGGACCCTCAAGCTGCTGGAGGACCACGGCGCCATTCAGCGTCATGCCTTCGAGGGCGGGCCGTCGCGTTTCGAGCCCACCCATGGCGGTCATCACGATCATCTCATCGACATCGATACCGGCAATGTCATCGAGTTTCATTCCGAGCGGATCGAGGAATTGCAGCACGAGATTGCCGACTCGCTCGGCTACGAGATCGTCCATCACAGGCTGGAACTTTACGGGCGCAGGAAGCGCGGCTGAGCCGGCCGTACGGGGTCCGGACAAGAAAAATGGCCGTCCGGCCTTGCCATTGCGTTGAGCAATCGTTCAATATTCGGGCAATTCATGTTACCGTTTTCGAGAAAGCCGACTGGGGAGGACTGCAATGACCAAAGAACTTAGCTATCTGGGGAAGCGCGTCGCCGAGGGCAAGCTGAGCCGCCGCGACTTTCTCGGCAGGGCTGCCGCCCTTGGCGTGGGCGCCGTCGCGGCCAATTCGCTGCTTGCCGACATTGCCCGTGCGCAGGGCCCGAAGAAGGGCGGCCATCTCAAGATGGGGCTGGTCGGGGGCGAATCCACCAACAGCCTCGATCCGGCGAAATGGCTGACGCAGGTGCCGCAGAATTTCGGTTCCACCTGGGGGGAGTTGCTGGTGATCCAGTCGCCGGAAGACGGTTCGCCGCAGCCGGTCCTTGCCGAATCATGGGAAGCTTCCGCCGACGCCGCCGAATGGCATTTCAAGGTTCGCCGCGGCGTCACCTTCCATAATGGCAAGGAGCTGGACGCCGAGGATGTCGCCCAGACCCTGCGGCGTCATTCGGATGAAAAGACCGAATCGGCCGCTCTCGGCGTGCTGCGCGATATTTCCGAGGTTGCCGTCGACGGGGACAATGTGGTCATCCGCCTCCAGCGCGGCAATGCCGACCTGCCGCTGCTCCTGACCGACTACCACCTCGTCATCCAGCCCAATGGCGGCTACGACCAGGCAGATGCCGGCATCGGCACCGGCCCGTACCGGGTCGAGGTCAACGAGCCGGGCGTGCGCCATGTCAGTACCCGCTATGATGGCTATTGGCGCGACGATGTCGGTCATGTCGATTCGGTCGAAGTGATCGTCATGAACGACAATACGGCCCGTACCGCAGCGCTTCAGTCCGGCCAGGTGCACATCATCAACCGGGTCGAGCCCAAGACCGTCGAACTCTTGCAGCGCGTGGCGGGCATTGCCATCGAGAGCACGCCGTCCAAGGGCCATTACGTCTTCATCATGCATTGCAACACGGCGCCGTTCGACAATTACGACCTGCGCATGGCGCTGAAGCTGGCGATCGATCGCGAACAGATGGTGCAACAGATCCTGATGGGCCATGCCTCGCTCGGCAATGATTTCCCGATCAACCAGTCCTATGCGATGTTCCCCGACGGGATTGAACAGCGCGCCTATGATCCGGACCAGGCGAAGTTTCATTACCAGAAATCGGGGCATGACGGGCCGATCCTCCTGCGCACCTCCGAGGTCGCCTTCCCCGGCGCGGTCGATGCGGCGCAGCTCTTCCAGCAGCAGGCCGCGGCAGCCGGGATCCAGATCGAGGTGCAGCGCGAGCCGGGAGACGGTTACTGGACCGAGGTCTGGAACAAGCAGCCCTTCTGCGCCTCCTACTGGGGCGGCCGGCCGACGCAGGATTCGATGTATTCCACCGCCTATATTTCCGGGGCCGACTGGAACGACACGCGCTTCTTCAACGAGAAGTTCGACCAGCTCGTCCTGTCGGCGCGGGCCGAGCTCGATCAGGCCAAGCGTGCCGAGCTCTATCGCGAGGCGGCGCTGCTGGTGCGTGACGAGGGCGGGTTGATCCTGCCGATGTTCAACGATTTCCTCGATGCGCGGCGCGAGGAGGTCAAGGGCTGGGTCAAGGATCCCAATCACGAAACCTCGAACCTGCGGGCCGCGATCCGCGTCTGGCTCGACGAAGCGTGACCCGGGATTTGCCGGGGTGGGACAAGTCCTGAAGCTGATAGCCCAGCGCGTGTCGCTGGGCGTCCTGCTGCTCTTCGCGGTTTCCGTGCTGATCTTTGCCGGCACGGAGATCCTGCCTGGGGACGTGGCGGCCTCGATTCTCGGCCAGTCCGCGACGCCTGAAGCCGTTGCCAATCTGCGCGAGCAGCTTGGCCTCAACGATTCCGCCTTCGTGCGCTATTTCCGCTGGCTCGGCGGGGTGCTGACGGGCGATCTCGGCACCGCGCTGTCCAATCGCAGGGACATCGCCTCGGCCATCGCGCCGCGCCTGTGGAATACGCTGTTCCTGGCCTTCTGGGCTGCTGCGGTGTCCGTGCCGCTGTCCCTGATTCTCGGCCTTCTGGCGGTGCGCTACCGCAACGGGCCGGTGGACAAGGCGATTTCCGGCCTTGCGCTCGCCTCCATGTCGCTGCCGGAATTCTTCATCGGCTATGTGCTGATCCTGTTCTTCACCGTCAAGCTTGGCTGGTTCCCGAGCGTTTCGACGGTCTATGACGGCATGCCCTTTCTCGACCGGATGCGTGCCATTGCGCTGCCGGCGACGGTGCTGACGCTGGTAGTCCTTGCCCACATGATGCGCATGACGCGGGCGGCGATCCTCAATGTCATGCAGTCGGCCTATGTCGAGACGGCGGAGCTGAAGGGCCTGTCGCAATCGGCGATCATCCGCCGCCATGCCTTGCCCAATGCGATTGCCCCGATCGTCAATGTGGTCATGCTGAACCTCGCCTTCCTGGTTGTCGGCGTCGTCGTGGTCGAGGTGATCTTCGTCTATCCCGGCATGGGGCAATATCTCGTCGATCATGTCGCCAAGCGCGATGTGCCGGTGGTGCAGGCGGTAGGCCTGATCTTTGCGGCGGTCTACATCAGCCTCAACATTGTCGCCGATGTGGTGTCGATCCTTTCCAACCCGCGCCTGCGGCATCCCAGATAGGCATGATGATGAGTCTGCGACGCATCCCCGTAACTGCCTGGATCGGGATCATCCTGACGACCCTGTTCGTGGCCAGCGCCATCCTCGCGCCCTGGATCGCACCCTATTCGCCCTCGGCCATTGTCGGCGGGGTCTGGGAGCCGGCCTCCGACCGCTTTCTGCTCGGCACCGACAATCTCGGCCGGGACCTGTTGTCGCGCATGATCCATGGCGGGCGCACCACCCTCGCCATTGCGGCGCTGGCGACGGCGCTCTCCTTCAGCCTTGGCTCCATCCTCGGCTTTGCCGCGGCGGTCATTGGCGGCTGGATCGACCAGCTGATGTCGCGTTTCGTCGATCTCCTGATGTCGATTCCGACGCTGATCTTCGCGCTCGTCGTCCTGTCGGTTTTGCCGTCGACGATCCTGATCCTGGTCGTCGTGATGGGCGTGCTCGATTCGACCCGCGTCTATCGACTCGCCCGCGCCGTCGCCGTCGACATTAATGTCATGGATTTCGTCGAAGCCGCCAAGCTGCGCGGCGAGGGGCGGGGCTGGATCATCTTCCGCGAGATCCTGCCCAATGCCCTGTCGCCGCTCGTGGCCGAACTCGGCCTGCGCTTCATTTTCGCCGTACTGTTCCTGTCGGCGCTTTCCTTCCTCGGCCTAGGCGTGCAGCCGCCCGATGCCGACTGGGGTTCGATGGTGCGCGAGAACAAGGAAGGCATTGTCTTCGGCATCCCGGCGGCGCTCATTCCGGCAGCGGCGATTTCCGCGCTGGCGATTTCGGTCAACCTGGTCGCCGACTGGGTTCTGAACCGCACATCCGACCTGAAGGGAGGGCGCAGTGGCTGATGTCCCCGAATCCGTCCTGCTCGACATCCGCAATCTGCGCATCGAGGCGACCGTCTACGAGCCCGGCGAGGAGTCGCGCGATCTGGTCATTGTCGACGATGTCTCCTTCACCCTCGAAAAGGGCAGGGTTCTCGGCCTGATCGGCGAATCGGGCGCCGGCAAGTCGACCATCGCCAATCTGGTG